>CAZGSV010000140.1:0-7410 GCA_964528605.1 uncultured Armatimonadia bacterium
CACCGCTACCCTCGGGCCTGACCAACTTTCCGCCGATAGCCTGATCGTGGACGGCGTGCGGCGTCGCGCCGCCTTCAACGGCGATGTGAAGATCGTCTTCGAGCCCGAAAGCGCGGAGGCCCGTCTGGCTGCGTTGCGCCGCCCAGGAGGTAGAAGAGGATGAGTCGGCGTTGGCTGCTGTTCGTGATCCTCGGCCTCAGCCTCGGCCTCGCCGGGGCCCAGCAGGCCACGCCGCCTACCGGGGATAAGTCGTCCGAGCCCAAGAAGCGCCGCGTCGAGATCAGCGCCGACCACCTCACTTATGACGACCGCGCCGGCCTCTGGACCCTTGACGGCAACGTCGTCATCAAGCAGGAGGACGTCACCCTCTTCGCCCCCTCCGTGCGCTACAACGCCGACCAGAAGAAGGCCTGGGCCGAAGGCCAGTGGAAGATCGTTGACACCCACCGCGAGACCATCAAGACAACGGAGCCTCCGGCTGAACAGGCCGCGCCTCCGCCAACCGGCGAAGTGGCGGCCGCCCAACCGGCCGCAAGCGAAGGCCAGCCCACTCCACCCGCGGCCGAGGCCAACCCGCCCGCCGCCAAGGCGCCCGAGGAGAAGACTGAGGAACTCGACGTCGAGACCACCGTCACCGGCGACAAGGTGATGGTGGACATGAACGTCAAGGTCGCCGTCATCGAAGGCCACGTAACCGTGGTGCGCATGCCGCAGCCCAAAGAGAGCGCCCCGGCCGCCGGCGCCCCCGGCGCCGAGCCCGAACAGGAGAAGGAACGCGAAGACGCTAAGGCCATTAAGCGCAAGAAGGCCACCCTCACCTGCGACAAACTGGAGTACTACTACGACGAGAAGCGGGCCCTCGGCACCGGCTCGGTCACCGTCAAGCAGGGGGAACGCACCGCCAAGGCCGACCAGGTCGAGTTCAAGGAGAAAGAGGACCTCCTCACCGTCACGGACAATGTCGTCGTCACCGACGAGAAAGGCCAGCGCCTCGAGTGCGACAAGGCGGTCATCAATACCGCCGACGACACCGTTGAGGCCTGGGGCATCAAGATGATCGGCTTCGTCGAGGAAGAAGAGAAGAAGCCCGCCGAAGCCCAGCCCGCTGAGACTCCGCCCGCCGAAGCCACTCCTACCCAGACCCCATCTGCGGGCACGGCCACACCGCCCGGCTCAAGCGAGACTGCCGCCCCCGCGCCGGCCACCGAGCAACCGCCCGCGCCACCCTCCACCCCGGGCTCTTAATAGCCCTACTCGGTCAGTGGTTCCGTGCGCCGTTTCCCCCGCCTGGCCACCGTGGCTACCACCAACCAAACAGCCCAGGCGACGCAGAGCACCGCCAACAGGTCGCCGATCCTGTCGTAAAGCGTCCGCGCGCCGGCCAACCGCAACTCTCTGTGCAAAGTAGCCGCTTCGAATAGCCGTGTGGGCGAGTGAATCCGCCCGCGTGTGTCTATGAAGCACGAGACGCCGGTCTTGGCGGCCCGCACCATGGGCGCGTTGTTCTCCACTGCCCGCAGCGCGCACGCAATCAGTGAGTGGTAGCCCCCCGCAGTGAAGAGAAACCAGCCGTCGTTCGTGGTGACCACCAGCAGGTTCGCGCCCAGGTTCCGCGCCTCGCGCGCCGCCCAGGGGAACAACGCCTCGAAGCAAATCATCATCCCCAGCCGCGCCCGCCCTGCCCTCAGCACCGGCGGATACCTGCCGGGCGCGTAATCCCGCGTCGGCACCGGGTAGCGTTCGAATATCATCGCCAGTTGCTCCCGCAGCGGAACGTATTCACCGAAGACAACCAGGTGCCGTTTGTCATAGCGGCCCACCACCTCGCCGTCCGGGCCGAACAGCACCGCCGAGTTGTACTTCCTGCTCCCCTCCCTCTCCGTGCTGCCGGCGAGCACGAAGGCATTGGTGCGTCGAGCCGCCTCCTCAATCGGACGGCGCAGCGCGCGATTGCCGAGCACGCTCTCCGTGACCACCGTCTCCGGCCAGACCACCAGGTCCGTGCCACGCGGCATTGCTTCCGTGGCTCTAATGTGCTGGTCGAAGTCGTCCTCCGCGAATATGCCGCACGTGCCCGGCGGCCCCGGCTTCACTTCCGTTTGCACCACCCCAACTCGGTAGCTAGGTCCCGTCGCCTCGCGCTCTTCACCGCCCAGCCGCCACCAGCCGAAGCCGAGGCAGGCGGCGAGCAACAGAGCGGCCATCGTCACCGGCGCCGGCAGCCCTTCCCGCCCCCCCCGCCGCCGGTGCATGATCATCGCGGCAAGGCAGGCGTTCACCAGCGCCACAACGAACGAGACGCCGAAGACCCCCGTCAGAGCCGCGCATTGCACCGGCACCAGCGGCTTCTGCTGCGAGTACCCGAGCGCGCCGATGGTATGGCCTAGCGGACCTAACGAGCGCGCCCATTCTGCCGCCGTCCAGAGCGCGGCAAACCCGAAGGTGCGCGCCCAGGTCCCGCGCCTGGCCGCGAGGCCCAGCAGCGCGCCCAACACCCAGTAGAACACCGACTGCTGTAGCACCAGCGCGGCAACCGGCAGATACCCGAATATGGCGACGAAGTGCAAGGTGCCGGTCGCGAAGGCGAGCCCGAAAACCCAGCCCGTGAGCCCCGGCCGGGGGGGGCGCGACGCCGCATACAGCCCGAAGAACGGAGCCAGCGCGACCCACGCCAGCCAGCACAAGTCCAACTTGGGGAACGCAGCCCACAGCAGCCCGCCGCTACCCGCGGCTACCAGTACGCGCCACGCCACTCGCATCGCCTATTCCAGAGTGGCGTGCGACAACCACCACTCCAAGCCGCGCATCAAGGTCGGCATCCACAACAGCGCGATCAGGCCGGCCAACGCCAGCGACGGCCCCCAGGGGATCTCCTGCCGCAGGCGCACTTTCTTCAGCGCCATGCCCGCCACGCCCGCCGAGGCCCCTGCGAAAACGCCGATGAGGAAGAACATCAGAAACGGCGCCCACGGCACCGCGTAGGTCCCTACCGCGGCTGCAATCTTCACATCCCCCAGTCCCATGGCCTCGCGCTTGTATATCTTGGTGAACACCCAGCGGATCAGCGCCAGCACCCCGCCCCCGAAAACTGCCCCTGGTATGGACAGCGGCACCGGTATGTGGCCCGTCCAGTGGGCCGTCCCCACCGGAATGGTAAGCGGCGACTGCTCTCCCTGAACCAGTTGCAGCACGTTGAGCCCCACTCCCGCCAGCCCTATCGCCCACACCGCCTGATCCGGCACCAGAAAAGTCTCCAAGTCCGCGAAGAAGATGATGACGAGCCCGGCCATGATCACCCAGGCGAATGGGATGTGCGCGGGCGTTAGCCGGTAGTGCCACACCGCGTAGGCGAAGAGCACCCCCGTGATTCCCTCCACCATCGCGTACCGACCGGAGATGGGAGCGCCGCAGTACCGGCATTTCCGCCTGAGCAGCAGCCACGAGAGTATCGGCACCAAGTCCGCCGGCCCCAGCCGGTGGTTGCACTTGGGACAGTGCGACGGTGGATTGACTATGGACTCGTCGCGCGGAAGACGGTGGATGCAGACGTTGAGGAAAGACCCGATCACCGTGCCGGTGATGAAGGAGATGAACAGCGCCGGAAACCAGATCATTTGTGCCCGCAGTATAGCAGAGCGCCCCTCGCCCGCCCAAGGCCGTCGTGCCCCCTCGCTCCTCCTCCCCGCCGCAGTCCGCGCCTCGGTTGACGCGCTTACAGCCGGTTCCTAGAATGCTGCGAATCCGCTCCGCCCAGTAGACTTCTGCCCGGTCAACAAGGAGGAGAATCCGTTGAGGAAGATTCGCGTAGGTATCATCGGCACCGGCGGCATCGCGCGTGGCGCGCACATGCCCGCTTACAAGCGCGTCGAGGGAGTCGAGATGGTCGCTGTCTGCGACAAGTACCCCGCAGTCGCGCAGCAAGCCGCGGCTGAGTTCGAGGTCCCCCACGTGTTCACCCGCTACCGCGACCTGCTCGCCATGGACGAGATTGAGGCCGTCAGCATTTGCACCCCTAACGCCTACCACGCCGAGCAGACTATCGCCGCGCTCGAAGCCGGCAAGCACGTCCTGGTCGAGAAGCCCATGTCCGTTACCGCCGCCGACGGCCTCGCCATGGTCAAGGCGGCCAAGAAGACCGGCAAGAAACTGCAGGTCGGCCTCAACAACCGCTTCCGCCCCGACGCCCAAGCGCTCAAGGCATTCATCCAGGCCGGCAAACTCGGGCGCATCTACGCCGCCCGCGCCCTCTGCACCCGCCGTCGCGGCATACCCAGTTGGGGCGTCTTCACCGTCAAGAAGGAATCCGGCGGCGGCCCCCTGCTCGACCTGGGCGTCCACATCCTCGACCTCACCCTCTGGCTGATGGGCTTGCCCGAGCCCGTCTCCGTTTCCGGTGTCACCTTCGCCGAGATCGGTATGCGCAAGCCCCCCAAAACCGGCTGGCAGTGGGATCCCAAGAAGTTCGACGTCGAGGACATGGCCGTGGCGCTCATCCGTTTCAAGAACCGCGCCGTCGTCATGCTGGAGTCCAGTTGGGCTGCCAACATCCCCGGCGGCGGCGAGTTCAACTCCATCCTCATCGGCACCGAGGCCGGCGCTCAACTTTCCCCCCTGAAGATCTTCGGCGAATACGACGGCTACATCGCTGACATCCAGCCCGAGGTGCCCCGCGACGAAGGCACCCATTACCTCTCTGCCAAGGGCTTCATCGAAGCCATCCGCAAGAACAAGCCCGTCCCCATCCCGGGCGAAGAAGCGCTCATCACCACCCGCATCCTCGACGCCGTCTATAAGAGCGCGGCCCGCGGCAAGGAAGTCCCCGTCCCCTAGAAAGGCCCTACGCCGTTGCGCATTCTGCTCAGTTGGCTGCGCGAATGGGTCGAAGTCCCCTGGCCCGCGCCTGAACTGGCCGAACGCCTCACCATGGCCGGCATGGAGGTCGAGGCCTGGCAGGAGATTGACCTGCTCGGCAGCCCTGACTTCCTGCTGGAGATCAAGGTCACCTCCAACCGCGGCGACGGGCTCTCCCTGCGCGGCCTGGCCAGGGAAGTCGCCGCCATCGCCGGCGTTCCCTTGCGCCCGCCCGCTTGCGTTCCCGCGCCGGAGACGGAAGAGACGGTCGAAGACGCCGCCGAAGTGATCATCGAGGCGCCTGACCTCTGCCCCCGCTACTCCGCACAGGTCATCGAGGGCGTGACCATCCGTCCCTCTCCTTCTCTTGTGCAGGCGCGCCTTGAGGCCCTCGGCGTGCGTCCCATCAACAACATCGTGGACGCCACCAACTACGTCATGCTCGAGTTGGGGCAGCCCCTCCACGCCTTCGACCTCAGGCTGCTCGCAGAGGGGCGCATCATCGTCCGCCGCGCCTGTCCGAGAGAAGTCATGGCCACTCTTGACGGCGTGCAGAGGCTCCTGACCGCCGAAGACCTGGTCATCGCGGACGCAAGGCGGCCGGTGGCGCTTGCGGGCGTCATGGGAGGCGAAAACACCGAGGTCCGCCCCGACACCCAGCGAGTGCTGATCGAGTCCGCCAACTTCAAGCCCGGCTCCGTCATGCGCTCCTCACGCCGCCTCGGCTTGGCGAGCGAGTCCTCCTACAGGTTCGAGCGCTGGGTGGACCCCAGCGGCACCGTCGAAGCCATGAACCGCGCCGCCGCCTTGATGTGCGAGTGGAGCGGGGCCAAGAGCCGCAAGGGCGTCATTGACCATTGGCCTGGGCGCAAGGAGCGGACCGTGATCGAGTTCCTGCCCCAGAAGATTCGTGACCTCCTCGGCGTCGAAGTCAGCGACGAGCAGCAGCGCCAAATCCTCGAGCGCCTCGGGCTCACCGTGCAGGCCGGCGCGCCCTGGAAGGCCGTCATCCCCTACCACCGCAACGATGTGACCATCTGGCAGGACCTCGCCGAGGAGGTTGCCCGCATCCACGGCTACAACGAGATTCCCCTCATGCTCCCTCGCGGCGAAGTGCAGGCTGGGGGCTACGGAGAAGAGGCGGCCTTTGGCGAGCGGGTCAAGGCCGCCCTACAGAACTGCGGCCTCACCGAGATCCAGACCTTCAGCCTGGTCTCTTCCGAGGCGGCCCGTCTGAGCCTCGGCGCGGGCGCCGCGCAGCCCGTTGAAGCCCGTAACCCACGCTCCGCTGAGTACTCCGTCTTGCGGACCGGACTGCTCGCCTCCATGCTCGAAGTCGCGGCCCACAACTTCCAGCGGGAAACGCAGGACCTCTACCTCTTCGAGGTGGGCAAGGCCTACCGGCGCCAGGGCGACGAACTAGTCGAGGCCCTCCGCGCCGGCATCCTCATCACCGGCCGAAACTGGATAGGCGCCTGGAACCTACCTGAGGCCGCCGCCGACTTCTACCAACTCAAGGGCATAGTCGAAAGCGCCCTCGAGTCGCTCGATGTGCCCCCCTTGCTCTTTCAGCCAAGCGAATACCCTGGCCTCGAGGCCGGCAAGGCGGCCGCCGCCAAAGTCGGCGACGCCGTGGTGGCGCACCTGGGCGCGGTCACCGAAGAGGCCAAACGCTCCTACGAGTTGGGGGGCGACCTGTGGTTCGCCGAGATTGACCTCGGAGCCGTCGCCGGGCTCGAGCACCGCCACCGCGGCTATCTCGGCGTTCCCATCTATCCCCCTGCTCTGAGAGACCTCTCGGTCATCGCGCCGGTAGCCGTGACCTATGCCGATCTCGAGACCATCATGCGCGGCGCCGCCGGAGAACTCCTCGAGTCGGTGGAGGTCTTCGACGTTTACTCCGGCGCCCAAGTGCCCGCCGGCTCCCGCGCGGTCGCCGTGCGGCTCCGCTTCCGCAGCGCGGAGCGCACCCTGACCGACGAAGAGATCGAACCCCTGATAAGCGAGATAGTTACACGTCTGGAGTGTACGGAAGGCGTGCGTGTGCGGCGAGCCGAGTAGGCGGGGGACTTGCGCCTAGACCGGGCTGCCATATGGGCGAAGCGAAAAAGCCAGCGCGTCTGCAAGACCGGTATGCCGACCTAGCCGAGGAGTTCGAGCGCTACCTCGTGAGCCAGCGCGGCGCCGCCCTCAACACCGTGCTCGCCTACTGCCGCGACGTCAGGCAGTTCCTCTTCTACCTGCAGAGCCGCGGCGTCTTCCCCGACCCCATTCTCGAACCTCCGCACCTGGCCGCCTATCAGGCCCAGCTCTTCAGCGCGGGCGCCAAGGAGTCGTCGGTGGCACGGAAAATGACCGCGGTCAAGGCGCTGCTCGAGCACCTCCGCGAGATGGGTCGGCTGCGCAACGATCCCTTCGTCGGCTGGCGCCTGCCGCAGGCGCGCAAGCCGCTCCCCAGAGTGCTCAGCGTGGATGAGGTGATGCGCCTGCTCCAGGCGCCGGATCGCGTCACCGCCCGCGGCAAGCGCGACTACGCCCTCCTGGTGCTCGCCTACTCCT
>CAZGSV010000141.1:0-7273 GCA_964528605.1 uncultured Armatimonadia bacterium
CGGGCGCCTTGTGCGCGCCCGGTAGGCTCATGGTCCACAATGCGGGCGCCGGCCTCGACCTCTCGTGGCTGCGCGCCGGCTACCGCGCCGCCGGCGCTCAGGGCAATCTGGTAGTGCGCGACGGACAGGCCTCCGTCGCTGATATCATAGACTGGTTAGGAGGTGGGCGGTGACGCCCCAAAAGCCATGACCAAGCACGAACCCAAAGTCGGAGGTCCCCGCGGTTCCCGTCCCGAAGACTACCCCGGTGTTATTGATGTCGTCTCCGAGGTCTTCAATCCCGGCCTCGATAAGTGGCTCCCCATCCTCTTCAACCAGAACAACCTCGACAACCTGCGCATCATGCTCGAGGACGGCAAGGTCGTCTCCCACGTCGGCATCAGCCGCGTGGACGCCTCCCTCGACGGCTGCACGGTCGGCTTCGGCCTCATCGGCTGCGTCGCTACTTACGAGCAGAACCGCGGGCGCGGCTACGCCACCCTGCTCATGCAGGACTCCATGGAGAAGATCCAAGCCGACGGCGGCGACGTCATGATGGTCTCCGGTGGCCGCGGCCTCTACCGCCGCATCGACTGCGCCGATGTCGGTAAGCAAGCCATGGCGCGCATTGAGGCCGGCTCCATGCCTCCGGCGCCCGTGGAAGTAACCCTAAGACCCATCACCCTCCCCGACGACCTCGACTTCATGCTCCAGGCCTACTCCCGCAAGACCGCCCACTTCGTCCGCTCGCGCGAAATGCTCACCACACTCCTCGGTGGCGCGCCGGGACAGCGCGAGGGACAGTCGAACCTCATCGTCCTCAACGACGGCGCGCCCGCCGCTTACCTCTGTCTCCGCTGGCGCAGAGATCACGGCGTCCATGTCCGCGAGTACGCCGGCGAACCGGCCGCCATACTCGACGGCCTGCGCGCCGCCATGTGCGAGAACGGCCTCCAACGCGGCGGCCTGAGCGTCGGCGGCTGGGACAAGCCCCTCCTCGATGAGCTCGCCCGCCGCGGCGTCTCCCTCGAATGGGGCGGCGCCGGCGGCACGTTCAAGATCCTCAACCCCCGGCGCTTCCTGCAGACCATACGCCCGCTCCTCGTCCGCCGCGCCGGCGAGGCCGTGGCCAATGCCCTTTCGGTTGAGGGCACCCCCGACGACGTCACCGTCCGCCTCGGCGACCAGTCCCTCCGCGTCGAGGGCCAAGCGGTCGCCCAGCTCTTCTTCGGCACCCTGGACGACCGCGAGAAGGCCTCCTACCCCGCCTCCGGCCCTCTCCGCAATGCCCTCGAGAAGACCCTACCCCTCCCAGTCCCCATGTACGAAATGAACTACGTCTAGCGCGCAGACAGCGACCCCCGCCGCCGACACCCGTAGGGGCAGGCGCCCCTGCCCGCCCGCCTGAGGCGGGTCTGCCCCAGGCACGATCAACGCGGGTTCACCCGCCCAGCCCCGCCGGCGGAGCGCAGGCGGGCCTGCACCCCAGATACCGTCCGGCGTAACCCAGGCGGCTCGGAAGGACCCATTTGCAGCACGGGCTCGAAGCCCAAGGAGTCCCCCAACCTCTTCCCGAGCCCCTTCCGCTTCCCTCGGCATCACCCATCCGCCCAAAGTACAAGGAGCCCCGCCAGAGGCGGGGCGACAGACCCGATCGCCTCGCTCCGGGCGGGGCCCTCCCGTCTACCGTTTGCCGTCTACCTGTTCCGAGCATGCCGAGGGACCGTCTACCCTCACTGGCCACTGGCCACTACCCCCCCCAGCGCCTCTATCGCGCCACCAACCAGCGCCCGGTACTTCTCCAGCGTCTCGTACGCCCGCGACGAAGCCTCCGCCTGTTGCCCGGCCGTCACCGGCAGCCCCGGCATCTCCCCAAACGGCAGCACCGCCGCCATCGCCTCCTCCCGCAGCGAGCGCGCCTGTGCGGCCTCCTTCCTCAGCCCCGCCGCCTCCGCCCGATCCGCCAGTTGCCCCAGCAGGTAGAGGTAAAGGTAATCCTCCACCCCCTCGCGATACGCCTCCAGCCTCTTCGTCGGATATAGGTGCTCCCATCCTCCACTTATCGCGTGGTTGGCAACGGTCGCTCCTGGCTCGCTAGGCCAAGCGCCCCACGGGTGGTCTATGAGCACCCATCCGCCCGCTCCCGTCGCACCGTACTTCGCGCACTCCCAAGGCATTATCCGATACCGGCGCCAAGTGCTCTGCGGCCCGTAGATGCCGTAACAGACCACCTGCCCGCCCGCCGCCAGCGTCTGTCGCATGAACTCATGTCCCCACTTCGAGTGAAACGCGTTCTCCGGCTGCGGGCACCACAAGTCATAGTAGGGCAACACCAGTTGCAGGTCGTAAACGTCGTGCGGGCTCACGAAGTCAATGTAGAAGCGCACCCTCGAGTCTATCTGCTTCGCCACCCGGCTCAGCGAGGCAATCAGGCAAGTCGCGCCGCGATTCGGCTCGTCTATCGGATAGAACGCCCAGTCCGCGTAGTCGAGCCCGAGGTCCTTCAGATGCGCCGCCACCAGCGGCAGCCACTGCTCGTACATCCTGCGCGCCCGCGGTCGCATCTCCACCAGCCGCCCCTGTGCCATGTTCACCTCTTCAACCTCGAAGCCATCCGGCAGGCTGATGAACGGCTCGTTGAACAGGAACGACGCCTGCCCCGCCGACCGCCGCAGCGCCACGTACGCATCCACCTGGCTGAAATCCGGCGGCTTGACCATCTTGCCGCCCTCATCGAACTCACCGAGAGGGATCCCCACGCCCGGGAACAAGTTGATGTAGTAGTCCGCCTGGAACTTCGCCCACTCGGGATGCGTGTCCCACTCGCGGTACGACCACCAGCACGACAGAAACGGATTCGGCTCGGGCAGCGCCACCGGCCGCACGCGCAAACGCACGTTGATGATCTCCGCCGAGCGCTCGGGCGCGACCTCGCTCACCACCAGCGGCAGCAGGTACTCGCCCGCCTCCAGCCCCCGTGTGTCCAGCGTCAGCCACACCTGCCGCGTCTCCCAAGGAGGCAGCACGAAGTAGCCCGCCGCGTTCGCCTCCGGCAGGTAATCGGCGTAGACCACCGGCGCGCCCTCCGCCTGCGGCGCCGCGATGTTCGCCACCTCTCGTATCGTCAACCTCTCCCACGCCAGCGCGCGGGCCTCCCCAGGCGCCGGGTGCGGCCGCACGCGCACGCTCCGCGTCACGCTGGTGAGATTCGTGAGGTTGACCGTGGTCGAGTACCACTCGCCCTTTAGCACGGTCGCGGCGATCTCCTGCGCGAGCCCTGTGGCGGGCCTCGCGAGCGCGGGCACCGCCTCCCAAGGATTGCTCCGCCACACCACCACCCGCCGAGACTCGTCATTCACGAGCCGCGCCGCGCTGCACTCTGCGACCGCCGCCCACTCCTCCACCTCCTCGCGCACCCCCGCCGCGAACGCTATCGCCTCCGCCTGCTGCTCGGCGCTCATCTCCGCAAACACGCGGGCCCGCTCGCGCAGGGCTGTCAGCCGCCTCTGCAGCCGCTCCAGCCGCAACTCCAGGTCCTCGACCTCCTGAGGACGGCGCGCGCGCAAGCGCTCTATCGCGTTCCCCACGCGCCCGAGCCGCTCGTTCACCAACGCCTCGTCCTCCGCGCCCAGGGCGACCGACCGGTAGAGAGCCCACGCCTCGTCCAGCACCGCCCCATCGCTCAGGCGCCGGAGCGTCACCTCGGCGCGGTAATCTCCGTTCGCAAGAACTGGAAAGCGCAGCGCCACCTCCTCGCTCTTGTCGGCGAAATCCACCGCCGTTGAATAGCGGACGGCCGTCGGATCGGTGACCGCAAGCAGCAAGCGAACCGCCTCTCCGTCAGGATTGCTCACTTGCCCAAGCGCCGTGTTGCCTCCCAAGAAGAAATCGCCGGCGCTCACCGAGGCCTCTGCCGAACGTGGCGCATTCGTCGCTGCCACTTGCGGCGCCCCTTCGTCCGCCGCCGACACTCGCGCCCCCGCCTCGACGGCGGCGCGCCCCCCGGTAGCATCCGCGGACTGCGTCAAATCGAGCCGGTGCATCGGCCAGAGCAGCGAAGCCGGGCCTCGGTACTTGCCCATCCGGAAGCAATACACCTTGCCCGTCTCCGTCGCCAGCACCATCTCCAGCGCGCCGTCGCCGTCCACGTCTCCGAGAGCCGGCGACGCATTCATCCCGCCCTCCACCCGCATCTCCTCCTTGAGCGTGCCGTCCGGCGCAAGGAAGTAAACATAGCGGCTCCGGTCAGGCAGGACGATCTCCTGCGCCCCGTCCGCGTCAACGTCCCCGATCGCCGGCGCGTAGGGAACCTTCCCGTGGGTCGCGAACTCCCATCGCTTCTTGCCCTGCGCGTCCAGGCAGTAGGCCTTCAACGCCCACATCGAAGTGAAGACGATCTCCTTCCTCCCGTCGCCGTCGAGATCTGCAACGGCAATGGAAGCGTCAATCGCGCCCGCCGACGGAAAAGACCAAAGCGTCCGCCCCGACGCTCCCTCGAGCGCGAACAGCGTCCCCTCGCCCCCCCCGACGAGGACCTCCACGGCGCCGTCTCCATTCAGGTCCGCGCACACGGGTCCCGCCACCCCGTTCTTCACCGGCCGGGCCGTCCACAATGTGTCGCCCTCGGCAGTCAGGCAGACCAGTTGCCCGTACTCGCACGGCACCAGCATCTCCGCTCTGCCGTCGCCGTTCACGTCCGCCACGGCCAGCAGCGAAGTGGCCCCGCTCGGCACCCCAACCTCCCGCAGCAGCCCCCCCGCGGGGCTCAGGTAAGTGACCGTGCCCTCGGTCTGGGATACAGCCAGGCAAGTTGCGTCGCCTGTTCCAATCACTCCCACAGAAGTCCAATCCACCGTGTTGGCCAGTTGGTACTGCCACAGGAGCCTCCCCGTGGGGCTCAGAGGCGCACTGGCGGAGCCGACCGTTCCCAGGCAGAGCACCTTGCCCCCCCGCGTGGCCGCGACGATCTCGAACGCGCCGTCGCCATTCAAGTCCGCCACCGCCGCGCCCGAGTTGAACTCCTCCTCGGCGTTTGCCCGCCACAAGAGAACGCCGTCCGGTCCCAGACACGACACCTCCCCGCCCTGGCCGAGGATGAGCGTCTCCAACCGCCCATCCCCGTTGAGATCGGCCACCAGCGGCGAGCACACAATCCCGCTCTGCTCCTGATACACCCACAGCGGCTGCGGCCCTTGGGCAAGGCCCACGAGAACGCCCAGCAGCGAGAAGATCAAAGTAGGCATCGTGACATTCCTCCTGACGGCACCCTAGAGCGTAGCGAAGAGCGCGACGAGGGTAAAGGCGTGCCGGCGACGGCCAGCGTGCGCCCGCTCGCATCCCCGGCACTGCCGAACCCCTTGCAGCCCCGCCCGGCGACGGTGCAACATGTTCCATGCGTGCCTAGCCCTAAGGGAGCATTGAGCACAAGGGAAGTGACCGGCATGGAGGTTCTCTACCTATCGCGGGCCGAGGTGGAGGCGGTGGGTTTGGGAATGCGCGAGATAATCGAGGCGGTGGAGGCCGCCTTCGTGGAGAAAGGTCAGGGCCGGGCGGAGATGCCCCCCAAGCCCGGTATCCATACTGGCCCCGACGCTTTCATCCACGCCATGCCGGCCTACCTTCCGGACATGGGCGCCGCCGGCATCAAATGGATCAGCGGCTACCCCAGCAACCTCAAGCGCGGCCTGCCCTACATCTCCGGCCTGCTGGTGCTCAACGACCCGGAGACCGGCTTCCCCATCGCCATCATGGATGCCACCTGGATAACCGCTATGCGCACCGGCGCGGCCACCGCCGTCGCCGCCAAGTACCTCGCGCCGCCCGGAGCCCAGACACTGGGGATTCTGGCGTGCGGCGTCCAGGGCCGCAGCAATCTGCTCGCCCTGCGCGAAGTCTGCCCCCGATTGACCAAGGTGCTCGCCTACGACATCTCCCCCGCCAATCACGAGAAGTATGTGGTCCAAATGCGCCGGCACACCGGGCTCGAGGTCGTCGGCGCCCCGGGGCCACGCGAGGCCGTCGTCGAAGCCGACATCGTGGTCACCTCAGGACCCATTCTCAAGGAGCCAAACCCCGTCATCGAGCGCGAGTGGTTCAAGGAAGGCGCTCTCGGCGTCGCCCTCGACTACGATTCCTACTGGAAGCCCGAGGCCCTGGCCGCGGCCGACAAGTTCTGCACCGATGACCTCGCGCAACTCAACTACTACCGCTCGGTCGGCTACTTCAAGCGCATCCCCCACGTCTACGCCGACCTCGGCGAGATCGTCACCGGCGCCAAGCCGGGCCGTCAGCACGACCGCGAACGCTGCCTCGCGATGAACCTGGGCCTCGCCATCGAGGATATGGCAACCGCCAGGCTCATCTACGAGCGCGCGACGAAGTCCGCGCTGGGAACTCGGCTGCCTCTGTAGCCGCGCGTCGGGCGACTCGCCCGCGAGGCGTGCGACTATTCGCTTCGCAGTTCCGGCGACGGCTGCCCCTCTCTTGGCCAGACCCGATAGGTGCTGCCATCCGCGCTCACCTGAATCAGAATCTCGCCCTGGCCCAGGTGCACGCTCGCCGGCAGGCGCCATGAGGCCGCGCCCAATGAGTAATCTCCCGCCGACACATTGCCCGCCCCGGTGACGTAGGTCTGCGCCCCCACTGCCGCCAGCAGCGCAAGCACGTCCGGCCGCGGGTGCCGATACTGCGAGTTGGGTGCCTCTTTGCCGCCGCAGGAGATGACAGCGACGCGAGGGCCTATCGCGCGCACGAACTTCGGCCCCGAACTGCCGTCCGACCCGTGATGGTCCACGTGATACACGTCCACGCGGCCGTCGTCCTGGTTGCGGCGCTCGGGCGGAGTCAGCGAGGTGTTGTAGAGCGCCCTCGCCGCCACCAAGGCCTTCTCGACGCCGGGCGACTCCGGCTGGCGCTCGTTGCTCGTGATGTCGCCGCAAGTCAGGTACTCGAACTGGCCGCAAGTGAGCAGCAGGCCCGCGCTGCGCGCGTTCGAGTGCTTCTGCTTGCCCAGGTCAAGGCGAACGTCGTAAGCGCTGCCGCTCACGCCATCGTCCACGTCGCCATTGACGACCGCGCACCGAGCGCGCAGGGGGCCAAACTCAAGAACCTGCCCGCTGCGTATCGTCCGGCGCTTGCCGCCCTGGCCCGTGTTCCTTGGGTCGCCCGCCGCGCGCACGTAGCGGCCGTAGTCATTCCAGCCCGGCTTCACGTGCGCCGGCACGCCGGGGTCGAGCACGGCGCCCACACCTTCAGGGCCGAGCGCTTCCAGCAGCCGATCCGCGCCGCCGATCCG
>CAZGSV010000142.1:0-495 GCA_964528605.1 uncultured Armatimonadia bacterium
CGCGACTCACCAGCGCCTGGCCGTTGACGAATGCCGCCCGCAGGGCAAGCCGCTGCTCGGGCTCTCCAATCACAGGCACTGCCCCGCCCAGGTCCGCGCCCAGCCCTAACCATTCATCCACCCGAGCCGCCAGCACCTCCAGCATCGCCCCCGCCAGGGGCCTCAGTTGCTCGCGCTGCTCCTCGCTGCTCCCTTCACCCGCGGGCGCCTCGCCCGCGCCAAGTAGACGCCACGCCTCCTCGCTCGGCAAGAACAGGAAGGCGCTGGCAGCGCCGTCCGCCGTGTCTTGGCGCAAGGCAAAGAGAGGCTGGCTGAACTGCCCCAGGACACTCAGCGGGTCATCTTCCTCGACCGACGTATCCGCAAGCGTGACCCTCTTGCCGCTGGCCGCCGCCAGCGCCGCGCCAGCAGCCTCCCACCCGCGCCGAAAGACCTCAGCCGCTTGCGCATCCAAAGGCAGCCCCGCCGCCGGCCGCGGTTTGGTCGCCGTGAACT
>CAZGSV010000142.1:505-7268 GCA_964528605.1 uncultured Armatimonadia bacterium
CCGTGAACTCACTCACCGCCCTCCTCCTCCATGACTCCCGTCACCTGCACCCCCAGCCTCTTGCCCAAGAGGCCGGGGCGGCAACGAAACTTGGGTTGCTCACCAATGCCCAAAGTGATCTCCCCATCCGCCCGCGTGTCCAGACGCAGAATATCCCCCTCCTCAAGTTGCAGCAGGTCCCGCAATGTCAGTCGCGCGCTGCCCAAGCACGCAATCACCTCCAGCAGTACCGCAGACAGTTGCTGCGACAGCTGCCGCCGCGTCAGCGGAGTGCTCGCAGGCTCCACCGGGTGCAGCCAGTCCCGCGTGCACAACCGCTGCACCGCCCGCTCGGCGCTGTCGCAAGTTATCACCAAGTGTAGATGCCCCACGGCCTCCCCCCAGGCCACCTCCAGCGTGATGCGCACCACCGTCTCCGCCGGCTGGGCAATCAGCAGGAACTGCGGGTCGGTCTCCATGCCCTCCACGTGCGGGGTGATCTCCATCACCTGAGCCCACTCCTGCCGCCACGCGCTCAGCACCCGCTCCACCAAGCGGCGCAGCACCACCGTCTCCACCTCTGTGGGCGCCGCCCGCGCCCCGGAAGGCGCCCCGGCGCCGCCCAGCAGCCGGTCCGCCAGCGGGTACGCCAGCGGCCCCCCCAGCACCAACAGCGCCAGCCCAGCCAGGGGCGACAGCGAGATGATGTAGAAGAGAGCCAGACCCAACTCCTCAATGAACCCCCGGTAGGACACCTGCTCCACCGCTGCCAGAGTCACCTGCACCGGCTCCCCCAGGTTGCCCGACAGCACCGTCGCCAAGTTGCGCGCCCAGCCCTCGTGCACCACCTGCCCCGCCCGCAACTGCTGCCGCGAGAACTTGTGCGGGCTGCGGAAGTTGTAGGCGTGCACCTGCTGCCGCCCGTCCGGCGCCCGCCCCCGGCGCTCCTGCCGCGACTGTGCCCCCACCAGACCCTCCAGTTCCTCCAGCCCGATCGTTTGCTCCTTGTCTTTCATTGCCGCCTAGATCTTCTGCGTCACGAGAGAGGTGAAATACACGTTCCGCACCAGGTCCTTCCCCAGCACCTCGTTGAAGCGTTTCACCAGCGTCTGGGCCAGGGAGGTTTTCCCCTGCTCTCCCACGATCTGGCCCAGGTTGTAGCCGCTCAGAGTCTTGATCAGCGCATCCTTCAGTTTCGGGCCCGCCTCCTGTACCTTGGCCGCGCTGTCCTCGCCTCTCACTTCCAGGTCCACCGCCAGCACCACGTACTGGTCGGGCGAGGACAGGTTGAAGGTGCCCGGCTCCTCCAGCAGCGACACCAGCACCGCCGGCGGGGGGGGACGATGCTTCGCCCGCGTGCGCAGGTAGCCTCGCCCCACAAACGCCAGCGCGCCCGCGGCCGCCAGCACCAAGGCAAGCAGCAGCACTTTCCACAGCCGCGAGGGCCGTGCCGCGGGCGCCACCTCCGCGCTCTCCGGCTCAGCCGGTCGAGTCTGTTCCTGTTGGCTCATCGCGCTCCTCACGTGCGAGGGCAACTTGCTCCATCAGCCCATGAACGGCCGCCCGGTAGCGCAGCACGCGGTTCATCACCTCCTCCGCGCTCTCCTCCACCACCACCTTCCGCCCCGTCACCAGCGTCACCACCGTGTCCGGCGTCGTCTCCACCAGCTCGATCAAGTCCGCGTTCACCACCAGCGGCGTGCCCCTCAACCGGGTCAAATGCACCATGCTCGCTCGTTACCTTTCCGCGCGGCCCAGGCCCGCCTGTCGCTAGCGCCTCAGGTTCAGCAACTCCTGCAGCATCTCATCGCTCACCGTCACCACGCGGCTGTTGGCCTGAAAGCCGCGCTGCGCCACGATCATGTTGGTGAACTCGTTCGCCAAATCCACGTTGGACATCTCCAGCGCCCCCGCCAGCAGCGCCCCCCGCTGCCCCTGCCCCGCCACGCCTACCTGCGGCAGCCCGGAGTTGATGGATTCCAGCCACAGGTTGTCCGCCTCGCAAATCAGCCCCGAGGGATTCGTAAAGTTCGCCAGCGCAATCTGGCCCAGCGCCTGATTGAGGCCGTTGCTGAAAATCCCCGTGATGGTGCCGTCCCCGCCAATCGCATACGACTCCAGCACGCCGCTAGGCACGCCGTCCTGGGCCACCGGCGAAGCCGTCGTGCCCCCCGCCAACTGCTGCACGTTAGCGAAGTTCAGCGCGATCGTCTGCGGCGACACAGCCCCGTTGTTCAGCGTCAAGGTCACTGATGCGCTGGGGCTCACGCACGTGCCGTTGGCGTCGAAGCCGATGAAGCCGCTCTGCAGCAGTTGGCCGCTATCGGCGTCGCTCGCCCGCCATTCCCAAGAGTTCTGGTTCCCCACCCGGTTGAACTCCAGGTTGAGCGAGTGCGTCAGGCCGAGGGAGTCGTAAACGAGCATGGAAGTCCGTGCCGTGGGCAGCGCGCCCGCCACCGGCGCCGCCCCGAAGTAATCCAGTACGTCGCGGCCGCTCACATCGCTCAGCACCAAGTTGCCCGCCGTGCCCCCTGTGCCGCTGGTCACCGTGAGGCCGCCCGCGCCATCAGTCGTCGCCCCCACCCCCGTCGCCCCGCCCCCCTGATACTGATTCCAGGTCAGCGCCCACGCCAACTGCAGCCCGTTGTACTCGCCATTCGCCTCCGCAGACTGGCCGTTGACCACCCCCACCCCACTCATCAGTCCCAAGTGCCCGGCCTCACCCGCCGCCCTGGGCGTCTCCGTGATCGTGAACGAGGCGTTGTTGCCCCGCAGAACCCCAAAGAAGCGAATGGTGTTGGCGCTCTCCTTGAGCACCTTCACCGCCACCTGCCCACCCGACCAGTTCGCCGGGTTGTTCCAGGCGTTGGCAAAGTCGTCAATCGAGGTGATGTCGGCCCCGCTAGCGTTCGTCCAGGTGCCCGTCATCTCCAGGGGAGTCCCGTCCACCGCCCTGCCGGCGCACGTAACCTGAAAGGCCGCTTCGGCGCCCACCTGACCCGAGAGCGCCAACTCCGGACTCACCGCCAGCGGCGCAGGGCTGTACGCGCCCGAGCCCGCACCAGGCGAGGCCGGCGTCGCTCCCGCCGCGGTGCCCGGCACCGTGACGTTCACCACGTTGGTCCCCACTTGCACCGAAACGACTGCCTCCACCCGGTTCCCGGCCAGCGCGCGGCCCGTGGCCGAGGAGTAGCCTGTCTGCTCCGCGCTCAGGTTGCCCCCGTAGGTCACCGATCTCGTCGCCCGCGCTATCGCCATCGCCCCCACGGGAATCCCCAAGGCACCCAACGTGCCCCCCAAGTCCACCACGCCGTCCACCGCCCGCCACCCCTGCACTCGCAGCCCACTCGCCAGCGCCGTCAGGCTCCCCTCCGCGTCCAACCCCAGCGTCCCGTCCCGCGTGTAGGCCAGCCTGCTCCCGTCGCTCAGCAGCAAGAAGCCGTCGCCCTCAATGGCAATGTCCGACCCCTTTCCGGTCATCTGCAGATTGCCTTGCGAGAACACCGTGTCCGTGGAAGAAGCCATCATGCCCAGCCCGATCTGAAAGGGATTCGAGCCCCCCCGCGTCTGCACCGGCGCCGTCGCCGCCCGCAAGGTCTGGCTCAGCGCCGTCGCAAAGTTCACCCGGCTCGCCTTGAAACCCGTCGTGTTCACATTGGCTATGTTGTTGCCGATGGCGTCCATGCGCACCTGGTGATTGCGCATGCTCGAAGTCGCTGAGAACATCGCGCGAACCATTTCTGCCTTTCTCCCTCCTTTAGTCGACTGGCCCGGGCCCCCTCCGAGAGGGCCGGCCCCTAGGCCAACACCGCGCTGTCAATGTTGGTGAAGACGTTGCCCTGCCGGTGCGCGCCGTCCACCGCGGTGATCACCGTGCGCGCCCGAACGTTCACAATGAAAGCCAAGTCGTCAACCAGCACGAGTGAAGCCCGCGCCCCCTTCTCCGCGGCGCGCGCCGCCCCTCGCTCCAAACGTTGTACCGTGTCCTCCGAGATCGCTATCGCGCGCGCCTCCAACCGCTGCGCCGCATGCTTGGAGAAGTGAATGCCCTCGCGCTCGAACGCGGCCCGCAACTCCTGAGCGAAACCACCCTGCTCTGCCGCCTGCCCCTGCCCCACCGCCGAGCCGGCCGACCCGACACCAACGCCGCTGACCCTATCCACCATCGTTCTCACCACACCCGCGTTACCGCAGCCAGCGGCACCCACTGCCCGCCCACCAGCAAGTACAGGTCTCCACCACCAAAACCCACTTCCTCCACCACTCCAATGACCGCGCCCTGCTCCGTGCTCGCCTCCACGCTACGCCCCACCAAAGCCGCCCCCTGAGCCGCCAACTGCACCCGCGCCAACTCCGTGACCGCCTCCTTCACCTGGTGCATCTGGTCCAGCGTATCGAACGTCGCCAGCTGCATCAGAAAGTTCTCGTTCTTCAAGGGTTCGAGCGGGTTCTGGTTGCGCAGTTCGGCCACCAGCATCGCCAGAAACGCATCTCTCCCCAGCCCGCGGCTCGCCAGCCCGCCCGCTTCCGTTCCGCCCGCCACCCCCGTCCAGGAACCTACTCCACGAATCATCCGTGTTGCCCTCCTTTGCGCGATCCCCGTTGGTGACCCGGTCCGCTTGCCCGCCCTCACTGCCCTCCCTGACTCCTCCCTACGCACTACGCCAGAAGATCGATCACCCCCTTGTGCCACCACGCGCCTTGCTCCCCAACCGAAGGGGTTGGGCCGCTCCGCCCGGTCCTGCCCGCCTCGGACGGAGCAAGCGCCCAGGCCTGGCCGCCCCACGGATGGTTGTGGCGCTGCGCGTGCACGTCCACGCTCATCTGGTTCAGCAGCAAACCCTCGGCGCCAAGACCGTCGCGCAGCAGGTCAGGCCGTGACTCCAGCAACTGCTTCGCCTCCCACGAGGAGGTCTGCATCACAGTGGCCACATGCGCGCCCCGCACGGAGACGCGCACCTCAGTGCGCCCCAGCGCCTCCGCGTCCACCTTCACCGCTATCTGCTTCGGCGGGGGGGCGGTGTGAGCGTGCTCTCGCTCCAGATGAGCGCGGCCGGCGCTCGCGGCCTTCGCGTCGGAGCGCGAGGCCTCGGCTGCGTGGCGCAGTGGCGCCTCAGCCTGCTCCGTAGCGGGCGCGGGCGGCGAGGCCTCCACAGGCCGGGTCTCTGCGAGTGGGCGCGACTCGTTGCCCCGTTCGCGCTCCGCATTGCTTTCCTCACGCCGTTCTTCGCCCCCTTTCCCCTCCCTGCCGGCCGGTGACGCTGGGGAAGTTGGGGGGCCTCCGACCGCTTCGCTCGAGGATAGCGGTGGCATGGGCGTCACCGGCTCGGCAGGTTGGGTGGGTGCAGTGAGGTGTGGAACGCTACTCGTGCCTAGGGCACGCTGTGACACAATGACGTCCTGGGGCGGCAACGACGACTCCGACTGCGGCACCGTAGCGCGCTCCGCTTCCGCTGCTTGGCCGATGCCCCGTTGCGGTGCGGACCCCCCTGCGTCGCCGCTGGGCGGCGACCCGGCCGCCAACTTCCGGGGGCCGCTCTCCGTGGCGCTACGGGCATCGTTCACGTCCCGCCGACCGCCGAATGCCCCCTCCGGGAATCCCGCCGTTGGCTGCCCTTGCACAGTAGCCCTGCCCGATGGCTGAGCCCTGCCCGGGCCGCTCTCCGCGCTTTCCTGGGTGGCCACGGCCGCGGCCGTCTTCGACTCGCCCTGCACGCCGTCAGCAGCGAAAATGGGCTCCGCTTCGACATGCGGGCGGGCCCCGGTCCGCCCCACGCGGGACACCTCCGTGGCGACCGCAGCGGCAATGTCCGGCTCGCCTTGAGACGTGCCGGACTCCTCCTGCAAGGTCACCGCCTCTTGCGTTGCAGGTGGCCCGGAGACAGACGAGGCCATTGGCGTTCCGGGCAACGCCGCAGCCTGTTTGGCTGCGTCAACCTGCGGTTGCGTCTCGCCGCAGGCAGCCGCCGGCACCAAAACCGGAATCGCAACAAGCACGCCCGCCTCTGCCGCCGATTCGGCGCCACCTGCCGGCTTTCGTCCCCGTATCCCTGCCTCTTCTTCGTTCGCGTAGCCTCCGAGCGCCGGCCCTTTCTCCTGCTCGCAATCAGTAACATGCGCGGGAGGTGCGCAGCCGTGCGCGGCCTGTGCCTCTCGGCCCAGCGCCGACAACAGCGGAGCGAATCCTTCCCCTGGCCCGAGCGCTCCGAGCGCCCGCCCCGCCCCTGATGCACCATTCACAGAGCCCTGAGGCGCGAGATTCGGCACCGGCCCTGGCGCGGTCACCGCTGCATGCCCTCCTTCATCAGTCGCGTCAGCATGGCCACCTTCTCGGCCGGCATCGCCGCCAAGGCCCGCCCCGCCTTGCGCTCCTCCATCTGATTGAGGATCTCCACCGCCTCCTCGGCCGGCAGCGCCTGCAGCGCGCCCGCCGCCTGCTCCGTCGGCATGGCGTCGTACAACGCCGCAATCCGCCCCACGCTTTCCGCGGCGGCAGGCACTCCGGCCGGCGGCTGGGATACCCCCCCTGGCGGGGCCCCCGTCGCCCTGGAGATGGACACCTCATGCCCAAGCCCTTCCCCGTCTTCGCGGTACATCTCCGCCGCCCGCGCCGAGGCCTCCTTAGAGACTGCCGACTCCTTCGCGGTTGCCTTCCGCGGCTCCGCCTGCGGCAGGCGCACCGCTCCCGACATCGCCAGCGCCAGCACCACGTTCCCCGGCAGCAGCGCAACCACCAGCAGCGCCAGCAACACGCGCCCAGCGCCCATCGCTATCCCTCGCCCCC
>CAZGSV010000143.1:0-7061 GCA_964528605.1 uncultured Armatimonadia bacterium
CGCGTGGTACGGCGAGGCCGAGAGGTTCAGCAGCAGGTGCGCGTCCCCCTGCATCGCCTCCCGCACCGGCGGCCCGTCCGGATACCAGATGTCCTCGCACACGCTCAGCCCCACCCGCCACTCCCCCAGCACCAGCACCAGCGGTTCACTGCCCGCGCGAAAGTACCGGTCCTCATCGAACACCGAGTAGTTCGGCAGGTAAACCTTGTGATAGACGGCGGCGACCGCCCCTCGATGCAGCACCGCCGCCGCGTTGTAGAGGTCGTCCCGCCGGTCCACGAACCCCACCACCACAACTACCTCGCCCACCTGCTCCGCGATCTTGTGCAGCGACTCCAGGTTCGCCTCCACGAAATCGGGCTTGAGCAGCAGGTCCTCCGGCGGGTAACCGCTGACCGCCAACTCGGGGAACGCCACTAGGTTAGCGCCGGCCTGCGTGGCGCGATCCATCGCCTCCAGTATCTTCGTCCGGTTCCCGAACAGGTCCCCGACGGTGCAGTTGATCTGAGCCAGCGCAAAACGAAGCGATGCCATCGCAAGTGCCCGGCATTGTAGGCGCGCCCCGCCAGAGCGTCAAAACGGCCTCAGTCAAGCGGCACGCTCGTCGCCAGCGCGATCAAGCGCCTCCCATTCACCGCCGTGTAGAAGTGATACCAGACCCCGTCCGCCTCAATGACGCAGGGCTTGTGCGCGTAGCGGGAGTCGAACTCGCCCGGCGCTTTATGGTAGCGGGCCTCCCCGTGCGAGTCATGTTTCCCGGGCCCTGGCCTTGCCGGCGCGCTGCCCCGCCCCCGGCTGCTACAATGTGAGCCGGCATGAGCAAGACAACCCAGAACGCTGCGGAGGAGCCACGGCAGGCGTCACACCCACGCGCTCACATCGCGCTCGGCGCTGTCCTGCTCGCCTACCTCGGCCTGGCCCTGGGCTACAACGCCGTGACTCGCCTCAACTACGCCCCCGACGAGCCCTGGCACTACAAGTACGTCGAGAGCATCGCCCTCCACGGTAGGCTGCCCAGCCTCACCGAGACCCACCAGGCGCAGCATCCCCCACTCTATTACGCCCTCGCCGCCCTCTGGTACCGGGTCGGCGCCATCGCCCTCCGCGAGCCCGCCCTCGAACACTGGGTGCGCTTTCTGTCGACAGTCATGGGCATCGCCACGCTGCTGCTGATCTTCAGGATGGCCCAGCACTTCTTCCCCAGCCGCGCACTCCCTCAAGTGACCACCGTGGCGGCAGCCGCCTTCCTGCCGCTCTTCACCTACCTCTCCGCTGTCGTCAACAACGACGCCCTTAACCTCCTGCTCTTCACCGCCACGTTGCTCCTCCTTGTGCGTGGCTGCCTCGAGGGCTTCGCCGTCCGGCGCGCCCTGGGCCTCGGCATCCTCTCCGGGCTTGGCCTGCTGACGAAAGAATCCGCGCTGGCAGCGGTCGCGCTGTGCCTCGCTGTGATCTTCTGGGATGGCCGCGCGCGCCGCGCTTCCCCAGCGCTGATCGCCAAGCAACTCGCTGTCTATGTCTTGAGCGCCGCCCTCATTTGCGCCTGGTGGTTCGCGCGCAACCGGTGGCTCTTCGGCTCGTTCTTCATTCACGCCACCGCGAAGGAGGCGCAGAAGGACCTGGCTGGGGTTCTGGCGACGTTCATGGCTCAGCCCGGGCTCCTGGCGTGGACGCTGCGACAGACGCTGCACCGATCGCTCATGAGCGCCTTCGCGCCCTTCTGGATCGTCCGGGGGTTCCTGCCTCTGAGCATCTGGCTTTGGTCGTGCGCCGCGTGGGTGATCGTGGTCGGTGCGGGGCTGGCCATCGCTCGCGCCCTGCGCACCGGCGCCCCTTCCCCGGAGCGGGGCCGCGCCGGCTGCACGTTGGCCTTGGCCGGCCTGCTGCTCGCGCTCGGTGTCTTACGCTACGTGCTCTTCGTGGACTACACCGCGATGGAAGGCGGGCGCTACCTGCTGCCTGCGATTGGGGGGATGGCCGTGGCGTTCGTCCTGGGCATTGGCGGGTACGCGGGCCGGTCGTCCAAGGCCCAGTCTGCGTTCTGGGTGCTGCTCCCCATCCTGTTCTTCGCGGCGGACGCCTTCTTCCTCCGCGTCACCTACCTCTTCTACGCCCTCGGCATTGGCTGACATCCCAGCCCACTCGGACCAAGGGTCCTCCAGCCGTAGGGGCGACTCGGCAAGTCGCCCCATGTAGGGGCTGGGCGTCAGCCCTGGCCGCGACGCCGCCAGGCGTCGTCAAGGTAGGAGCGGCATTCCTGCCGCGAAACCGCACCGCTAGAAACGAAGCCCTACCCCTATGCTCACGATGACCCCTTGGTCGTCCGCCAGGGCGACTGCCTCCGCCACCGGGATGCCATGCGGGTCGGCCGTCTCCTCCCAAACCCTCACGCCTACGCGGCCCGCTAACGACCAGGGGTAGTGCATGCGCTCGTTGCCCAGCCTGCCCTCAGTCCATCCGATGCCGCCGAATCCCTGATAGCCGCGCCGCAGAGGCTCGTGGGCCTCCAGAAAGTACCCGTATTTGCGCCAACCGAAGTTCGCCGTGCGAATGTTGATCAGGTCGGTCCTACAGTAACCGACGCCGACGCCCCCCTTGCGATCCTGCCACCAAACGCTGGCGGACAGGCCCCACCCGACATAGCCCTCCCACCTCTCGCTGCCGCCCTCGCTCTCGACGACCCTGATGGTGGCATGGCCCACGTTGGCGCCCACGGTCGCCTGCAAGCCCCGCTCGATCGGAACCTCGCACAGGGGCACGCGCTGCCTGGCCCGGGCCGGAGCGGAAGCCAGGCACACAACGACCAGAGCGATCGCCGCGAGCCCTGCGGACGCTCTCTTGCTCATGCGCCCTTCATCTCCCCGCGCTCAAGCGATGTCGCCGCTATTCTACTCCCCTCGACCGGCGCCTCGCACACCTCGCCAGGTCAGCGCCACGCCGCCGGCTGGTGGCATCAACCGCCTGCCCGGCGCGCACGCCGACGCGGATGCAGACTCCCCTTGGCTGGGAACCTCAGGCTCTTGGCGGCGTCACCCGCTGATACGCCAGCCGAGCGAGAGTTTCAGGGCGGCCCCCGCCTCCTCGTATCCCGCAGGCACGTTCGTGAATGGGATGACGAGGTCAGCGTCGAAGCCCTTCGCGTTCTTCACGCCGATGGCGAGGCTGACGCCCGTACGCGTATCGTATTCCGAGCCGGTCTCCAGGATCGTATTGACCCCGTAGAACGCGGTGACCCTCCAGTTTATGTTCGTCGTGCCCGGCGGCTTCAGGTAGTAACGGAGGCCGACATTCCAGCCCACGCCTCCCGGCACGTAGCCCAAGCCGAGAGTGGGCACTGCTTGCCCCGCGGTCTCGTAGTTCAGGCCGACACCTCCATATGGTATGCCTAGTCCGATCCCGAGTCTTGAGGACTGCTTCTCGCCCCCGCCGATGGCGGGCGCGGCCAGCCCAACCACCAACGCCGCGGCCACCAAGGCGACGGCGACTCTCTGGTTCCGTGACATCAGGCTGCACCTCCTTGAGGTCTTTCGATCTGGGCCCATGCGAGGGAACGCGCGCAGGTGCACTGTCCGTACGGCCAGTGGGTGAAAGCGATCATCCGGAGTCTGGCACGACAGTCCTGCGTCCTTCCGTGAGCGATGGCAGTTGCGCAACCCAAGGCGCTTCGGGCGCTGCCACACGGCATCCGGGTCGCGCGGCAAGCATCAGCGAGACGGGGCACCCCCCTTCTTGGGTGAAGCCATAGCCCCCCTTGTAGTTCGCCTCCGGAGTCCTGTCAAGCAGCGCCACCCTCGTATGCGCGCCGGTGCCTGGTTGCCCGGCTCAGCACAGGGCCTCGTACCGGCCGGGGCCAGACGATGGCTCAGCTAGAAGCGAGACTAGACCGCCTCGGTGAAGCCGGACGACTGCCAAATCAGAGGAGGCCAGGCTATTCACGGTCGGATTGGCCCGCTGGCGTGCGGCTGCAGATACTTGGCGCCCGTGGGCTTCTGCGCTGAGGCACCGCCGTTCACCTGGGGCGCCGGGACGGCCAGACCCACGCCTCTGTACGGGAAGTACACGCGGAGCCGGTAGGCTCCGAAGTCGTTCTCGAACGCGGTGTTGGCCGCCACATAGTACTTCCGCATGCCCGGCAACACCAGGGGAAGGTACGCGTCGAGGCCTGGCCCGCTGTCGTCGTCAAAGCCCACCACCTCCCATTCCCAGCACGGAAAGTGATTCACGGCCACGATCACATAAGGGTCGACTTCGTCGGAGTCCATCGTGACCACAACGTAATCTCCTGCCCGCCCGTCGAAGGAGTACTCGTCGAAATGGCTTCCGTCGGGCAGCGTTGGATCTCCCTGGGCGATGGCGCCTTTCCACTCGAGCACATTGGCGGGCCCCCCATGTCCACCCCCACAACCAGTGACTCCTAGGGATGATCCGACCAGCAGCACCAGAACCCCAAGAACAGCGCACAAGAACCTTGTTGTCACAGGACACCATCTCCTCGGCTTATGGTGTTTGCGACCCCGAATCCCGCCCCACTACCTCCGGTGCTGTCGCAGGCACGGGTCACGCGGCAAGCATCAGCGAGACGGGTCACCCCCCTTCCTGGGTGAAGCCATAGCCGCCCTTGTAGTTCGCCTCCGGAGTCCTGTCAAGCAGCGCCACCCTCGTTTGCGCGCCGTCGGCCCCGGTGCTACATTTCCAGCAGGCAGGGCTGGACTCCTCGCGCGACGGAGAGCGATCCCAGTGACAATCGAAGAGCAACTAGCCATCATACGCCGCGGGGCGGTGGAGATAATCTCGGAAGAGGAACTGGCCGCCAAACTGGAGCGGGCACAGGCCGAGGGCCGTCCGCTCAAGGTCAAACTGGGCCTGGACCCCACCGCGCCGGACATCCACCTCGGCAACGCCGTCGTGCTCCGCAAGATGCGCCAGTTCCAGAACCTCGGCCATCAGGTCATCATCATCATCGGCGACTTCACCGCCCTCATCGGCGACCCCAGCGACAAGAGCGCCACCCGCCCCATGCTCAGCCGGGAAGAGGTGGAGGCCAACGCGCGCACCTACGCCGAGCAATACTCGCAGGTTCTCGATCCCGACAAGACCCGGGTGGTCTTTAACAGCGAGTGGCTCCAGCCGCTCAACCTAGCGGACATTATCCGCCTCTCGGCCAAACTGACCGTCGCCCAGGTGCTCGAGCGCGACGACTTCGCCACGCGCCTGCGCGAGCAGAGGCCGCTGGGCCTGCACGAGTTGCTCTATCCGCTGTGCCAAGCCTATGACTCAGTCGTGCTGGAAGCCGACGTGGAGGTCGGAGGCACGGACCAGACGTTCAACATGGTCATGGCGCGCGACTTCCAGCGGCAGTCCGGCCAGGAGCCCGAGGTAGTGCTGACCATGCCGCTGCTCGTGGGCACCGACGGCGTGCAGAAGATGAGCAAGTCGCTGGGCAACTACATCGGCGTCGCGGAGCCACCGGAAGAGAAGTTCGGCAAGGCGATGTCCATTCCGGATGAGTTGATCGTGCCCTACTTCGAACTGTGCACCGACGTGCCCATGGGCGAGGTGCGGCGCATCCAGAAGGAACTCAGCCAGGGCACCGTGAATCCCGTGATCCACAAGCGCCGCCTCGCGCGCGAGATCATCACCATCTACGACGGCCCCGAGGAGGCGACGCAGGCGGAGCGGCACTTCGACGCCATCCACGTCAAGGGCACGCAGGAGGCGCTCGACGAGGTGGCGCTGCCGGTCGTGCGCCTCAAGCCCGAACTCGTCAGCGACGGCCAGATCGGCATTCTACCCCTTCTGCGTGAGGCCGGGATGGCGCCCTCCAACAGCGAAGGCCGCAGGCTCATCCGCCAAGGCGCCGTGGAGTGGGACGGACAGCGGGTGGAAGACGAGACGGCCAAGGTGGTCTTCAAGCCGAATGCAATACTCAGAGCCGGCAGGAAAGTTGTCCGCGTCGCTTGACAGCGGCATGGTCCCGGAGGGGGCGGCGGGCTGGCGGCACTCGTGGGACCGCTACCTGGCTGCGCTGCTCGTCTTGGCCGCCTTCGCCTGGCTGGTTCATTCCGGGGAAGGGCGGCTGATGTGGCGTGGGTACTGGGCCCAGCGCCACTTGAGGGCAGGCCTGGAAGCACTGCGCGCGGCCCAGCCGCGCGCAGCCGAGCGCCATTTCGCCGCGGCGCAGACAATGGCCTCGCGGGGCCAGAACGTCGCCGCCACGACCGCGCTCGCCTATCTCGCTTACGGGTTGCCCGACGCTGCGCGGCCGTACCTGAAGGCGGCCCTCGAGTCCACGCGCGACCCGCTGCTGCTCGCCGCGGTGGGCAACGAACTGCTCCAGTCGGGACTGCGCGCCGACGCCGAGGCCGCTTTTGCGCGCGCGCTGGAAGCGGGCAAGTCCGACGCGGAAGTGCTGAACACGGTGGGCTACGCTTACGCCGTGGCGGGCGTCGAACTGCCCCGCGCCGAGACGCTGCTGAAAGAGGCCCTTGAACTCAAGCCGCGCGCGCCCCACATCGTGGACAGTCTCGGCTGGGTCTACTTCAAGATGGGCAGATTCGAGCAGGCGGTGCCGCTGCTGGAGCAGGCCGCGAGAGCAATGCCGGGCAACCCCGAGGTGCTCGAGCACCTCCGCGCCGCCCGCCGCGCGCTGCACCAGCAGCAAGCCGCTTCCGGGCAAGGCGCCCGACCCGGCAAGTAGAGCCGCGGCCCCGCCCCTCTTCGCCGGCCCCAAACGTCAGATAGCGTGCTTACCCGTTGACCCCAACAGCCCGCCCCGTGTACAGTACCAGGTTCGCTTCCAGGCCGGAGCGGCGACCTAACCATGGCAGAAAACGACATCAAGATCGTCGGCGCGCGCGAGCACAACCTCGCCGGCGTTGACCTGGTAATCCCGCGCGACAAGTTCGTGGTCTTCACCGGCGTGAGCGGCTCGGGCAAGTCCTCGCTCGCGTTCGACACCCTCTACGCGGAGGGCCAGCGGCGCTACGTTGAGTCCCTCTCCGCCTACGCGCGCCAGTTCCTCGACATGATGGAGAAGCCCAAGGTGGACCGCATCGAGGGCC
>CAZGSV010000144.1:0-6953 GCA_964528605.1 uncultured Armatimonadia bacterium
CCCGCCAGGGCGTAGGGGCGGCATCTTATGCCGCCCGCGCCGCCAACGGCGGCGGGTGGCAGGCAGGTCGCCCGGCCCGGAGGCCCCACCGTAGGGGCGAGCCGGTGGCTCGCCCGGCCCGTTCTCCCGGTCTGCGACCGGGCGGGCGGGTTAAGAACCCGCCCCTACGCCGCACTGCGTGCGGCACATCAGGTATCAGGGGGTGGCGGCGGATGTGGGGCACCCTTGGGTGCGACCCTCAGCGGGGCCGGAGGCGTCGGCAGTATGTCGCAGTCTAAAGCCTGCTCCTACAACCGGGACGCCTGGCGGCGCCGCAGGGGTGTCGCCCCGCCGTTGGCGGGGCTCCCACAAGTGTTCCTTCGAGTGTCGTGAGAGTGAAGCCGAGGGGGAATCGTAGGAGCGCTCCCCTGTGTGTTCGGTGTCAAGACATCGTTTACAAGGTGTATCAGGACATCGCTTACACTTGGAGGGGGTCGGTGCGCGCCATCAGGGCCCTGCTGGCGCCCGCAGCGGGACGCTCTCCGGCGTTGCCATCACGCGGGGGGACATGCTCCCACCGCACTCTCCGCTGACCGCTACGCACTGGCCGCCGGCAACTACTGTCCCTTCGCAGGTCTCGCCAACGCCCTCACCGCCTCCACCGCCATGAACAACGCCAGCACCACCAAACACGCCGCTATCCCGGCCAGCAGATACTGCTTGCCCAGCAGGAACTGCTGCCCTTGATAGATGAGCGCCCCCACCGTCGTCACAAACATGAACACCGCCGGCCACGCGGCGTACCGACTCTTCTTGCCCCACTCGCGCAGCAGCAGCGCCACCGTGATGAGCACCAATGCCGCCACCAACTGGTTGGCCGCTCCGAAAACCGGCCAGATCGCCTTGTAGGGGCCGGCGGCCAGATACCCCGCGAAGCCCACGAGTACGGCGGTCGAGATGTACCGGTTCCTCATCGGGGCTATGCCGAGCCCCTGCCCGAACAGTTCCTCGCCGATGTAGCGGCCGATCCGCGTCGCCGTGTCCAGCGTGGTCATGATGAACGCGTTGAGGGTGGTGATTGCGATGAGAGCGCCCAGGCCTCTTCCGAAGATGGGCTCCACCAGCCGCCCGTAGCCCTGTCCGAAGGCGACAATTGGCCCTCTTGCCTTGAGCACCGCTGGGAAGGCATCCACAGCCCCATGCCATTTGAGCCCCGCGGCCACCGCGATCAGCGCCACCACTGCCATCCCACCCTCGACTATCATCCCGCCGTAGGCGATTCTCAGCGCGTCCCCCTCATTCGCCAGTTGCTTGGAGGTGGTTCCGCCGGCCACAAGCGCGTGAAACCCCGATATGGCGCCGCAGGCGATGATCACGAACATCATCGGCCACATGGGTCCCTGCGCCGCCTTCCATTGCACGTAGACGGGCGCCTGCACCGTCGGGTGCGTCAGGAAGATGCCGAGGACGCCGAACCCCATCCCGGCGTAGAGGATGTAGGTGGAGAGATAATCGCGCGGTTGCAGCAGGATGTTGACCGGCATGATCGAGGCCACGTAGCAGTAGACGAAGAGCACCACGAGCCAGACTTTGATGGCTTGTGGGCCGGGGTGCACGGGGACGTAGTAGCCGAGCACGATGACGGCGGCGAGCAGCAAGATACCCACCACGGTGGCGGCGCTGACGTTCGTGTTTCGGCGGTACATCAGCCAGCCGACGAGCATCGCGATGGCTACCAGCCCAAACGTGGGAATCACCAAGCGCGGCTCCGTGGCCATCGCCTCTGCGGCGTAGGCCGCAAACACCGCTACCACCAGCACCAGGGCCAGCCACACAAACGCGCAGAAGATGAGTTTGGCGCGCTTGCCCATCACTACCTCTGCCACCTCTCCCACCGATCGGCCCCGGTGCCGGAGCGACGCCATGAGCGCGGAAAAGTCGTGCACTCCGCCGATAAACACGGACCCCAATACTATCCACGCCAGCCCCGCGCCCCATCCCCACAGCGCGCACGCCAGCACCGGCCCCAGCACCGGTCCCGCGCCCGCGATGCTCGCGAAGTGATGCCCGAACAACACCAGCCGACTCTTGGCCGGCACGTAGTCCACCCCGTCCGGCATCGTGACTGCGGGCGTGGCGTTCTTCGGGTCCATCCCCCACAGCCGCGCCAGTACGCGGCCGTACCAGCGGCAACCAAGCCAAAGGATGACTCCTGCTCCCACTGCGATAAGCACAGAGTTCATTGGTGCGACAGCCTCCGCGCAGTATGGGTACGACGCCCTGCACAATTGCACGAACCGCCGTGCGGCGCAAGCCAACAGCGGCCTCCCCGTGCTATATTCGCCGCTTGGGAGACGACCATGAGACGAACGCTGCTAGTGGCAGTATCCCTGTCTTTGCTGGCGTCAGGCGTCGCACAGGCGGGCTCGCTTTCGCTCGTCTGGCAGAAGCCTTTCGCGCCCAAGGTGTACGCCGCTCCGAACGCAGTCGCGATCGCCGGGGGCGATGGCCGCTGCCTGGTGGTCTTCCCCGCCACTACTGCGCGCACCTTATTTGCCGTGAGCGCCGGCGGGGACAAAGCCCTCGAGTGTCGCACCGATGGCGAGGTGACCTCCGCGCCCGCGGTGGCCGACATTGACTCCGATGGCAAGGCCGAGATCATCGCCGCCACCGACGCCGGCGCCCGCTCCGAACTCTACTGCTTCTCCAGCGACGGTCAGGAGCGCTGGCGCACGCCGCTCCTGGCCGCGGTCCAGTGGAGCAACGCAGTGCCCGCGGAACTGGACGGCCAGCCGCCGCTGGAGATTGTGGTCACCTGCGTCGCCGGGCTGGTGCAGGCCTTCGACGCGCAAGGGTGGCCGCTCTGGGTGTTCCAGTGCGGCGCCACCGAGGACCTGGCAACGCCGCGAGTCAACGAGCAGGCGCCGCCGGAGACGGCCACCGGTGTCAACGGGGACATCGGCGGCCCCTCCGCGGTCGGTGACTGCAACGCCGACGGCGCCACCGAAATCCTCTTTCCCTCCGGCTCCGGTTATCTCTATTGCCTTGACTCGAGCGGCGGCTTGCTCTGGAAGGCGCGGCTTGGCAAGGAGACCATAACGGGTCCGATGATCATTCCTTCCGCCGAGGGCGCTCCGAGTGTGGTCGGGTGCTCCGTTGACGGCCGGCTCGTGTGCCTCGACGGCGCCACCGGGCAGGAGCGCTGGTCTCTGAAACTCGAGGGCGAATGGGACTCAACGTTAGCTGTGGCCGACCTCGAGGGCGATGGCCGGCTCGAGATCGTCCTGTGCAATACTTCCTTCTCCGCCGACTGCGTGAGCGAGAAGGGCGAACTCCTCTGGCGCGCACCTCTGACCGGCGGCGCCTTCGCCGCGCCCGCGATCGCCGACCTCGATGCCGACGGACGCGCCGAGGTCATCTTCGGCACTCGCTCCGCGCGCTTGGAGGTCTTCGACTCCGCCGGGGCGCCCTGGGCTTCGCTGGACATGCCCAGCGCAGTCTACAACAGCCCCTTGGTCGCCGACGTTGACGCGGACGGCAGGCTGGACATCCTGGTGGCGTGCCGGCAAGGAGAGGTGTGCCGACTGGAACCGGTGACGGAGCGGACTGCGCCTAAAGCACTGTGGGCCGGATGGCGAGGCCGCCCCGATATGTCCGCCTGCTTGGCGGCGCCCGCAACCGGCGCGACCCCTGCGCGAACCGGTCGCCGCACCGCCGGCACTTGGCTCGCGGGCGACGGTTTGCTCACTCCCAACGAGCGAGTCTGGGCTGTCTATCAAGGCCCGACGCCCGCGGCCCGCTTCCGCCTCAGTCTCGGTGGGCAGGTGCTGGCCGAGGCGCCTGCGCAGAGCACGGCCGGCGGCGCTCGCGTCCTCGCCCAAGCCCCTGCTGCCCTGCCCTTGGGCAACGCGGACCTTACCTTGCAGGTGCTCGACGCTGCGGGTGCTGTCGTTGGCTCCGCTACCAAGCAGGTGATGACCGGATCCCCGGAGGCGGTGGCCGCCAAAGCGGACGAGGCGCGCGCCCGGAGAGAGCAAGTGGCCTCACTCCTGCGTCGGGCGGAGGAGGCGGCGCGCGCCGCGCCCCTGCAACAAGGCGCGCTCATGACCGCGGACTCGCTCATCGCTTGGGCGGGGAATCAGTTGCGCTCGGGCGACTGGTCGCGCGCGTCAGCAGAACTCGACTACGTCCTGCGCCTTCTCGCCGACACCGAACAACAACTCAACTGGGCCCTGCAAGCGAAGGGGGGAGAGTAGATGCGCGCGCAAGCGCTCACCTTGGTGCTTTCGTCAGTCTGCCTCGTCCTGGCAGCGCTGCCCGCCCGCGCTTTCCTTACTCCGGCGGACTACGGCATCGTGCCACTTGAGCCGGTCTTCGACCGCGATGTGGCAGTCATGGGCGAGGCGCTCAAGTTCCGCCTTCGCTTCAAAGTAGTGGGAGCACGCCCGCCGGACCGCGACTATCAGATTGTCGTGGCGCTGGCCGACGAGTACGGCCACGAGCGCGCCTCGCACGTCTTCTCTCCTAGCCCGCCTACCTCGCAGTGGCAGCCCGGCGCGGCGGTCGAACTCCCCGAGGAGTCCATGCGCGTCCCGCCGCAGATCGAGCCGGACGCAAGTCAGGTGGTCAGCACCCCGCCGATCTACGAGGGCCTGCACCATTTCCTTCTGGCCCTGCGCGACCCCAGCAGCGGCGACATTCTCGACATCTCCGGCGACTCGCCTGGTGGGCCGGACCCCTTTCCCAACCGGCCGACGCTCCGTGATTTCTGGGTCACCGGCGCACCCGCTGTGATCGGTCGCCTCGAGACCGCGGGGTCGCAACGGACCGTGCGAGTCACGGTCGAAAGCCGCACGCAGGAAACGGGAGACTATCGCTGCCGGCTCCTGCTCAAGTCGCCGGCCGGGCGCGTGCTGTGGGCCGACTCGCAGCCGGTTACGGTAACGCCGCCGGAGATCGTGAGCCTGGCCTTCAGCGTACCTCCTGAGTGGTGCGGCAAACTCGTACTGCGCGCCGAGTTGTATCAGGGCACCGCCTGCCTCAACTGGGCCCAGAAGCCCTTCGAGGCGACGCGACCGGACCTGAAGGTCGCCTTCAAGCGCGCCAATCGCGTGGAAGGGCAGGGCGGCGCGCGTTACCTGCCGGTCATGATGACCCTCGATGCTCCGCCGGGCACGCGCGCCAGGGTCGAAGTCCTCGCGGACGGGAAGCCCCACTGGCAGAGCGGCCCGTGGGCTGTTGGCTCCCAGAGCCTTGAACAAGAACTGCGCGTGCCACCCCATTGGGGCCGTTTTGAGTTCGCCGTCAGCACCGAGGGCGCCCAGCGCTGCACCTACCTGTGGACCTGCGTCGCCACCGTCGTCGAGGTGCGCGACCTACAGATGTTCGTTAACGGCGAGCCCTTCATCCTCAAGTCCGTCAACGTCCATGGCCTGCACGGCGGCTCGCGCGCCATCACCGCCCAAACCATGCGCATCCTCCAGGGCCACGGCTTCAACAACATGCGCGCGGACTGGCCCGTGCTCTGGCAGGTCCGCCTGGCCGAGGAACTCAACCTCTCCTATATGCCCCTCGGCCCTTACTCGTGCACGGACACCGAGGCCGTCTATAAGCGCTATCCCCTCGGCGACCCGCTCTACGGCGTCCGCCGCGAAACCGAGAACTTCGTCCGCATGTTCGCCGAGGAAGCCGGCGTGCTGCTCTGGAACAGCGCCAACGAAACCGGCGGCGACATCACCCGCATGCTCCTTGCCATGTACCCCGTCTACAAACTCGAGGACCCCTACCAGCGCCCCGTTGTCTATGCTAATCTGGGCGACCAAGGGGAGTGGCAGGGAATGGACATCATGGGCATCAACGTCTACGCAGCGCTCGGCTCGCGCCCACGCTAGACCCAATCGGAGATCGGCCAGCAGATTCGCCTGGGGGCGGAGCACGGCAGGCCGGTCATCTTCACCGAGTTCAACCATTGGTGGGGGCCGGTGCATTGGGTGGGAGCGGAGGCCGTGCGGGACATCGGCCAGTTCGCCATAGACCACGGAATGACCGGCACCACGCTCTACAAGTCCTGCGACGTGCCCGACCGCCATCCAGGCCTCATCGCCGACCCCGAGGCCGAAGGCAACATCAACCAGCCCATGGCCGACGCCCTGGCGGAGTTCAACGCCGACGTGCACGTCTCACTGGCGGGCGCGGCCGGCGCCTGGCAAGCCCTCATCTGCAACAAGCGTCCGTTCACCGTTGAACATCCGGTGCTGCGCCTGCTGGCGCCCGAGAACGGCGAGCCGGTGTGGACCAGTGAGCCCGTGCCCGACATCCCGCCTAAGGCGACACAATCAGTCTCAATTATGTCTATCCCGGAGCCTTTTTTGGGAACAATTGGAGCCGGACTTCCCCTCAGGGTAGAATATGAATCTCATTGTGGTCTGCGCGGTTCCCGACAGGTGACCGCCTTCGTCGAGGAACGGGAGTGATCTATGACCCACAGCGAGCAGAAAAAGGCGAACATCCCCATACTCCTGCACTCCTACAGCTTCCGCGATTACCCCTTCGAGGTGGCCTGCCGACATGCGGCGCAGTACCGGTACGACGCCATCGAACTGAGCCCGGTCCACTACCAACAAGACCCCCTCCCCACGGTGGCGGAGAGGGCCGGGGGAATGGCTAAGCAATGCGGCGTGCCCGTCACCGCCGTCTCCTTCGGCACCGATCTGCTCCAGCGTGACGACAGCCGCTGGCAGCGCAACGTTGATCACTTCGCCCAGGCCATCGGCGCTTTTGCGGAGATGGGAACGCGGCTCCTCAATGCCTCGGTGGCGCCCCTGCGCAACCCCGAGAATGACGAGCGCAGCGGCTCCTGGCTGGCGCAGGACTGGCACTATGAGCGGTGCGCGGAGGGCCTGCGGCAACTGGTCCCCGTGCTGGAAGAGCACGACGCTTTGCTGACCCTGGAGATCCACATGCACACGCTGCAC
>CAZGSV010000145.1:0-6840 GCA_964528605.1 uncultured Armatimonadia bacterium
GCCCCGCCTTGGCGGGGCGGCGTAGGGGCCGATTCTTAATCGGCCCGCCCCGCCGAAGGCGGGGAGCCGGCAAGAGGGGCCGGTCATCAACCCGCCCGCTACTCCGCTTGGCACAATCCCCGCCGCCCCTCGGTAGCGGCCGGGTTTACCCCGGACGCGCGGTTTGTGCTGCCCCCCGCGACGCACACAACCGTTCGTGGTATCCTGACCGCCAAGACACACCACCGCCTTGCCCAAGGAGGCTCTCCAGATGCCCGATCAGATGAGTCGCCGCGAATTCATGAAGCGTTCCACCCTCGCCGGAGCCGCGCTCGCCTTCGGCAGCATGTTCGCCCCCGGCGCCCGCGTCCTCGGCGCCAATGATCGCATCCGCATCGGCGTCGTCGGCCCCGGCTCCCGCGCCTCCGGCCTCGTGCGCGAGTGCCACCAGTTCTGCGAGCAACTCAATATGGAACTCGTCGCCTCCTGCGACATCTGGAACCAGGCCCGCGAGCGCGGCGCCGCCCTCATCCGGGAACTCACCGGCAAAGAGCCCATCCAGTGCCGCAACCTCGAAGAAATCTGCGCCCGGGACGACGTGGACGCCCTCATCATCGGCACCGCCGACTTCCAGCACGCCCAGCACGCCGCCTACGCCATGCGCGCGGGCAAGGACATTTACGTCGAGAAGCCCCTCGCCAACAACCTCGACGACGCCAAGGACGTGCTGCGCGCCTCGCAGGACACCGGCCGCATCGCCCAAGTCGGCACCCAGAGGCGCAGCGAAGGCGGCTACCAGGCCGCCCGCGACTTCATCGCCTCCGGCCAACTCGGCACCATCACCTACATCGAAGGCTCCTGGAACTACTTCGGCCCCCGCTGGCGCCGCGGCGATGTCGAGAACGAGATCAAGGAGGAAGACACCGACTGGCGCCGCTTCCTGATGAACCGCCCCTACGAACCCTGGAACCCCCACAAATACCGCGAGTTCCGCCTCTACTGGCCCTACTCCAGCGGCATCCCTTGCCAGTGGATGAGCCACATCGCGGACATCGTGCAATACGTGATGGACGACCCCTATCCCTCCAGCGTCGTCGCCCACGGCGGCGTCTACATCTGGAAGGACGGCCGCAAGAATGTGGATACCTTTCAGGCGCTCGTCGAATACCCCAAGGGCTACCTCTTCAGTTACTCCACCCGCTTCGGCAACGACAGCAGCCTGGGTGGCGGCATCATGATCTATGGCAGTAACGGCCGCTTCGACATGGAGAGCCTACAGGTCTCCGGCGCCGGCGGCGGCGGGTCTGTGACCATAGAGCCGCGCGAGCGTGAGCCGTACGCGGTGCACATTGATGAGTCCACCAAGATCAAGACCGACTATGTCCTCACCGCGCCCGAGGACGTTGACCATATGCGCAACTGGATGGAGTGCCTGCGCAGCCGGCAGACGCCCAACGCGCCCATCGAGGGCGGCTACTCCCACTCCATTCCCACCATCATGGCCATCCGCTCCCTCCACACCGGCCGCAAGATTGCCTTCGACCCGGTTACCCACAGCATGTCCGAGGCTTAGCGCACGCCCCCTGCGAAGGGAGCGCCGGGAAGGAGCAGAACAATGGGAACGCAAGCCAAGAAGAAGACGCCACAGATCATCGTACGCGATGGCCGCCCGTGCGCGGTGATCCTGGACATTGACGTTTACCAGGAGATGCTCGAGCGCCTTGAGGACGCCGAGGACCTAAAGGTGCTACAGAAGATGCGCCGTCGCCCGCTCAAGTTCAGACGCCTTGACGACTTCCTCAAGGAGTACAGCCCCGGTGCATGAGGTCTGCCTCGAGCGAGCCGCCGAGCGCGACCTGAGAAGGCTGCCCACAACGGAGTTCAGGAGAGTGGTCCAGGCGATCAAAGCACTGGCTCACAACCCCAGGCCACCGGGTCGCCGCAAACTGTCGGGGACCCAGAACGACTGGCGCATTCGTGTCGGCGACTACCGGGTGTTGTACGAGATTGACGATGCCGCGGGGGCCGTGAGAGTGATGCGCGTGCGCCACCGGCAGCGCGCCTACGGGTGAGCAGGGCGTCCTCGCAAAGGGGCCGCAACGCTCGAGCCAGCAGCCCGGCCGTGCTCCGAAGAGTGCTTTGAGGTGAGTGGAATGCGTTTCATCCCACCAGCAGCGGTTTTCATGGCAATCGTCGCTCTCGTGTGCCTCTGTACCTGGCAGCCGGCCGCGCCGGTAACCGCCGCGGGACCACCTGCCCCCCCCTTCGGCGGCGCTCCAGGCACCCCCGGCGTACTCGTCCGCCCGGGCGATAACGCCGTGGACGTGATCATCAACGGCGAACTCTTCACCCGCTATGTCTTCGCCGGCGCGGCGAAGCCCTACTGCTGGCCCCTCATCGGCCCCACCGGCACACCCGTCACCCGCGCTTACCCCATGGAGACCGTCGCCGGTGAGGCCGAAGACCATCCCCACCAGAAGTCAATGTGGTTCACCCACGGCGACGTGAACGACGTGGACTTCTGGGGCGAGGGCGAGGAGTCCGGCACGCAGGTCCATCGCGGCTTCGAAATCCTAGAGAGCGGCCCCCTCTTCGCCACCATCCGCGCCCGCAATGACTGGCTCGGCCCCGACGGCAAGAAGATCTGCGAAGACGTGCGCGAACTGCGCTTCTACAACGTGCCCGGCGTCCGCCTCTTCGACTTCGAGATCACCGTGCTCGCCACTGAAGGCCCCGTCACTTTCGGCGACACCAAAGAAGGCACCTTCGGCTTCCGCGTGGCGCAGACGATGACCGTGGACGGCGGCCAAGGCCACATCGAGAACTCCCGCGGTGATCGCGACGGCGAAACCTGGGGCAAAGCGGCGGAGTGGTGCGACTACTACGGGCCGGTAGAGGGCGAGACCGTTGGCATCGCGGTCATGGATCATCCTCAGAACCTGCGCCACCCGACCTATTGGCACGTGCGCACCTACGGCCTCTTCGCGGCGAACCCCTTCGGCCTGTCGTACTTCGTCGGCGAGGGCAATGACGGCTCCTACACGGTGCCCGCGGGCGGCAGCCTCACCTTGCGCTATCGCGTGATGATCCACCGCGGCAGCACCGCCGAGGCCGGCGCCGCCCAAGCCTACGCCGCCTACACCCAACCGCCTGCAATCACCCTCTCCCCCTCCCCGTAGGGGCGACCCGCCGGGTCGCCCAGTGTCCTGTAGGAGCCCGCCTGAGGCGGGCCGCGATCCCTCTCTCGGGGCGACTCTTCGAGGCGCCCCGTGTGGGAGCGTCCTTGGGCACGACGCTCGACGGCGCCGTCAGGCGCCGAATCGCAGGGGCGGGGCCCGCGCGATAAATGGGGACAGTAACCATTTTCCCGCGGAGTAGGGCGTGGCCGACGCGAGTGTGGAAAATGGCTGCTGTCCCTGTTTTCGCTTCCCCGGGCGCCCTCTGCAGGGGCGACTCGGTGAGTCGCCCCTACGGCCGGGGCCCCACAGCGTCGGGACCCCTACGTCCCACTCTCCGCCGGCTCACGCGACCGCCTCCCCGGCCCGCTTGACACACCCCCGCCGGCTGGGCCACTCTGGCCCAAACTCCAGGCTGAGCGGGGGAGCGCAGGATGCATCACTTCGGCACCATAGATGCCATCGTGGTGGCGGTGTACCTGGTCGGAATCGCCGCTCTGGGCATCGTCCAGGCGGTCAAGATAAGAAGTTCCGGGGACTACTTCGCGGGGGGGCGCAAGTTCGGCAAATGGCTCATGGTGATGCACGCCCTGGGCACGGGGACGCACGCGGACGACCCGGTTGGCGTCGCCGGCGCTTGCTACAAGTGGGGTCTGCCGGGCATCTGGTACACCTACGGTTATCTCTTCGTCACCCCCTTCTACTGGATTATTGCGCCCTTCTTTAGGCGCTCGCGCTACATCACCACCGCGGATTTCTTCGAGGCGCGGTTCGGGCGGGGGCTGGGGCTGCTCTACGCCGTAATGGGCATCCTCATCTTCTCCATCAACACCGGCACGCTGCTCAAGGGAACGGGCACCATCGTCTCCTCCGTCACCCAGGGCACCGTCTCGGAGTGGACCGCGATTCTGGTGATGACCGTAGTGTTCGTCGGCTATGGCTTTGCAGGCGGACTAATAGCAACCGTGATTACCGAATCGGTGCAAGGCGTGCTGATCGTGGTAATGTCGTTGATCTTGGTGCCCTTCGGGCTGTTAGCCATTGGCGGGTTCCGCGGTCTGCACCAGTTAGTATCCGCCGGCATGTTCACCCTTCACGCCCCCAGCGAGATCACCATCCCTTGGATCATCGTCACCTCGTTCATGATGCTCATAGGGATTGTCTCCCAGCCGCATATCATGGAGGTCTGCTCCACCGGCAAGACCGAGTTTGAGGGCCGCGTGGGCTTCACTTACGGCAACTTCATCAAGCGCTTCTGCGCCATGGGCTGGGCCTTCACCGGGCTCATCGTGGTGGCCATGGTGGCAACCCACCAGTTGCCCGGACTGGAGAAGCGCGAAGAGGCATTCGGAACGGCCATCCGGGTCCTACTTCCGCAAGGCATGACCGGCCTGATGTTCGCCGCCGTCCTGGCGGCCCAGATGTCCACCCTCAGCGCCTTTATGGTCGCCGGCTCTGCCCTTCTCTCGCGTAACATCTACGCCCGCTACCTAGAGCCTGGCGCTAGCGACCAGCAAGTCCTGGCGGTAGGGCGCTGGGGGGGACTGTTGGTTCCCGCGCTTGGACTCGCCTTCGCGTTCATGGTGACGGGAGTGGCCGAGGGGCTGACCATCTTTTGGGCGGTGAGCAGTTTCACGGGCGTGTTCATGTGGTTCGGCGTGCTCTGGAAGCGCACCAACGCCCTCGGTGCTTGGATCTCCTGCGGGCTCATGACGGTCATCTGGCTCTGGCTCGGTCCTATTCCCGTGGAGTTGCACAACAAGGGGCTGCTCACCTTGGTATGGTGGTTAGGCCACTTCGGCGAGAAAGGACAACTCCCGCTCCTCGTGCTTTCGTACTTGCCAGTAGGGATTGTGGTCTTGGTAGCCGGGAGCCTGTTGGGAAAACGGACTGATTCTGAGGCGCTCAGACAGTTCTACCTGCTGCTCAAGACGCCCGTGGGCCGCGAGGAGGAATTGGCCAAGCAGGGCGTCAACGTCGTCTACGCCGGCAGCACCGAGCCCCATCCCTGGGAGATCAAGCACCCGGTCGGCGTCAACGTCGGCGGCTTCCTCATCGGCCTGGTGTTGTCGCTGGTGATTCTGGGCATAGTCTGGGGGCTCGCCCAGATAGGCAAGTAGCCGCGCGCGCCGGCGCGGGCATAGCGGCCCCCCTAGCCCAGTTCGCTTTCGACCTCCGGCACCGCCGCCGCCACCTCGGCGCACATGCGCTCGAATGCTTTCTGCCGCAGGCCGAATCTTTCCAGTGCCGCGTGCGGCGAGAGCAGGTTCATCCCCTCGAACCCCACTCCGCAGCCCACCGTCTTCGCCACCAGGTTGCACACCTGCACTGCCGCGCACACCGGATTGTCCGCCGCCTCAGGATGGTGATGCTGCTCGATCGCCAACGCGAGGGCCTTCCCCAGCCGCCACCGCTCCGCAATGCTCGCGCCCAGTTCCGCGTGCCCGAAGCCGAGCGTCTGCACCTCCGCCTCCGCATACGTGGTCTCCCCCGGCACCACGCGCCGCCAGATCGCATCCAGCGTTCCCGGGTCAAGATGGCGCGCCAGCACCAACTTGCCGATGTCGTGCAGCAGCGCCGCGGTGAAGGTGAGCGCCGGTAGCCTCTGCCCCGTGCGGGTGCTCAAGATGTCGGTAGCCAGCGCCGCGGTCGCGGAATGTCGCCACAGTTCCCTCTCGCCAAAGCCGTACGGGGGAAGCGGCGCAGACATCGGGCTGCGAACCCATAGCGCCAGCGCCAGTCCCAGCACCTTCCCGGCCCCGAGCCGTATGAGCGCCTCCCCCACCGTCCCGATCGGCGTGGTGGGCGCCGACTGCGCCGAGTTCGCGTGCCGCAGTATGGTGGCGGTCAGTGCCTGATCGTAGCGGATCGCCTTGATGGCTTCCCTCAGGTCCGCTCGGGGGTTGAGAATCACCTCTGCCAGCAGGTTGCCCGCCAAAGGCAACGGGCCTAGTTCCTGGATCTCGCCGGCCATGTTATCTACGCTGACCATAACTCCTGGCACCCCTCAGAAGTGGTAAGGCTCGCGCGCCCCGAGCCAACGTCCAGGCTCAGCGCGGCAGGCGTGCATCCGCCCACGCGCTCGGCCACAATGCGCACGCCCGCCGCCTCGAGCGCCTGGCGGGCCGCCAAGTAGTTGCGCGCGCCCACCGCGAACTCGGACGCCTCGCCCGGCCCCTCCACCCCACCCACCAAGGTGGCCTCCAACTTCGATGCGCTTGCGCCCAGGCGCTTGGCCTCCTCCAGCAGGCGGGCGACCCCCGTGTCGCAGAAGAGTAATGGGTTCTCCGTCTCCTCCGACTCCGTGACCGCTGAAGACGGCAAGATGGAGTGCAGCACACCCCCTATGCCCGCCCGGGCGTCATGCACTGCCACCGCCACACCTGAGCCCAACAGGCCAGTCTCGATCTTCTTCCCGCGCTTGTTGGAGACTGCCATCTCCCCCGCGCCTACCCGCATCCTCATCACAACATCAGCCCGCTTTCGTCCTGTCCGTGGCGCGGCCCGCTCTCTCGCCTGCGCGCAGCCCGCCTGCCGCGCGCGGCGCCCGCCCCGCTTGCGCCCAGGCCCTGCCGCTGTTCGACTCTCCACCCTCGTTATCGAGAGCCCCAGCCGCAGCATTAAGCCCCCTTGCACCCCCGCACCTCCCTGCCGTCGCCCACATGTGCCCGTGACTCACACCTTT
>CAZGSV010000146.1:0-6805 GCA_964528605.1 uncultured Armatimonadia bacterium
CGGTTGATTTGCCAGCGCCGACACCACATGCGTCCCACAGGTGCTGCCAGATGAACTGCTCCTCGGGGCAGTGATCGACGTCGAAGATGGGAGAGTCGTAGATGGCGTAGTCGTGCATGAAGTCGTCTCTCTGCACAGGGTGCCCCAGTGGCGGGACGCGCTGAGAGCCGTTGACGAGGCGACCGTCCACCCGCCACTTGAGGTCCAGGTACAACTCCCGCCGTCCGATGGATGGCCGGTCGGTCACGGTGAACGAGGGAACCCAGCCGGCCACCCAGATGGTCGTGGTCGTGTTGTCGTAGGTGTACGAAATCCAAGTGGTCGGAGAGTCCGAGGTCTCGCACGCGGGATACCTTCCGAGATGGAGTGTGAGTGTGTAGCACTGGGTCGGCGGCCGAAACACGTCGGCCATGTGTTCCCGCTTGACCGTCTCCACGATGGAACCGTCTTCCTCGAACTGCTCCTGGCTTGCCGCCCAGATGATGTCAGACGTGCCCTGCAATTGGGGCCAGTAGATGTCCACATCAGCCGTTGCGTCGGCACGCCGTCAGCCGCCCTTCTTAGTTCCGCTCCTTCGCAAGTTCCTCGGGTGTCAGTTCGCTACGGAGTTGGATCTTCCTCTCGGGCTCAGGCGGAGGGGTTCGAGCCGCGCGCGGCTCGGGTGGCGGGGCCGGGTGGAACCGGCCGGTCCAAGGTGGCCGTCCGGCCCACGGGAACGTCTTCCCGAGGGTGAAGCGGATACAGCGACCGTCGCTATTCGCGCCGACGCTGCCCAGTACGGGCCCGCTCAGGTCCCCAAGGGCGACGTAGAATCCGCGCTCGTCGCGGTGCAGGGGCCTCGCCAGCGTCGCCCAGGACAGGCGGTTGCCCTGACCCAGACCCCAGGGATTCACGAGTTCTGTGGCCGGCCCCAGTGGATGAGGCTGCATGTCGGCACCCAGGATGCGAGACGCCTGCCTTATGATCCACTGAGCGCGGTCTTGTTCGGGGACGGGCTCCTGCGGGGTGGTGTCCAGTACTCTGACCGTGACATTGTTGGCCGTGTCCACGATGTGGATCAGCAGTCCCTGCGTCGTGTACCAAGTGAGGAAAACGTCTTTCCCTCCAAACGTGGGAGAGGCCTCGAGGGCGATCAGGTACTGGGAGATATCCGCGGGCACGTACGCCGAGGCCAGGGCGGAATGGATGAACTGCACGCAAGCAGCCTTGACGTCATCCGGCGGCTGCCAGACGATGCGGGCCAAGTCCTCCGCCGTCGGGGGGGGGAACTCGTTGGCATACGCCGCCGCCGGGCCCTCCGGAGCGGCAAACAGCGTGGGATCGTTCCAACGAGCGCCGGTCGTCGTGCTCGGCCAGGGGGGTACCTGGCTCCCTCCTTGGGACACAGCCAAGTAGGCGCCAACCCCTGCAAAGAACACAACCAGAACAAGCACTACGGTGATCTGTCGCATCGCGAGTGCCTCCAATCGGCTAAGACTCAAGGGTCAGGGGGCGGGGGTGGCGCCGGCAATCCGTGTGTGCATTCCTCGTTCGTATCGTCCCCCACCCACACGAATCCGAAGTCCTGCGCGAGATCAGTGTAGATCTGGTAGTAGTTACCCTTGTAGGAGCCTGAGGGCGCATACGCTATGCTCTTCTCGCCGTGGCTGCGGCAGGCACCCAACCAATTGTTCCAGAAGCCGGCCCAGTAGGCACGATAAACCAGACCGCAGACCGTGCACGTGCCGTCCGGCGCGAGGCGCTCGGCATTCGGCTCCGGCCGCTCGTTCACGTACACGATAGTGGTGTACTGGGGGACGCCCAGCACCTGCATGACCTGGCTCATGCCCTTCGCACGGCAGCAGCACATCCCGTCCCTGTGGGGAACTCCCTCCACGGGGTCGGTTATCGCGCCAAGCCAGATGTACTGGAAGGACTCACCGCAAATGCATCCGGTGCTTATATGCCCGTTGACCCCCCCATAAACTGCGTCCGCAATCTCGGTCTCCGTCGATTTGCACCCGACCAGCAGGCAACCGTCCGCCAGGTGCTGCCAGGTGAACTCCTGCGACGGACAGGACGGCGAGTCATAGATGGCGTAGTCGTAGAACTCCCGCGTGACGTCCTGAGGGATGCGCTGGGTCCCGTTGACCTGTCGGCCGTCGACGCGGAACGTAAGATTGACTGCGTAGTGCCCGCGCCCCATGCACGTACGCGTGTTCACCCATGCGTACCCTTCCCATCCCGTGAACGGTACATCGTTTCCCAGGATGGACACCGTCGTCGTCGGTGTGTCGGCAGTCTCGCACTCCGGGTACCGATCCAGAGCGAACTCCAGCTTGTAGTGTTGCGTCACCGGTTGGAAGATGTCGGCTACGTGTTCGTGGTGCCAGATTTCCTCAATTGTACCCTGGCTGCGGAACCTGGCCCCGTTTGCCCTCCAGAGTTCGTCGCCATTGTACCCGTCCTCGGGCCAGTAGATGTTCTCGTCATACGTCCCACACACAACCAGGCAGCGGATCTTGTATAGTGTGACCACCCACGTCAGTTCCACGTACGGGTCATCGCGGCCGGGAAGGTTCGAGTCGTCAACGCGAAACCTTGATCACCACCCCCGTCTGCGGGCTGTTGGGCGCCATCCAGGTGGCGTGCGGGGTGGTGCCGGTCTCTTTCCAGAAGGACCCGACCGTGCACGTCCACTGATAGGTCAGGGTGTCGCTTTCATAGCCGCTTTGCCCCGTCCGCGGATCCGTCCAGTAGTCCTGGTCGCTCGCCTGCACCACGCACTCGACCTTGCTGTTGCAGGCGTAGCCCTTGCCGTTCTGCAACTCGTTGCCCGCGCCGGCGCTCACGCTGATGGGCCCATCAGGCGTCCAGTTCTTCTGGCCGACCGCGGAACAAGGCACACAAGACCATAGCAGAGCAACGACCCCGATGGTCAAGAGCGCCGACAAAGAGGAGGCGCGTCGCGTCATTGGGCGACACCTCCGTCGACCGAGGCGGTCAGGTCCTTGATCATCGCCTCGGCGCACACCGGGCCCGCCTCGTCCTGGTTCTGCGCCACCACCTCGCGCAGCGCGGTGAGCGCGTTCGCCCTGTCGCCCTCGGAGTAGAAGCAGTGGGCTCGCAGGAAACGGGCGTTGTCGTGCCACCAAGCAAACGGCGCCGAGGAATCGCCAAGGATGCGTTCGAGCGCCGTCCGGGCGTCACCGTAGCGGGCCAGCCGGAAGTGCGAGTACCCCAGCCAGTAGAAAGCCTTGGCCTGGCGCTCGGGGCTGGGATCGCTCTCCGCGGCTTGCTTCAGGTCGTCCGCCGCGCCCTGGAAATCCTGGGCCGCCTGCTTGCAGAACGCGCGCTCGATCAGGGCCTCGCGCCCATCGTCGGTGGCGGCGAACTTCGTCATGATGTTGGTGCAGCACTCGGCCGCCGTAGCATAGTCGCCCAACTTGAAGTGGTACTCCGCCTTGTCCAGCCAGGCGACGGCGCACTGAGGGCTGTCGGGATACTCGGTGAAGAGACGGTTCCAATACGCCAGCGCTTCTTGCGCTTGGCCTTTGTAGTAGTGCCCGAACGCCAGATGGCGCAGCGCCTCCGCTGCTTCCTCCGTGTTGGGGTACTCCGCCACCACGCGCTCGAGCAGCGCCTTGGCGTCCAGGTCGGTCTGCGTGAGAGTTGGGATTCTCTTGCTGGTGTCCCAAAGGGCCAAAGCCTGAACGATGAGGGAACGAGCCTCAGAGGAGTCGCCGAGAGCAACCCCCACCACGAGGGCCCCCGCGACTACTGCGGCCACAAGCGCGGCCTTTACCCCTCTCATCTCTGCCACCTCCCCTGGTGGCCACCCAAGAATGGTTCCTCTTTAGCACTTTCAACGGGCGGCGTCAAGAGCGAGGCAAGCGGCTTTTTGGGCCCTGCGTTCGTCCCTGCACACCAACACTCGCGAAACCGCCGCGCGCGTAAGCCCGCCACCCACCGGGCTCGCCTTGCCAGGGACGGCTGATTGTGGAATCCTCTGGCGCGAAGGAGTGCGCGGCTGGTGCGGCGGGCCGCTGGAGGGTAGCGATGAGGGTCGTTTGCACGGGAATATCGTGCTCGGGACGCAAGGAGTTGCTCGCCGACTTCGAGCGGCTGTGCCGCGAGCGCGGCCAGGCGGCCCAGTTCTTCAACGTCGGCGACCAGATGCGCCTCGAGGCGGCCCGCGCCGGCGTCCACTTCACCGACGCCAAGGTGCTCGACTCCGATCCGGCCGTGCTGGCCCTGGCCCGCCGCAATGCCCTGCTCGAGATTCTCAGGCAGCACAGCCCTCAGGCCCCCGCCTTCATAGGCCTGCACGCCTGCTTTCGCTGGCGCGGCGTCCTGCTCGAGGGCATGACCTTCGACGATATGCAGGAGGTCGCGCCCGACCTCTTCATCAACGTGGTGGACGACATCTCGCGCATCGAGGAGCGCATGCGCCGGAACCCGCAGTGGCAGTCGCTCACGCGCACCGAGATAAACGTGTGGCTGGACGAGGAGGAGTTCCTGACGCGGCAGTACGCCGCATTCCTGGGCAAGCCTTACTACGTGGTGGCGCGCGAGCACGACCTGGCCAACTTCTACGACCTCATCTTCACCCGCAAGCAGAAGTTCTACCTGAGTTTCCCGATCACGCTGATGGCGGACGAGCAGGTGAAGCGGATTCGCGGTTATGGCGAGTGGTTCCGCGAGCACTTCGTGGTCTTCGACCCGCTCTACGTGAAGGACGTGCAGGTGGGGCAGGACGCAGCCGGGGAGGGCACGGTGAGCGAGATTGACGCGCGCACCATCGAGGCGATCAAGCAGCGCACGATCACGCGCGACTACCAGTTCGTGCGGCAGAGCGACTTCGTGGTGGTGCTCTACCTGACGGACAAGTTGTCGCCGGGAGTGCTGGCGGAGATGAACTTCGCCTCGCGCTACAACAAGCCGGTGTACGCGGTCTACGAGCACCGGGCGAGTCCGTTCTTCGAGAACCTGTGCAGCCGGATGTTCAGGACGGTTGAGGAGTTGCGCGACTTCCTGATACGGGGGCACGGTGCCGCCTAGCACAGCGGCTACGCACCGGGAAACGGACCTGGAGAAGAGAAAGCAAATGGCGAGTGAGCGAGGCAAGCGCTGGGCGCTGATTCTGGGCGCCTCGAGCGGATTCGGGCGTGCGACCGCAATCGAGTTAGCCGGCGCGGGTTACGACATCTTCGGCGTGCATCTGGACCGCAAAGCCACGCTGCCGCAGGCGGAGGCGGTCGTCGAGGCGGTAAAGGCACGCGGACGCGAGGCCATCTTCTTCAACGTCAACGCAGGAGAGGCCGGAAAGCGCGGGCAGGTCTGCGGCGCCATTGGGGAACGCTTTGCTCAGGATGGCACGCCCGGTGCCCTCGAGGTCATGTTGCACTCGCTGGCATTCGGCACGCTGCGGCCGTACATCGGGGAGCGCGCGGTGAGCCAGGCGCAAATGGAAATGACCCTGGACGTCATGGCGCACTCGCTCGTCTACTGGACGCAAGAGATAGTGGCGCCAGGGCTGATGGGCGAGGGCGGGAGGGTATTCGCCATGACCAGCGCGGGGGGGCGGGTCGCCTGGCCTTCCTACGGGCCGGTGTCGGCGGCCAAGGCAGCGCTGGAAGCGCACGTGCGGCAGTTGGCGTTAGAACTGGCGCCGAGCGGTATCCGCGTGAACGCCATCGAGGCCGGGGTGACCGACACGCCGGCGCTGCGCAAGATACCCGGCTGGGAGCGGCTGGTGGAGGACGGCAGGCGCCGCAACCCCAGCGGCAGGCTGACGACGCCGGAGGACGTGGCGCGGGCCGTCGCCGCCCTCAGCGACGAGCGGACACAGTGGATGACGGGGAACGTGATTCGAGTTGACGGTGGCGAGGCGATCGCCGGGTAGCCGCGCACGAGCCGCGCCTCGCCGCAGGAGATAGTCTAAGAGTTCGCGGTGGTGTGATCCGGGACACGCAGAGCAGGAGAGAAGCGCGATGAGACTGACCTTGGCGCATAGCCCTGACTTGGACGACGCCTTCATGTTCCATGCCTTGCTGCACGGGCTGGTGGACACGGGCGAGATGCAGTTCGAAGAAGTGCGCGCGGACATACAGTCGCTCAACGAGAAGGCGATGCTGGGCGAATACGAGGTGAGCGCGGCCTCCTGCTATGCGTATGGGCGCGTGAGCGGGCGCTATGTCGTAAGCGCCTCGGGGGCAAGCGTAGGGGACGGCTACGGGCCGGTAATGGTCGCGCGCGAGGGGACCTTGAAGCGCGGCTTCGATTGCGTGATCGCCGTGCCCGGGCGGAACACGACCGCGTGTTTGGTCACGCAACTGTGGGCGCCCGAGGCGGCAGTGGTGAGCCTGCCGTTCGACAAGATAGTGCCCGCGGTGGCGGCCGGCGACGTATCGGCGGGAGTCCTCATCCACGAGGCGCAGTTGACCTACGGCGAATCCGAGTTGGCCAAGGTCGTGGACTTGGGCGAATGGTGGAGGGCGCAGACCGGCTTGCCGCTTCCGTTGGGCTGCGTGGTCATGCGGCGGGACCTGCCGCTGGCGATGCGCAAGACGATCGCGCGGGCGATACGCGAGAGCGTGCGCTATGCGCTCGAGCACCGAGAGCAGACGTTAGCCGCGTGTAGGGAGTGGGCGCGGGGGCTCTCCGAGGAGCACGCGAGCGCGTTCGTGGGTATGTATGTTAACGATTTCACCTTGGACCTGGGGGACCGGGGCCGGCGCGGCCTCGAGCGGCTTTTCGACGAGGCGTACGGGGGCGGGCTGCTCTCGCAGATGCCGACGATCGAACTGGTCGGGTAGCGCCGAGT
>CAZGSV010000147.1:0-6714 GCA_964528605.1 uncultured Armatimonadia bacterium
GACGTGCCCCGGGACAACATAAAGGCAACCCGTAAGGGCCTGCCGCAGGCCTCGGTCGAGCGTTGGAGCCAGGCCATCCGCGAGCGGGTGCTGGGCCTGGTGCCGGTGCAGGAGGCCGTGTGCCTCCTCTGCTACGTGAGCATCGGCAACGAGGTGGCCACGCACGATCTCATCCGCGCTCTGCTCGCGCGCGGGAAGCAGGTGGCGGTGCCGCTCATCAACCCCGAGACCGAGACCTTCGTCCCGCGCATCATCTTCGATTTCGACTCCGACCTGCGCCCCGGTTCCTTCGGCATCCTCCAGCCGCGGCTGAAGCGCTCCGAGCCGTGCGAACTCAGCCGGCTGCGGGTGGTGCTGGCGCCGGGTGTGGCCTTTGACGAGCGGGGCAATCGGTTGGGGCGAGGGCAGGGGTACTTCGACCATTTCCTCAGGCGGTTGCCGGAGTCGGTGAGGCGGATCGGGCTGGCCTACGAGTGTCAGGTGGTGCCCTCGGTGCCGGCGGGGCCTAACGACGAGCCGGTGGACCTGATCGTCACCGAGAAGCGCGTTATCGAGTGCCCCCGCCGACCGTAGCCGCCCCAGGCGTCGCCCGTAGGGGCGAGTCGGCGACTCGCCCCCCCGTAGGCCCGGCCCTCTGCCCTGCGGGAGCCCCGCCTCCCGCGGGGCGACGTAGGGGCCGATTCTTACTTGTCCGCCGGAGGAGGAATCGGCCCGCGACGCCGCCAGGCGTCGAGACGCTGCCGGCCTGCCGCCGCCATCTCTACGCGCCGCTTGCCTAGGAGACGGCCGTGCGGGTGTACCCCCCCGAGGAGGGCCGTCCCGGAATGCCGTAGGGGCACGCCCCCGTGTTTACCCGCTGAAGGAGCGCCCGCCCGCCAGGCCCGTAGCGTCGGGGTTTACCCCGGACGCACGAGCTGCGTCGGGCGTAAAGTCGTGCCTGAGGCAGACCCCGCCAACGGCGGGGCCCGACGCTACCGCGAGGACGCAATGGGAGGCGGCTCAGACTGCTTACTGTCCCTGGTCTCCGATGTCCCCAGGTTTCCGGCCTGACCTTGACGCTCGTTGGACGCAGACACTACTGTCACCCAGCACGGCGGGGGGACACCGCTGGTGGGCAGGCACACCGGCCTGCCCCTACGAGGTCACTCGGGACCCCGCGGGGCCACCACCGCAAGCGGCAACCGGAGGCCAGTAGCCATGACAATGTCGAAGGACGAACGACAGGAACTGCTCGCGCTCTACCAGGGGCTACGGGTCGCGGACGTGCGCGACGGGATGGACAAGATGATGATGCACCGCACCGGCTCGATGTGGCCGTCCATTCGCCCGCTCTTCCGCGTGCGCGCCTGCGGCATCGCGCGAACGGCGCGCTACCTGCCCTACGAAGGCAATGTGCCGACGGTGTCGCCGGAGCAATACCAGCAGTGGGTGGACTGGTACTACGAGACCGTCTGCACCTATCCTTGGATGGATGAGATCGAGGAGGGTGACTTTTGCGTGATTGACCAGTCCGGCGTGGACTCCGGTCTGATGGGCTCGAACAACACGCTCGCGGGCGTGAAGAGGGGGGCGCGCGGCTATGTGACCAACGGGGGGGTGCGCGACACCGACGAGGTCATCCTACAGAGGATCCCGTTCTGGTCGGCGTTCGTGTCGCAGTCCATGGTGCAGGGCAGGCTGCAGTTCGACGCGAAGGACGTTCCGGTGGCGGTGGGCGGCGTGACGGTGCGGCGGGGCGACGTGGTGGTGGCCGATGGGGACGGCCTCATCGTGGTGCCGCGCAAGATCGCGCGCCAGGTGGCCAAGTGGGCGCAGGTGGAGCACGAGGGCGACAAGGAAGGGCGCAGAGAACTCTACCAGGCGCTGGGAATGCCGCTGGACGATTCGGTCATGCCGCGCAAGGAGGCGGAGCGATGAAGGTACTCAAGCATGGCGGGCCGGTAGAGGTTGTTGCCATTGGCCTCGGGCCCGGTGAGATGCTGCTGGAGTCCATAACGCAGGCGTGCCGCGAGCACGACGTTCAGAACGGCGCGGTGGTGTCGGGCATCGGGACGCTCAAGAAGTGCCGCATGCACTTCATCGAGCACACGGATTTCCCTTCGACGGACAGGTTCTACACCGTGGAGAAGCCGCTCGAGTTGCTGTCGGTCAGCGGGCTGATAGCGAACGGCGAGCCGCACCTGCACGTGGTGGTATCGTGCAGGGACGAGCAGGTGTGGGCCGGCCATCTGGAGGACGGGAGCGAGGTCGCGTATCTGGCGGAGGTCGCCATTCTCAAGTTCAACGACCTGCGGATGGCGCGGCATCTGGACCCGACGAGGAAGATAAGGCTCCTGGGTCCCGCGGAGGACTAGGGGCGAGGCGCCTGCCTCGCTCCGTATGGGAGCCCCGCCAGCGGCGGGGCGACGTAGGGGCCGATTCTTACTTGTCCGCCGGAGGAGGAATCGGCCCGCGACGCCAAAGGCGTCGAGAACATGCGGGCCTCCCGCCACGACCTCTATGCGCCGCTTGCCTAGGAGACGGCCGTGCCGGTTTACCCGCCCCAGCAGGGCCGTGCCGGAATGCCGTAGGGGCACGCCCCCGTGCTTGCCCGCCGAAGGAGGGCCTGCCCGCCATAGGGGCAACCTCCCGTGTCCACCCATCGTAGGGGACGGCCGCCTGGCCGTCCCGTCCGTACGCGCCCGTCACACACGCACACGCCCCGCACGACACCCGCAGGGGTCGCGCGTAGGGGCAGTCGGCGGCTCGCCCCCCCGTAGGCCCGGCCCTCTGCTCTCCGGGAGCCCTGCCAGCGGCGGGGCGACGTAGGGGCCGATTCTTACTTGTCCGCCGGAGGAGGAATCGGCCCGCGACGCCAAAGGCGTCGAGAACATGCGGGCCTCCCGCCACAGCCGCCGCATGGCGCCGAGGGGTGCCCGCCTCGCCCGAATGCCCTGCGGGACGGCCGCCGGGGCGTCCTGCTAGCGAACCGGGCAGATACAGGCGCGCTCCCAGGCGCCGCACCGGGGGCATGTGGGAACGTTCCCGCCCGCAGGGTAGCCCTTGGCCTCCTCGGGTCCAAGAACGGTGAACGAGGCCCGGTACCTCTTTCCAGAGACCCGGGCGTTGACCGCGACGGCGCTGCGCGGTGGAACCCGGCGCGCGGTCACGTCGAAATGCCATCGCGCGCCTTCACGCCTGAGCCGCGAGACCTGCCAGCCCTGCGGAGCCTCCACTCTAACCGCACCCGTGACGGGAGTGCCCTCCTTTAGGAGCGACACGCCGAACGTGCGGGTCACCTGCGGCCGGAGCACTGGCTCGCCGCCGTAGTGAAAGGCGATTTCGAGGTCACGGTCCGCGGCCACGCCGGCGTGGATGTCCTGACGGAGTGCGGCGAGGGCGAGTTCATTGCGGAAGAGGACTGACAACTCCGCTTCCGGCGGTTTGCCTGTCTGCCGGAACGACGCCGTCTGCGAGCGCGTCGCCAGGCACTGTTCCGCAAGGGCCGCCGTCCGATCGGCCAACTCCTTGAGCGTCTCGGGCGCATCGAACTTGCCGGTGAACTTGTGCAGGACGATGCTGTCGCCCACCGGTTTCCGCCACTTCGCCGGCACGCCTCGCGTTCCGTCCCGTATGCCCAACAGAGCGCCGAGCGTCGCGCCCGTCGAGTCGGTGTCATAGCCGCAGTTGACCGCCTTGCACAGGCAATCGCCATAGTCCGAGCCGTAGAGCCAGCCGAGCGCGATGAAGCCCGTGTTGGGCGCCGTATGGCACGGCTGATAGTGGCCGAAGCGGGTGGCGATGCGCTCCCGGGCCTCCGCCCAGCGCACCCCGTTCTCCCGGCACCAGAGCGCCTCGCGCACGATGCGCGCTATGCCGCAGGACTCGGGGATCATGCGGAGGCCGATGCGGATGAGCGTTCTGGTGTCGCGGACCACGAAGGCCGCGCTCTGCACCGCCGCCCAGAACATCTCTCCGTGCATTCCCTCGCCGCCGGCGTGGTCCAGCACGGCGTCCTTCCACGACATGGCGGCGGCCAGTTGAGGGTCGCCCGGTGCGATGCAGGCCCAGATCTCGCTGCGCACCGAGGAACCCATCTCGTCCACGAAGTAGTTCTCAAAGCCGCCGGAGATCGGAGGAAGGAGGCCGCGCTCGAGGTTACGCCGGCAGAAACCGTACTCGTTCCAAGGGTACGCGGAGAGGTAGCGCACCCAGTAGTCCGCGAAGTCGGACAGCCTGGGGTGGACGCCTCGCTCCTCCAGCATCTTCAGCCACACGAGTTGGAAGTCGAGGTCGTCGTTGCCGGTTGGTTCGCGCGGGACCGGGTCGTAGAAGTCGAGATCGTGCACGTGCTTCTGGCCTTCGCGAGGGGCGCCGAGGGTGCCGCCGATGTTCTTGCCGGCCCAGCAGGCGAGTACCTTGTCGCGGTAGACGGACATGGGCAATCTGATGGGGCGCATGCTCCGCTCCTCCCTTCGGTGGCTGGCCAATGTACCGCAGCGCTTCTAGCGGCGCAAAGAAGCAAGCGTGGCTGCGGGCTCGGGCCGCAGGGGCGAGGCGCCTGCCTCGCCCGCCGTAGGAGGGTTCTCGCGGTGCAGGCGCCTCGCCGCCGGCGTCGCCATCTGCTGGATGGCCACCGACAAGGGCCTGATGGTGCCGGGGCAAAATCAGACCGTGGGTCAGTCAGCGTTCACGATGACGCACCCCGCCATCTTCAACTGGCTCGACTACCCCGATGTAGCCAGCATCGCCTGCCCCAAGCCGATGCTCTTCTACAACGGCGAGCAGGATTCGTTGTTCCCGGTGCCGATGGTCGAGGAGGCCTGCGCGAAGGTGCGGGCCGTGTGGGAGTCGCAAGGCGTGGGTGAGCGCCTGGAGACCAGAATTTGGCCGGTGCCGCACGTCTTCAGCGTGCAGACGCAGGAGGCGGCGTTCGCCTGGCTCGACCGGAATCTGCGGCCGGGCGCAGAGGAATGGTAGCGTCGGGCTTCGCCCTCGATCCTGTGCCTGTGGCGCCGCGTCGCCCGCCGACGGGTGTATGATGTAGGTGGGCCGTCGGCCCCTGGGGGTGAGTGCGATGCGGCGATGGGTGATCGTGACGGCGATGTTCCTGGCCTTAGGTGCGGTCTCAGCGGCGTGCGCTGAGAGCGCAGATCCTCTTCTTGCGGTAGCGGAGAAGATCAACGCTTGCGACTCTTTCTACGCCGAGGGCACGATAGCGACCGTCTGGGCTGACGGGAGCAGCAAGGGCCGCGCGCTATTCGCCTTCCAGCGCCCGGACCGGTTCGTCTTTCGGCTAGGCGACGACTTTCTGCTCTGCGACGGCCGCTACCACTACACCAACGAGTGGGGCGTGCCCGACGTCGAGGCGGCTCGCGAGTTAGGCAAGTGGCCCAGCAACTTCCTGGTGACGGGCTTCCGCTCGACCACGCCCGACAAGGAGGAATCGAGTTTCCTCTGGCGCCGCGGCGACGGCCATTTCGAGGTCCGGACACATGAGAAGGTCGCGGTCTTCACGGAGGGCGCGCGGCCGAACCGGACGGAAGCAACTTCGGTGGATGTCGTGGGGCTCCGCCTGATGCGCACCGAGGCTCAAGGGCGCTTCTACGTGAAGAGGATCAACTGGCACGTAATGGCCTTCAACCCCCAGTTGGACCCTTCCCTCTTCACTCTGTCCCCGGCCGAGCAGAAGCAGTTCGCGCCTGTCATTGAGGATGGCCCGCCCGACCTGTCCGAAGCCATGCGCTGGCTTTGGCGCTCGGCTATGAGGATCGACCGCGCCAGGACACTCCATGCGGAAGGGGTGTTCACTTTCGAGTCGAAGGGGCGCGGCGAATCGTACTCCCAGGGGCCGACCTCGCTGGTCGTGACCAGAAGAGGCCTGCAGAGGCTGCTCGTCCGCTCGGGCGGGGACTTCGTGCTCACCGACGGGAACACCAGCTACACGCGCGGGCGCTACTCGGCCGGCGTGTCGCAGAAGCCCTACGAGCCGTTGGCCGTCAGGTCGAGTTCGCTGCTGCTCGGCACTCACGACGTGGTGATGCCGACAATGTTGGAGAGGCAGTACGCTGAGCCGTACTGGAGGTTGGGTAGAAGCCCCGGGCCACCGCTCCAGCAGACGGTCACTTCTTACGGCGGGAGACTCTACGTGGAGGTCGTCGAGCACCAGCCGCTCGACAAGTACACGCCGTGGCGCAAGTGGACGTGGGTGATAGACCGGCCTACGTTGGCCCCGATCCGCGTGCGCTTCGAGGGATGGGCGACGGACTACCAACGGGCGTGGGAGATACGATGGCGCATGGTGCGCATGGACTGGCCGCTGCCCAAGGACGCCTTCGCCCTGCCTGGGGCTACCGCCCCTGCGGCGTGTCCTACGCCGCTGGGATTGCGCCGTCCGGGCCCCGCGCGGCGCCCGCGGCTCCCCAGGGAGCGGGGAGCCGCGCCTCGGACGAAGGTCGCCCCGGCTCCGCCTCCTGGCCCCATGTGCGCCGTCTGCGCAACCTGTGAACCGTACCCTAATCCCAACCCAACGCCGTTGTCCTCCCCGGGATGTCCCTGGTAACATCACCTTCGGTTCGTCCGCGACGGGAGTCCTACTCATGCCCGGCCCCAAGATCGTCGATACCTTGCCAACCTTCCTCCAGTACTGGCAGGATGCGCGACACCACCCTCTCGAGGTGCAGGTGGACCTCTGGCTCGCGCACTATGCCCCCCAGTGGCCAGTGCTGGCTGACA
>CAZGSV010000148.1:0-6605 GCA_964528605.1 uncultured Armatimonadia bacterium
GGATGGTGTGCCTGGACCTGGTGCCCGCGATCCACTTCCTGCCGGAATACTCAGTCGGGGAAGTGCTCGAGTTCACCCGCCGGGTGATAGACATGTTCGCGCCGCGGCTGATACTGGGCGTCTCGGACGAGATATCCCAAGTGGGCCAAATCGAGAAGATAGAGGCCATCGGGGAACTCGTGGACAGCATCTGCGGGTTGGCGGACTAGCGGGGCGGGCTTGGGGGAGTCGTCTCAGAGCACGCCGTGCCCGCTGCTCAAGGAGGCGGACCCCGCCGAGGCGGGGTCCCTACCACCCGGTGCGAACGCGGCGTGGACGGAGGCGCGCATTCCTGTCCCCAGCAGCAGGTTCTGAGACAGACCGGTTTCGGCTCGCCGTGAGGTGCTTGGGGGCAGCGGCGGGCCAGAGGAGGGGCGCCGAGGAACGGGAAAACCGGAAAAGGGCTTGACTTCGGGGCTATTCTGGATATACTTGGTAACAGTTACTATTCTCATCACTGAAGGCCGGTCGGCAAATGCCTCGCGCGGGAACCCGAAGACTATGGATGACGCAGCAGCGTCGAGTTATCCTCGAGGAACTCCGGAAGGTGACCTCGCACCCCACCGCCGATCAGATCTACGAGATGGTGCGCCGGCGCCTTCCCCGTGTCAGTCTGGGCACCGTGTACCGCAACCTCGAGGTGCTCAGCGAACGGGGAGTGATACGAACCCTGGAGTGGAGCGGCATGCCCAGGCGGTTCGACGGGAACCCAGGCACCCACTATCATGTTAGGTGTGTCCGGTGTGGCAGGGCGGAGGATGTGGATGTGAGACCCCTGAGCGTCATTGAGGAAGCCGCCCGTAGCGTGAGCGACTACCAGGTCATCGGCCACCGCGTGGAAGTGATGGGCATCTGTCCGCAGTGTAGGGGAGAAGCGCAGCAACGGGGCAAGCAACCCTGACACCCGAGAGGAGGAAGAGCAATGGCATTGAAGGGCAGCAAGACCGAACGGAATCTGTTGACCGCGTTTGCGGGTGAGTCGCAGGCAAGGAACCGCTACACCTACTTCGCCAGTCAGGCGCGTAAGGATGGCTTCATCCAGATCGCCGACATCTTCGAGGAGACCGCGAACCAGGAAAGGGAGCACGCTAAGCGGTTCTTCTCCTTCTTAGAGGGAGGTGAGGTGGAGATCCAGGCCGCTTTCCCCGCGGGAGTCATCGGCGCCACCCTTGACAACCTGAAGGCGGCCGCCGCGGGGGAGCACTACGAGTGGACGCAGATGTACCCGTCCTTCGCTCAGGTCGCGCAGGAGGAAGGCTTCGGACAGGTGGCCGCGCTGTTCACAGCCATCGCTGTGGCCGAGAAGCAGCACGAAAAGCGCTACCTCGGACTGGCCGCCAACGTGGAGGCGGGCACGGTCTTCAAGAAGGAGCAAGAAGTGGTGTGGCGCTGCCGCAACTGCGGCTATCTCCACGCCGGCAAGGAAGCCCCCAAGTTGTGCCCCGCCTGCGCCCATCCGCAGGCCCACTTTGAATTGCTCGCCGAGAACTGGTAACCGGCGCCAGTCCGTCCGCGCGCTGAAAGGAGCAAGGGAAGATGTGTGAGCAAGGCGGCAGGCTGCCTCTGATCGGCGAAAAGGCGCCGTCCTTCAGGGCGGACACGACCCAGGGCCCCATCAACTTCCCTGAGGAGTACCAGGGCAAGTGGGTCATCTTCTTCTCCCATCCTGCCGACTTTACCCCAGTTTGCACCACGGAGTTCATGACCTTCGCCAGCATGCAGGACGAGTTCAAGGCGCTCAACGCCGAACTGCTGGGGCTGTCCATTGACAGCAACTTCAGTCACATCGCCTGGTTGCGCACCATCCAGGAAAAGATCGAGTTCAAGGGGATGAAGAACGTCCAGGTGAAGTTCGCGCTCATCAGCGACGTGTCCATGGAAGTGGCCAAGAAGTACGGAATGCTGCAGCCTTCGGCGAGCACTACCCAGGCTGTCCGCGCGGTCTTCCTCATAGACCCGCAGGCTACCATCCGGGCCATCCTCTACTACCCCATGACCAACGGGCGCAATATGGAGGAGATCAAGCGCCTGCTCATCGCCATGCAGCACAGTGACGAGTTCAAGGTAGCCACCCCCGCCAACTGGCAGCCGTGCCAGGACGTCATTATCCCAGCGCCCGGCTCTTGTGGCGCGGCCAGCGAGCGCGTGCAGGGGGCCGGCGCCGACTATTACTGCCTCGAGTGGTTTCTATGCCTGAAGAAGTGCCCCCATGAGGCTAAGTGGCGGGTGCAGCGCGTAAGGAAAGGAGCGGAGGCGATGCCTGAGAGACTGCAGCTGTTCAAGTGCGAAGAGTGCGCCAGTATCGTCGAGGTGCTGCACGCCGGCGCCTGTGAGCCGGTGTGCTGCGACAAGCCGATGAGGCTGCTGGTGGAGAACGCGGTGGACGCAACCAAGGAGAAGCACGTGCCGGTAGTGGAGAAGGCGGCGCACGGCGTTACGGTGAAGGTGGGGAGCGTTCCCCATCCCATGGAGGAGAAGCATTACATCGAGTGGGTACAGGTGGTGGCGGACAGCAAGGCCTACCGGCAGTTCCTACAGCCGGGAGCCGCCCCACAAGTCACCTTCTGCATCGAGGGCGCCCAGATCGTGGCGCGCGCCTACTGCAACCTGCACGGGCTCTGGAGGAACTGACCATGATCGGCGACAAGATGGTCGAGGCTATCAACAAGCAACTCAATGCGGAGTTGTATTCGGGGTATCTGTACGTCTCGATGTCCGCCTACTTTGAGCCCCTGGACCTGCCCGGCTTCGCCCACTGGATGCGCGCGCAAGCGCAGGAAGAACTCCTGCACGCGATGAAGTTCTACCACTATCTGGTGGACAAGGACGCGCGGGTGGCGGTGCTCCCCATCGAGCAGCCACCGACGGAATGGGACTCGCCGCTGGCGGTATTCCAGCATGCTTACGAGCACGAGCAGAAGGTCAGCGGTCTGATCAACGCGCTGGTGGAGCGGGCCATGTCGGAGCGCGACTTTGCCACCAACGTGGTGCTGCAATGGTTCGTTAACGAGCAGATCGAGGAGGAGGCCTCGGCCAGGGCGGTGGTCCAGCAACTGAAGCGGGCCGGCGCCTCCAACGAAGCGTTGATGCTGTTGGACCGCGAACTAGCGGCGCGCGTCCCGCTCTTTGTGCTGCCCCTCGTCCCAGGTCAGGCTGCCGGGGCAGGAGCGCCATAGAGCAGCCAGCGCAGTGGTGGAGGTTAGGGCAAGAGAGGCGCAAGCCATTCGCGCTCGTCGCTGGCGTTCGGAACACTCGCGCTGTAGCCTGGTCTGACTGCGTCTGAGGGAGGTGCGGTCGTGCGCCTGTGTGTCATTGTCGTCATGCTGGCAGTGGGGTTATCGGTAGTGCGCTCAGCCGGGGCGGACCTGGAGCCGGTGTGGGAGTACGGGTTGGACTCCGAGATGTTCGCCGCGCCCACGCCACTACTGGGGCCAGCGGGCTCTGCCCGAGCCGCGGTGGTGACAGCCAAGGCGGGGACCGTCTTCGCGCTGGATTCCGCCGGTAACCTTCTGTGGCAGTACAGGACACCCGGCAGGACGGTAGCGCCGGCCGCCGTGGGCGACGTAGATGGCGACGCAGCGCCGGAGGTGGTCGTGGGTGACCAGACCGGCACGCTTTCCTGTCTGTCCCGCAGTGGACAGTTGCTCTGGCAGGCCCGGCTGCCGGCCGAGGTCCTCTGGGCCTGGCCTGCCATCGCCGACCTGGACGGTGATGGCCGCGGCGAGGTCGTCATCGCAGACAGTGGCGGATACCTCACTTGCCTGCGCGGCACCGGAGAAGTCCTGTGGCGGGTTCAGACCGGCGGCTCGTTCGGCTCCGGCCCGGCCATAGGTGACATCAACGGCGACCGGTCGCCGGAGGTCGTCATCGGGAGCGGCACTCGTCTCCTCTGCTTGGGAGCGGACGGCGCCTGGCTTTGGGAGCGTGTGTTCGCGGACAACTGCGAAGGCGCGCCCGTGCTCGTGGACCTCGACGGCGACCGGCAGGTTGAGATTCTCATCGGCACCAGCCGTGTGGACTCCCATCTTTACGCGCTCGACGGCGTGACGGCCGAGGTCGAGTGGCGCTTCAACGCCGGCGCCGGCATTGACTCCTCCATAGCGGTAGCAGACCTCAACCAGGACGGCTCTCTCGAGGTCATCTTCGGCGATGACAAAGCGGTGCTGCGCTGTCTTACTTCTCGGGGCGAACAGGTATGGAGTTATCTCTTTGAGGGCGCGCCTGGCCAGGGCCCTCGCATCCCTGCGGCGCCCGTCATCGGGGACGTGGACGGCGACGGCGCGCTGGAGGTGGTGTCCTCTGCGCACGACGGCCTCGAGATCATGGTCTTCGATGCCCACGGCTCCATTGAGGCGCGCCGTGAGTTGCCCAGCGGGTCTAATGGGTCCGCGCTCCTCATGCCGGGGCAGGATGGCAAAGTGCTGATAGTCGCCACCACCTATCGCGCGAAGCGCGTGATGGCGTTCTCGGCGGGCGGCGCGTGGAGCGAGCAAGCGGCGCCCTGGCCATGTATGCGGCTGACGAGTGAGATGAGCGGCTACCTAACTCCCAAGGCGATCGCGCGGCGAGAGTTCGGCGGCCTTGTGGCAGTCGCTCAGCCCCTGCCGCTCGCGCCCAGGCCGGCCGCTGAGTTGCAGGTCGGCTGGAACCCGGTGGAAGTGGAACTTCCGGCTGCCGGCCCCGGACGGCTCGTTCTTGCCGACGTCAAGTCTCCTTCAGGTGTCCATCACCGGGCGTGCCTGCGCCTCCCCGAGGACCAGCGTGAGGCCCTGCTCAGCTTTGAGGCCCTTTACGGCGGCGATTACGACCTCACCGTGCAGGCGGTCAGGCTTCCGGCTCAAGTGGAGGCCGTCGGGCAACTGCGCATGAGCCTAGTGCCCTTCAAGGCCATCCTGGACGCCGCCGACGCCATTCTGCCGCGGGTCGGAGGCCTGGAAACCGCGATGGCCGGCCGCAACGCGGCGGTCGAGCGCGCGCTCGGACGCGAGATCGCCCTGCTGGACGGGTTCATTGCCCCGCTGCGCAAGGGCGTCGCCGAGTTCAACGACCTCCCCCTAACGGCAAAACTCCAGCGCATCGCGCAGAGCGGATATGCGAAGCACGAACTCGAGCGGATGGCCAGGCTGGCGTCGCTGCTCGAGGGTCTGCCGGCGGAAGAGACCGTTCGCCAGGTTCTCGCTTGGCCGGCGGCGAATCCCTGGGACCAGTTCGACCCGGAAGGGCTGCCGGCCGCGGCGCAGGTCTCTCAGGGCCTGCTCTTCAAGTGCCTCGGCGGCGAATGGGAATCGGGAGCGCTTAACCTGCTCAACCTCGGCGATGAGGACGTGGGCGTGCGCGTCGAAGTGGTGGCGCCCAAGGACGCCGGAGTGGAGCCTTTGCCCGCTGGCTGTTTGCAGGTACGGCAGGTGGTCGCGGTTCCCACCTCGACCAACAGCATGAGCCCTGACGCACTCGAGGAACTCGGCAGCGCCAGCGTGGTCGCCATCCCCGCCGGTCGCGCTCGCCAAGTATGGCTCACCGTGCGGACTCAAGGCCTGGCCCCCGGCACCTTTAGGGCCGACCTCAGACTTCAACCCCTTACGCTGGTGCCTGAGACACGCACGGTGCCGGTCGCGGTATACGTCTCGCACGTTTAGTTGCCGACGAGGACGCCTGCCAGCCTTTGCACCTGGTCCACCGCGGACACCGGCGGGCCGGGGCGCGCTCATTACGTGCTCCCCGACCTCGTGGCGCACTACAACGATGTTTTCGTGGGCGGGCCGCCGGTCTCGGTCGGCTATGACGCGCAAGGCAACCTGGTCGGCGAGATTGACTGGTCCGCGCACGACAAGTACATGAACACGTACCAGGGCCTGGGCATCATGCTCCTGCCAGGAGCAATGGAAAGGCTCGCGTACAAGCGCGAGGGCGAACCACCGGCGGATGCCTGGGAGCGCGCCTACGCCAAGTGGCTGCCCATCTGGATCGCGCACATGCGCGAGAACGGGTGGGACTATGATACTTGGGCATTCTACCCCGTGGACGAGCCCGGCATCAGGCCCGGCAGCGCCGAGGAGTTGCTGCAAACCGCTCGCCGCGTGAAGGCGATTGACCCCCGCGCACAGGTCTACACCGACCCAGTTGGCGAGATCACCATGGACGAGTTGCGCCAACTGGCGCCCTACATAGACATCTGGATGCCCGGCTTGGGATTCGTCATGGACGCCGCTGTCGGCCGCGGTGACGCAGCGGAGAAAATAGACTTCATCAGGTCGCTCAAGAAGACGATGTGGGCCTACAGCCCCGTCGGCATGGCCAAGACTCAGCACCCAACCAAGATGTACCGGATGCACTTCTGGCAGGCGTTGCTCAACGGGCTCACCGGCGTCGGCTTCTGGACTTACTACTACGAGACGCCTGACATAGACCCCTGGAAGGGGCCCACCGAGTTGTCCGGCAAGCCCGCCTCGGTGGAGTATGCGATTGTCTATGCCTCGGGCGACCATATGGTGGCCTCGAAGCGATGGGAGGCAGTCCGCGAGGGGGTGGAGGACTGCGCCTATTGGTATCTCCTGCGGGACCTGCTC
>CAZGSV010000149.1:0-6407 GCA_964528605.1 uncultured Armatimonadia bacterium
GCAGGAGTTGCGGGCGCAGGCGCAGGTCATTGCCTCCTTCGGCTCGAGGATGTCCGGCAGCGAGGGCTGTAGGCGCACGGAGGCGTACCTGCTGGAACAGTTCGGCGCGGCCGGGCTCAAGCGCCTCACGACGCAGGAGTTCTCGCTGGCGGTGCCGGTGGACCTGGGCGGAGCGCTCGAGGTCAACGGAGAGCGTTTCCCGGTGTTCGGGCTGTGGCCCAACCTGGTGCGGACGCCGACGACGCCACCCGAGGGCCTGCGCGGGCCCCTGGTGTATGCGGGCACCGGCGAGTTGCGCGCTTTTGAGGGGCAGCCGGCGCAGGACGCCATCGTGCTGATGGATTTCAACTCGCAGACGAACTGGCTGAACGCGCCGTTGCTGGGAGCGCGCGCGGTGGTATTTCTGGAGCCGGAGGCTACCTCGCGCGGGGAGGCGGAGAAGAAGTTTCTGCAGGTGCCGGTGGACGTGCCGCGCTACTGGCTGCCGCGGCAGTACGGCGACAGAGCGCGCGCGCTGGCGCAGGGGGGGGCGAGCGCCCTGCTACGCGGGCGCATGGATTGGCAGGAGCGGTGGGTGCGCAACGTCATCGGCCTTCTGCCGGGCACGGATCCGGAGTTGAGCAAAGAATGCATCGTGGTGCAGGCCTACTACGACGCGAACTCGGTAGTGCCAGCGCTGGCGCAGGGGGCGGAGAGCGCGGACGGCCTGCTCGCTTTTCTGCGGCTGATGCGGGGGCTGGCCAAGCAGCCTCCCAAGAGGTCGGTGCTCTTTGTGGCGACGCCGGGGCATTTTCAGGCGCTGCAGGGCATGTTGCACTTTGCGCAGATCTTTGGGGAAAAGGGCCGGCGCCCCTCGGAGGAGGAGCGCAGCCGGCGGGCCGCGGAGGGCCGGATTCGCGGTCAGATAGCGGACTGGCACAGGCGCGCGGCGGACGCGCGAGAGCTTATGAAGCGCGCGGACGAGGCCGAGCGCAAGCAGGCAAGCCTGGTGCTGGAGCGACTGGAGCGCCTGGCGACGAATGCGGAGGCCGACCTGTGGCTGCTGCAGTCCTACGCGGATTATCAGTTCCCGCTGTTCATCTCGCTGGATCTGTCCTCGCAGTCGCGGCGTTTGGGAATGTTCTTCTGCGGCTGGTACTTCGAGGACGCCGACCTGATCCGCTTCTTCTCGCCTCTGGGGCGGATGTTCGGGGAGCATGCGGATGAGTTCGCGCGCGTTCGGGGGCTGACGAAGGAGCAAGTGTACGCGGACGGCGCCAATCCGGTGCAGGCGATAAGTTGGCAGGACTTCTTTGCGGGCAAGGTGGCGTTCGACAGCGAGATGAGCATTCGCAGCGGGCGGCCGGGGATCACCTTTGCCACGGTGGATGATGCGCGGCCGCTGCTGGGGACGCCGCTGGATCGCCTGGAGCGGGTGGACTTTGAGAATCTGGCGGCTCAGGTGAGCCTGCTGGAGTTCTCGCTGCAGCGCTTCCTGAACCATCCCGACCTGGTGAACACCGCGTTCAAGCGCACCCACCGGCTGAAGCTGGTGGACTACATCTTCCGCAAGAAGATTGGGGGGGTGGTGCTGGAGTTTCAGCGGCGCAAGTCCTTCTTGCCGAACACGCCGGTGCCGAATGCGCTGGTGCTGGTGCAGCACCGGTTCAAGACGATGATGGGGGTGAACCCCAACCGCATCCAGTTCGCGGACGAGCGCGGCGTCTTTGAGATGAGCGGCCACACGCCGCCGATACCGTACGTCTTCTACCCGATGGTGGAGGCGTACAAGGTTGACCCGGCGACGGGGGCGGTGAGCTACGCGCCGGATCAAGGGCCGGAGGGAGACAAGAAGTATCCGCGCGACGTGGGCGGGCGCGAGCGCACGCGGCGACCGGTGATTGTGTTCCCGTGTGCGCCCATTGATCTTTACGACGTGCTGGACCAGCGCTACTTCCAGACGCTGCAGCAGGTTTTTGTGTATGACGGGCGCACGGGGGGCGAGCCGGTGTCGTCGGGGACCTCGCAGCCTCGGTTCGCGGGGGGGGCGGAGATGCCGAGCGCGGTAGAGCCGGCGGCGGTGGTCTACGCCATTCCGGGCAGCCGGGTTAAGATCACGATGGCGATGGGGCTGCTGGGCGTGCGGATGGTGCTGATCAACGCGGACGGCAAACACCCGGAGGGGCAGGGCTTTGACCCGCTGGTGACTCCTCGCATTGTGCTGACGCCGCTGCGGGCGGTAGAGGACATGAGCGTGCTGGACGAGTATCGCCTGCGGGAGTTATGGCGGCGCGGCATCTCGAACTCGCGGGTGGACACGGCGCACAGGCTTGCGGGGGGTGCCTTGCAGGAGGCGAAGCAGGAGTTGGCGCAACGGCGCTACGAGCCGGCGATGCGGCACGTGCGGCAGGCGTGGGGATACGAATCCACGGCCTACCCGGACGTGCTGGGCACCTCCAAGGATGTGGTGAAGGGCGTCGTGTTCTATCTGGCGCTGCTGCTGCCGTTCTGCTACTTCGCGGAGCGGCTGTTGTTCGGCTACGGAGACATCAAGAAACGGATTGCGGCGACGCTGGTCATCTTCTTTGTGATCTTCTTCATCCTGCGCGCGGTGCATCCGGCGTTCGAACTGGCGACCAACGGCGCGATCATCCTGCTGGCCTTCATCGTGCTGACGCTGGCTTTGGTGGTGATCGCCATCGTGGCCGGGAAGTTCAACGAGCAGTTGGAGCGGCTGAAGCAGGAGATAACGGGGATTCACCGGGCGGACGTGGGGCGGGTGAGCGCGGCGGGAGTGGCTTTTGCGCTAGGCGTGGCCAATATGCGGCGGCGCAAGACGCGCACCTGGCTGACGGCGGCTACGCTTACGTTGCTCACGTTCACGGTGCTCTCCTTCACGTCGGTGCAGTCGTACACGAAGGCGAACCGCTTGGGTGTGCGGGGCAAGCCTGGCTACAACGGGATACTGGTGCGGGACAAGGTCTGGTCCTCGTTGGAGGAGCCGACTTACCCGGTGCTGGCGACGGAACTGGAGGAGGCGACAGCGGTGAGCCCGCGGGCGTGGGTGGCGTCGCTGAACCTGATCCGGCCGCTCAACCTGGAGATCGCGGCGGCTTCGCAGAAGCGGTACACGGTGAACGTGGCTTTGGGGTTGTCGGCGGTGGAGCCGGCGGTGAGCGGAATAGACAGGGCCCTGGTGGCGGGCCGGTGGTTCCGGCGGGGCGAGCGGGAGGCGTGCATCTTGCCGGCCTCGGTGGCGAAGAATCTCGGTGTCACGGCTGCACAGGTGGGCCAGGTGTGGGTGCGGGTGCGGGGGATGCGGCTGCTGGTGGTGGGCATCGCCAATGACAAGCGCCTGGAGGCGGTGTGCGACCTGGATGGGGAAAGCATGCTGCCGGTGGACTACTCGGCGCTGCGGCCGGAGGTGATTCAGCAGATGCAAGAGCAGTCGGCCAACCGCTTCCGCTTGGGGCGGACGGGAGTGCAGGGGCTGCTGCAGGAGTACACGCACTACAACGCGATGCGGGTGGTGATCATTCCTTACGACACGGCGATCAACACTTCCGAGGGCACGCTGAGGTCGGTGGCCGCGCGCTTCCCCGAGCAGTACAACGTGCGCGCTGAGGTGGAGCGGCTGATGCAGCGCTACGCGCTCAACATGTATGCGGCGGTGCGGGACCGACTGTATCTCTACAGTTCGATGGCGATGACCTCGCTGCGCGGGGTGCAGAGCCTGGCGGTGCCGATCTTCATAGCGGCGCTGATAGTGCTGAACACGATGCTGGGGGCGGTGTACGAGCGGGTGCGGGAGATCGGGATATACAGCGCGGTTGGACTGGCGCCGGTGCACGTAGGCTCGCTGTTCCTGGCGGAGGCGTGCGTTTATGCCAACATCGGCGCCATTGCGGGTTACCTGTTGGGGCAGACGCTGTCGCGGCTGATGGTGGCGTACGGCGTCCTGCCGGGGCTCAACCTGAACTACTCCTCCATGGCGGCGGTGGCCATGACGGCCGTGGTGGCTCTCACCGTGCTTGCCTCCACTGTTTATCCGGCGCGCAAGGCGGCTTCGATGGCGGTGCCGGACATCGAGCGGCGCTGGCGGCTGCCGGAGCCGGAGGGTGACTGGATAAGGGTGAAGATGCCCTTCACGGTGAGCGGGACGGACGGACGGGCGGTCATGATGTTCCTGGTGGAGTTCTTCGACGCCTACGTGGGCTACTCGGGCGGTGAGTTCTACGCGGAGCCGGCTGGGTACGAGGCCGTGGAGGCCGAGCACGGCGCTGGGTATGGCGTTGAGGTAAAGATGTGGCTGGCGCCCTACGATCTGGGGGTGAGCCAGGTGGTGCGGCTGGAAAGCCGGCCGACGAGCGAACGCACGGTTTACGAGATTACGCTTGCCCTGCGCCGCCTGTCGGGCGACATCAGTTCGTGGAAGAAGGCGAACTGGTTTTTCCTCAATACGCTGCGCAAGCAGTTCCTGATCTGGCGCACGATCGTGCTCGAGCAGCGGCGCGAGTACGCGCGGCGCGCGGATGACAGACTGAGCGCGGAGGTGGCGACCACTTCCTAATGGCAGCACGGGAAGAACAAGACATCGCGCTGGCGCGCGCGGTAATGGAGGCGCCCACGGAGTTCGCCGAGGGCTTCGACGTCAAGACCGTGATCGGCGCGCTCTTCGTGGGGTTCGTGATGATGCCGGGCTCGATCTACCTGGGGCTGGTAGCGGGGCAGAGCATGGGCCCGGCGGCGGAGTGGGTGACCATCATCCTGTTTACCGAGGTGGCGCGGCGCTCGTTCGTGATTCTTAAGAGGCAGGAGATTTACATCCTGCTCTACATTGCGGGCGGGCTGACGAGCATGATGGGCGGGCTGGCGCTGTCGGGCGGGCCGTTCGCCGGCCTGATCTGGAATCAGTTCCTGGTGCAGTCGCCGGCGGCCGAGGGGATTGCGAATCAGATACCGCACTGGGTGGTGCCGGCCAAGGATTCTCCCGCGCTGGCGATGCGCACGTTCTTCCATCGGGACTGGGCGGCTCCGATCGCGCTGGTGCTGGCGGGGCAGGTGCTGTCGCGGCTGAACTGGATAGGGCTGAGTTACACGCTCTTCCGGCTGACCTCCGACACGGAGCGGCTGGCGTTTCCCTTGGCGCCCATTGCGGCGCAGGGGGCGACGGCGCTGGCGGAGTCGGCGGCGAAGACGGAGACTTGGCGGTGGCGCCTCTTCTCGATAGGGGCGATGAGCGGACTTGCCTTCGGCGTCATCTACGTGGGGATTCCGACGCTGACGGGCGTGATGCTGATCAAGCCGCTCTACATTCTGCCGATTCCGTGGATTGACTTCACGCAGGGCACGGAGCGGCTGCTGCCGGCTGCGGCGACGGGCATCGGGACGAGCCTGGCGCCGTTGGTGACGGGAATGGTGCTGCCCTATTGGGTGGTGGTAGGCGGGGCGTGCGCGGCGCTGGGGAGTCTGGTCATCAACCCGGCGCTTCACCGGGCGGGCTTGCTGACGACGTGGCGGCCGGGGATGGACACGATAAGCACGGTGTTCGCCAACAACCTGGACTTCTGGATAAGTTTCGGCATTGGCACTGGGGTTGCCATCGGGCTGCTGGGGATGGGCAAGGCGGTGGCGCACTTCGCACGCCAGCGGCGGGAGGGCCGGGGCATCTTCGCCCTGGGCAAGCCGCCGGTGGGCAGAGGGGACTTCTCGGTCGCGGTGGCCTTGCTGCTTTTCGTGCTCGGGACGATCGGCTACATCACGTTGTCGAGGAGATTGGTGCCCGACTTCCCGCTTTACTTCTTCATCTTCTACGGGTTTCTGTGGACCCCGTTCGATTCTTACATCAACGCGCGCATGGTGGGGCTGACCGGTCAGTACGTCGGCATACCATTCGTGCGCGAGTCCACTTTCATACTGAGCCGCTATCGCGGGATTGCCATCTGGTTTGCGCCCATTCCGCTGGCGAACTACGGCGGCTACACGCAGCGGTTCCGCGAACTGGAACTGACGGGCACCAGGATCAGAAGCATCGTCAAGGCGGAGTTGCTGATGGTGCCGATTGTGCTGCTGTGCAGTCTGCTCTTCTGGAGTCTGATCTGGAGGCTGGGGCCGATCCCCTCGGACGTGTATCCCTACGCGCAGAAGTTCTGGAACTTCACCGCGATGAACCAGGTGCTGTGGATGACGGCGACGACGGAGAACCAGGGGATGTTCCTACAGGCGATCAAGGCGCCGGTGATATTCAGCGGCCTGGGCTTTGCTCTGGTGGCCTACTTTGTGTTCACGGCTCTGGGGTGGCCGGCGATGGCGATCTACGGGTTGATCGGGGCGATTGGGCAGATTCCGCACGACTACATCGTGATGCTGGCGGGGGCGCTGCTGGGGCGCTACTACCTGTCGCGGCGGTTTGGGAAAGAGGAGTGGAC
>CAZGSV010000150.1:0-2960 GCA_964528605.1 uncultured Armatimonadia bacterium
TCCGCTCGGGCCCGGCTGCGGGCTCGCCGGCCCGCCGGTCGTGCCGAGTTCGGAGGCCTACCGGACAGCCTTGGCCCGGTGGCTCGCGGCGCGCTACCAAGATGCGGGAACGCTGTGCCAGCAGTGGGCTTTGGAGCAGGAGGGGCCAGCCTCCTTCGCCGAGGCCGCGGGCCTAGTGCCCCTGAGGGTCCTGGGCGAGCGCGGCTACCTCTACTCGCCCACCGCAGCCCGCCTCTACGCCGTCCAGGCGCGCCACTCCACCTTCTGGTTCGACTGGCTGGCTTTTCGTGACGAGACGGTAGGCGCCTACCTCCGCGGCATCGCCGCTGACCTCCGTTGTAAGGCCAACGTCCCCGTCGTTCTGCGCTACGCCTACACCGCCCGCCGCTTCTATGTGGATTGGGGCGACGGGCAGCAACCGGACGGCTTGGCGATGGCCCTCAACACTCCAGAGGACCTAGCGGGACGGGTGGAGGGCGCTGCCGCCGCCGGCTTGTCCGCAGCCGCTGCGCGCCCGATGTGGGTCCTTGCCATCTCCGACGGCACGATGCCGGGGCCGTTCCCGGCGACGCAACCCCTCGTCGCCTCGCTGGCCTCGGCAGGCGCCAAGGGCTGGTTCTTCCAGGTGCCCGCAACCGGCAGACGCTGGCCCGAATACGGGGACTTGGCCCGCACGGGCGCCGGGCTGGAAGCAGTCGCCCCCCCGCGAGCTGGCGCCGGCGAGCAACTCGCTCGTCTCCGGCCGCAGTTCGGTTTCTGGTATCCCGCGACGCCGGCGGACCTGCGCGCCTGGAACCCCGACCCCGGGCTCATCGGACTCGACGGCGGCTGGGGCGACGGAATGGCCATCCTGAAGAACGGTCGCTGGCTAGTGCCCGCCTTCAAGCCGCCCCCGGTCGAAGCGCTCTCCATTACCTCCGTCTCCGGGCCGCCCGCCTCCGAGTGCTACTGCTTGCCGTTGGAGCAGATGGTGCGATCGGCGGCGCGTCTCACCTTCATCGGACAGCGCACCGACCTCGGTGTGATTCCCTCTCTCGACCGCTTCTTCAGCGCTCTGCCCTCGGGCGCACTCGGGGCTGCTCCCCAAGCGCTGGTCGCGCCAACCGCCGGTACGCCACAGCCGGAGGTCTTAGGTTCAACACCAACGGGCCAAGTGTGGCACCTCCGCCAAGGTCCACTGGAGATCATCTCCGTTCCCGTGCGCGACGCTTTTCAAGCCGCGGAATGGCTTGACGTGCCTCCGGCGGACAACTACTATTCCCCGCGCCACATGGCAGTTCTCCTTTTCGGCGGAAGCGCCGCAGATTAGGAGACGGCAGTTGCTCGGGAGGAGCGAGGGTTCTTTTATGAGTGCGCTCGCCTTGTACGGCGGTGAGCCGGTCCGTAGCCAGCCGTTCCCCACGATCGCCAACGCCTCGGGGCGCACTTTTGGCGCTGAAGAACTTGCGCTGCTGCGTGAGGTGATCGAGTCGGGCTCTCTCAACCGCGGCCATGGGCGCAAGGTCGCGCAACTGGAAGAAGAGTTCGCCGCCTTCTACGCCGTCAAACACTGCACGGCCTCGACCTCCGGCACCGCCGCCATCCACGTCGCCCTGGGCGCCGTCAATCCCGAGCCCGGTGACGAAGTCATCACCGCGCCCATCACCGACGTGGGCACCGTCATCCCCATCCTGCTTCAGAACTGCATTCCCGTCTTCGCGGATGTGGACCCGGCGACCTTCAACATGGACCCCGAGGACCTCCGCCGCAGAATCACCGAGCGCACCAAGGTCATCATCCCCGTGCACCTCACCGGCGGCCCCTGCGATATGGACCCCATCATGAAGATCGCCGAGGAGCACCACCTCTACGTCATCGAGGACTGCTCGCAGGCTTACCTGACCGAGTACAAGGGCAAGTGGGTCGGCACCATCGGCCACTTCGGCTGCTTCAGCCTGCAGCAGAGCAAGCACATCAGCACCGGCGACGGCGGCCTGACCATCACCAACGACGATGGCCTGGGCGAGCGCGCTACCCTCTTCGCTAACAAGGGCTGGCCCAACTACGGCAGCGGCGGCCGCGACTACGTGATGTTCGGCTGCAACTACCGCATGACCGAACTGCAAGGCGCCGTCGGCCTAGCCCAATTGAAGAAACTGCCCGACGCCGTCCGCGCCCGCCAGGAGCGCGCCGCCCTGCTCACTTCCCTCATCTCCGGCATCCCGGGCGTCCTGACTCCCGCCGTGCCCCAAGGCGGCGTGCACACTTTCTGGTTCTACCCTCTTCGCGTGGACCAGCAGGTGCTTGGCATCTCCACCGGCCTCTTCGCCCAGGCCCTGTCCGAAGAGGGTATCCCCGCCAGCGCCCACTACATCGGCAAGCCGATCTTCCTCTACGACCTGCTGCGCAGCAAGCAGGTCTTCGGCGCCAGTCACTGCCCCTGGGATTGCCCCCGTCGGCCCGTCAGCACCGTGAGATACGAGCCGGGCGCCTGTCCCCAGACCGAGAAGGCCCTTGACGACCTGGTCGTCCTGCCCATGAATGAGAAGTTCACCGAGCAGGACGTCCGCGACCTCGCCGCCGGCATCCACAAGGTGGTCGAGGCCTTGCCCGACCTGCGTCAGCGAGGCGCCGCGTGACCACCACGGTGGCGGAACTTAGGGCGCCCAACGAGGTCCGCCTGGTCAGAGAGGACATCTCCTGCGAATCGGACCAACTGCTCGTCAAGGTGGAAGCGTGCGGCATCTGCGCCGCCGACCTCGAGCAGTTCCGCCTGGGCCCTGGTAAGGCCCCGATGCGCCTCGGGCACGAGCCCGTGGGCTACGTGCTCGAGGTTGGCGCCAGAGTCAACGGCTACCGCGTCGGCGACCGCGTCACCGGCTTCTTTACCCCCGGCTTCGCCACCTACGCCCTCGCCGCCCCTGACCAAGTCATCAAGGTGCCCGCCGCCTCTCCCGCGGAGGAAGTGCTGGGCGAGCCCC
>CAZGSV010000150.1:2970-6295 GCA_964528605.1 uncultured Armatimonadia bacterium
GACGGGCTGACCGGCACCTGGCCGGGGCCGTCACCGTCGTGCACGCCGCGCGCGCCTGCACCTATGCCTTCGGCGACGTCGTCGCTCTCGTCGGTTGCTCCTTTCTTGGGCTCATGACTCTGAGCGCTACCGCGGGCAAGACCGCCGAAGCCGTTATCGCCATTGACTCCGACGAGCGCCTGCTTTCGCTCGCGCACGATATGGGCGCGACCCACACCGTCAACTCCAAGAAGGGCGACGCCCACGAACACGTCCTCCACATCACCGGCGGGCGCGGCGTGGACCTCGCCATCAACGCCGGCGGCATCCCGCAGTCGCTTCAACTGGCCGGCAGCATCCTCAGAGGCCCGCAGGCAAGGTTGGTCGCGCTGGCCTGGCAGCCCGGCCCGCAGGAGATTGACCTCAACCTCTGGAAGGCCGGTGCCATTGTCGTCAACGTGCATCCCGTCTGTTCCCCCCATCTTGTGGAAGACATCCGCCGCGGCCTCGCTGCCCTGGCCCGCGGCGTGCTGCCCATGCGTCGCCTGGTCACCCACAAGTTCTCGCTTAAGGATATTGACAAGGCTCTTCGCCTGGCCTGCGAGCGCAAGGACGGCTACGTCAAGGGCGTCGTCTACCCGGAGTGACGCTGTGGCCTTGCCGCCGGGTTAAGCCGTCCCTCCTGCGGTCCGCATCTATCGCTGATCGGGAGGTTCACAGATGAGCCTGATGGGCGTTGACGTCGGCACTACGGGCGCCAAGGCCGTGGTCTTTGACCTCGACGGCGGGGTCCTTGCCCAAGCCTACCGCGAATACCCCCTCTACCACCCGCAGCCCGGCTGGTCCGAACTCAACCCCAACGAAGTCATGGAGGCGGTCAAGGAAGTCATCGCCAGCGCCGCCCAGCAAGCCTGCGATCCCGTGCGCGCCATCGGCATCTCCTGCCAGGGCGAAGCGGTCACCCCCCTCGACGCCCAAGGCAACGTCATCTTCAACAGCCCCATCTCCTTCGATTCGCGCAGCGTCCCCCAGGCGCGCTACCTCGAGGAGAAACTCGGCAAGCGCCGCATCTTCGACATCACCGGCCACGCGGTCAGCTCCATCTACACGATGTGCAAACTCATGTGGCTGCGCGAGAACGAACCGGAGGTCTGGAAGCGCGCGCGCAAGTTCTACTGCTACGAGGAGATGGTGATGCACGTGCTGGGTGTCGAGCCGCGCATTGACTACTCGCTGGCGGCGCGCACGCTCGGCTTCGACGTCATCAAGTTGCGCTGGTCGCGGGAGATGTTGGGGGCCGCGGAGGTGCCGGTCGAGAACCTACCTCCGGTGGCTGCGCCCGGGATTGACTGCGGCAAGGTGGCCGCGCGCGTGGCCGACGAGTTGGGCCTCCGCCGCGACGTGGTGGTTGCCACCGGCGCGCACGACCAGCCCGCTACCGCCCTGGGCGCCGGCGTCATCGAGCCCAACATCGGCGTGGACGGCACCGGCACCGTCGAGTGCTTCACCGTGGCCTTCGCCGAGCCCGTGCTCACCGACCGCATGCTCGAGTGCCAGTTCCCCTGCTACAACCACGCCCTCCCGCAAATGTACTGCACCCTCGCCTGGAACTTCACCGGCGGCATTCTGCTCCGCTGGTTTCGCGACAACTTCGCGGACGAGGAGAAGCGCATCGCCGCGGAGCAGGGCAGGGACGTCTACGACGTCATGCTCGAGCGGGCGACGCCGGGGCCGGTGGATTGCTTGGTGCTGCCGCATTTCACCATGACCGGCACACCGTTGTTCGACAACCAGGCGCGCGGCGCCATCGTCGGGCTGACGCTGGACCATACTAAGGCAGATCTGCTCAAGGCCGTGCTCGACGGCATCACCTTCGAGTTGAAGTACAACCTTGCCCTTCTCGAGCAGGCGGGCGTGCCGGTGCAGCGGCTGCGCGCCACCGGAGGCGGGGCCAAGAGCCCTTTGTGGCTGCAACTCAAGGCCGACATCTTCAACAAGCCCATCGAGGTGCCCACTTCTTCCGAGGGCTCGTGTCTGGGCGCGGCCATCTGTGCGGGCGTCGCCTGCGGCGAGTATCGGAACCACCGCGAGGGCGTCGAGGCCTGCATTGACATTCACGCCGCTTACGAGCCGCGCCCCGATATGGCCGCTGCCTACGAAGAGAAGTTTGCTCTCTACCGGCAGATCTACCCCGCCCTCAAAGACCTGCACCACGCGATGTGAGGGCGGTCCCCTTGGCACGCCTCTTGGCACCCAGGCACGGAGCCCTGCTACAGGCTTTGTGGCGCGCACGGGCTTTCCTCCTTGACATGGATGGGGTGTTGTACCGCGGCGAGGAGGCGCTGCCGGGGGCGAGGGAACTGATGGCCCACTTCCGCGAGCGCGGGGTCGCCGTTCGCTTTGTCACCAACAACTCGACGCTGCATCGCCGCGACTACGTCCGCAAGTTAGCCGGAATGGGCATCAAGGCCGCCCTCGAGGAAATCGTCACCTCCGGCTCCGCCGCAGCCGACTACCTGGCGCGGCACTACCTGCCCCGCGGAAAGGGTAGGGTGCTGGTCGTCGGCGAAGGCGGCCTGCGCACGGAACTGCGCGAACGGGGGCTCACGCTCGTCAGTAGTGCCCCCGCTCCTCGGCGCTTCGGCTCCGCTCAGCGTGGTGAGCCTGCCGAACCACAGGCTCGGGGTGGTGAGCACCGTCGAACCACGGACATCGTGGTCGTGGGAATGGACACCCACATCACCTACGCGAAACTCGCGGCCGCGAGCACCGCCATCCTGCAAGGCGCGAAGTTCATCGCCACCAACCCCGACCTGCGCTTCCCAACGGAACAGGGTCTTCAGCCCGGCGCGGGGTCCATCGTAGCCGCGGTCGCGGCGGCCGCCGGCGCGCGGCCGAAGATGATCGGCAAGCCCGAGACCACGATGTTCGCGCAGGCGCTGCGCTCGGCGCGAGTGCCGCCGTCGGAGGCCGTGGTCGTGGGCGACGGCCTGGAAACGGACGTCCCGGCCGCGCGGAAGTTGGGCGCGAAGTGCGTCCTGGTGCTCACGGGTGTGACGACACGGCGCCAGTTGCGGCGCGCGCGCCTGGCGGCCGACCTGGTGTGCGAGGACCTGCGGGAGTTGTTGCGGATGCTGCGGCGCGGCGGCCGGTAGGGGCGACTCGGTGAGTCGCGCTCTGTAGCGGCCTCGCCAGCGCCTGGAACTCGGGCACGCCTCCGCTGGACATGAGCAGAAACGCAGGCCAAAGTACGTCCCCAAAGTGCGTTTACGCTCGACGCCTTCGGCGCCGCGGCGCGACGCCGGCCGACCCGCCGCGTCGCCCCTACGCAGGGCGGCCAGGGGAG
>CAZGSV010000151.1:0-6248 GCA_964528605.1 uncultured Armatimonadia bacterium
GGCGACCAGCACGAACTTGGGCCGCGCGACCCAGCCCCTGCCGTCTCGCGCCACTCCCACCGTGCCGTCCGGCCACACGCCGAACGCCACGGCGCCGAGAAGCGTCTCAGCACCGGCCTGGCGGCACTCTTCCGCCAGGATGCCGCAGAGATGGAGGCCCCGCACTCCGCCGAAGAAGTCCGCCGGGCCGAACAACTTGTGGATTTGCTTCCGCAGTTGACCACCAGGTTCCTCGTTCTCATCCACGATGACGGCGCGCACGCCCAGGCGCGCCGCCTGTGCCGCGGCAGAGAGGCCGGCCGGACCGGCGCCCACGACGAGAAGGTCGCATTCGGGGAACGGCGCCTTGGCCGCCGTCGGCAGGGGGGGCTGCGCCTCTGGGAGCACGCCCAGCCCGTGCTGGCGCTCGACACGCATTCCCTCGGCGAGCGGCGTGACGCAGGAGCGCACGTTGGGAATCTCGTTCACCGTCATCAGGCAGTCGCTGCACCGGCCGATGCCGCAATACACGCCGCGCGGCTGGCCCAGCACAGGACTGCGCCTGAGCGCGAAGTCGCCCGAGGCGAGCAAGGCCACCGCAAGCGGCTCCCCCTCTTTCCCCGATCGCTCCTGCCCATCGAGCGAGAAGCGCACCCAGCGCTTCTGCGGCGCCGGTCCAAGAATCGGGTGGTTCTCGACCCGCATGGACTACTGCGGCGGCGCTTGCTGGTCGCCGGGCTCCTCGGGCTTGGCCTGTGACTCGCTCTGCGCAGGCGGGGAAGGCGGACGCACGTCCCAAGGAGACGTAATGGGGAAGTAGGCGCGGCAGAGGCGCCACACGTCGAGAACCGAGTACACGAGCAGGCCGAGGTAGACGGCCGCGGCGGTGATGGCGATGGTGATCTCCCTGGTCATGCCTCGGATCGCCATGGCCGGGCTGGGGTAGGCCATCGCCATCAGCGCGTACCACAGCGACATGACCGCGATCACGGTGGCCGCGACCAGGATGAGGCCCTCGGTGCGCTCGCCCAGGTAGTGGTGGCCCGCACCAGGGAGCAGGATGCCGAGTCGGATGGCCTTGGCGCGCTCCTTGCCCGCGGCCTCGCGGGAGAGGCGCTCCTCGACGGCGGGCAGTTGCTGCTGGTCAGCCACACTGAGCAGGCTCAGCGCGTACTTCTCTTCCATGCGGGCATCCCCGGGGCGCAACTCGCGCGCCCGCCGATAGGCCTCCAATGCCTTTTCCGCCTGGACCTCCGCGGTGAGCAGATCGCCCAAGAGTTCCCAGGCCTCGGCGCCGCCCTCCCACACGGCGAACGCCTCGCGGCAGGCGGCGATGGCGCCCTGCACCTCGCCTTTAAGGCGTAGGCTGTTGGCGCGCGTTAGGATGTCGTCGAACTTGGCTCTGGTGCGCGCGTCTGGCTGCTGCACGGCGGCTCATCTCCTGGCGGGCGCGCGCTCGTCCTTCTCGGGGTAGGGCCGTTGCGGGGCGTCCGCCCACAGGCGCTCGAGCGCGTAGAACTCCCGCGTGTCGGGCTCGAACAAATGGACGATGAAGGAACCCAGGTCCACAACGACCCAGACCCCCTCCTCGAGGCCCTCCATGATGAAGGAGCGCACGCGGCGCTTGCGCAGATCGCTGCGCAGTTCCTCGGCCAACGCTTTGACGTGGATGCGGGAGGTGCCGGTCGCCAGCACCATGTGGTCAGTCAGCGTGGTAAGGGCGCGGACCTCGAGAATGAGGATGTCCTGAGCCTTCTTGCTCCAGAGGAGTTCGCAGACTCGGGCTACTGGGCTAAGGCGAATGGAACATCACTTCCGTGTGCGCAGGTGGTTCTGGGCCCGCGCGGCCACCGCTGGGGATCAGAAGCGCCTCCGGTCGGAGGCGGTGACGGTCTCGCGTTCTCCCGCGAGGATGCGGCCCTCGGTGAGCAGCGTACAGGCGTCCGCGCCGAGTATGATGGTCACTTCCGGGGCGTCGGACCTCGGCGTAGCCGGACGGGGATAGTAGCGCGTCGTGCCCAGCGCGGCCGCGATCTCTTCGGCGGCGCGGCGATAACCGGGGGCAAAGAAGATCTTGGTCAGCGGGAAGCCGCCCTTCCGGGGTTCGCCATTGGTGACGCGGTAGCCGGCGTCGCGGATCACGCTCGCCACCACGGCGTTCAGGCGCGGCTCCCCAGCCGCGTTCTGCACCTCAACGCGGGCAAACTTGTAGTCGTACTCGGGCGCCACCGACAGCCGCCTCTGCACCTCGGCGGCAATCTGCCGCGCCTCCACCTCGTCCACGATCTCGTAGGCAACGCCCTGAATGCGCTCTGGCTTGCTCGGCACGGCGGCCACCAACGCGCTCGCTGGCTCCACCTTCTTGGCGAACTTGGTGAGCCAGACGATCTGCCGGTCGGAGAGGTTGGTCTTGACGGCACGGGTGAACTGTCGGGCCAGCAGGAGCAGGTCGGGCTTCTTGGCACCGGCCTCACCGGTGACCATCTGGCGATAGGCGGCCAGCAGGAACTGCTTCTGCCGGCGCATGCGCCCGTAGTCGCCGTCGACGTCGTGGCGGAAGCGCACGTAGCACATGGCGTCGTAGCCCTTGAGCCGCTGGCGGCCTTTCCTGAGATGGATGTAGAGGTTGCCCCACTTGTCCTCGTAATCCATGTTCTTCTCTACGTCAATGACGACACCGCCCATGGCGTCCACGATCTTCTCGATACCCTTGAAGTCGGTCTTGATGTAGTACTCAAGGGGCACCTCGAGCAGGCCCGAGACCGTCTCGGCGCAGAGGTCGGGGCCCCCGAGGCTGTAAGCGGCATTGATCTTGTTCATGCCGTGGCCGGGGATGCGCACGCGGGCGTCGCGGGGAACCGAGAGCAGGCCGAGGCGCTTGGTCTCGAAGTTGATGGTGCCCAAGATGAGCGTGTCGGCCCGGCCCCGCTCTATCTTGTCGTCCACGCCGATGAGCAGGATGTCCACGCTCTTGTGGTCGGCGAAGGGAGGCACGGGGTCGGGCAGCAGCCAGCCTCTCACCATGTCCGGGGTCAGCCCGCTTCTGCCCAAGTAGTACGCCCACCCCACGGCCGCCAGCGCGGCGATGCAGACCAGCCAGATCACCATATCCAGCCAGCGCACACGCCGGGGGCGTGCCTCTTTGGCAATCATCGGAGCCTCAACTGCCCTCCGTTGTGGGCCGGTTCACGTAGAGTCCCTGGTTGGCAATGTACAGCGCCACTTCCGGCGGGGTCAAATAGCGAATGGAACGCCCCTCGGCTACGCGGCGGCGAATGTCGGTGGAGGAGATCTCGAGCCCTCGGACGTGCACGATCTCGATGGACTGCACCAGGTTGAGGCTGAGGCGCGCCTTTAGGTCGTTGAGTTCGTAGCCCGGGCGCGTGACCGCGACGAAGCGGCAGAGCGAGGCCAACTCCTCGTTGTCGCGCCAGGTCATGATCTCGCGGATGGCGTCGGCGCCGGTGATGAAGTAGATTTCGGACTGCTCGCCGAGCCCGGCGCGGAACTCGCGCACGGTGTCAATGGTGTAAGAACGGCCGCCGCGCTCGAGTTCCACGCGCGAAGCGCAGAAGGAGGGGTTGGAGGCCGTGGCAAGATGAACCATGTTGAAGCGGTCCTCGGCCGGCGTCAGGTCAGAGACTTCCTTGTGCGGCGGCAGGTTGCACGGAATGAAGTAGACGGTCTCCAGCCCGCACCGCTCGCGCGCCTCCTCCGCGGCGAACAGATGGCCGTAGTGCACCGGATCGAAGGTGCCGCCCATCAGTCCGATGCGGGCCATTGCTACCCGCGTACCTGCCCCGTGCCCACGACCACGTACCTGGTGCTGGTGAGCGCCGCCAAGCCGATGGGGCCGCGCACGTGCAACTTCTGCGTGCTCACGCCCAGTTCCGCCCCGAAGCCGAACTCGAAGCCGTCGGTGAAGCGCGTGGAGGCGTTGACGTAGACCGCGGCCGCGTCCACCTCGCGGGTGAACCTCTGGATGTTGCCGTGATCGTTGGACAGGATGCCCTCGGAGTTGCGCGTGCCGTAGCGGGCGATGTGTGCGATGGCCTCGTCAACGTCGCCAACCACTTTCACCGCCAGGATCAAGGCCAGGTATTCCGTGGCCCAGTCCTCCTCGGTCGCTGGCTTGGCCGGCGGGAAGAGGGCAACCGTCTCCGGGCAGCCGCGAATCTCCACGCCCCCCGCCGCCAGCCGGGCGCAGGCGCTCGGCAGAAAGCCAGGCGCGATGTCGCGTTGCACCAGCAGCGTCTCGATGGCATTGCACACCGAGGGGCGCTGCGTCTTGGCGTTGAAGGCTATCTCCTCAGCCATCTTCACATCCGCGTTGTAGTCCACGTAGAGGTGGCAGTTGCCCTCGCCGGTCTCGATCACGGGCACCCGCGCATTCCGGACCACGGTGCGGATCAGGCTGTGGCCCCCACGGGGCACGAGCACGTCCAGATACCCCACGAGACCCATCATCGCGCGCGCGGTCGCCCGGTCGGTGTTGCGGATGAGTTGCACGCTGTCGGCGGGCAAGCCGGCATCGGTGATGGCCGCACGCATGGTGTCCGCCAGAACGATGTTGGCGTTGATGGCCTCCTTGCCGCCGCGCAGCAGCACCGCATTGCCCGCCTTGAGGCAGAGCACGGCGACGTCCACGGTAACGTTGGGGCGCGCTTCATAGATGATACCCACCACTCCGAGCGGCACCCGCACCATACGAATCTCCAGTCCGTTGGGCCGGCGCCAGCCGGAGACGATCTCCCCTACGGGGTCGGGCAGCGCCATGACCTGGTTGACGCCCTCGATGATGCCGTCAATGCGCTTGTCGTTGAGCATTAGGCGGTCCAGCAGCGCCGAAGAGAGGCCGGCCTGTCGGCCCGCTTCCAGGTCGCGCTCGTTGGCACGCAGAATCTCCGCGCGCTTGGCGTCGAGCGCCTCGGCGATGGCACGCAGGGCTTGATTCTTGCGGGCCGTGGAGGCCAGAGCCAGCACCGGCGCGGCAGCGCGCACGCTCGCGGCCAGAGGCTCGACCTCCGCCCTTATGGCCTCCTCGTTCACTTGCGAACCCGCCATCGTCACTGCTCCCTTGCGCCGGGAACGTTCCTATCCCCAGACTACCATATTGTCGCGATGCACGACCTCATCGGGGCCCTCGCCCAGCACCCGGCGCCGCTCGGCGGAGCGCAAGCCCTTCACCCGGCGCAGCGCATCGGCGTCGTAACTGGCCATACCGCGTGCGAACTCCTCGCCGCTCGGGCCCACCAGAGCCACCATGGCGCGCCGGCCGAAATCGCCCTCGACGCCCACAATGCCGACCGCGAGCAGGCTCTTGCCATCCTGCACCACGCGCCGCTTGGCGCCCTCGTTGACCACCAGCCGGCCGCGAACCTCACCCACCAGGGCGAGCCACTGCTTGCGCCCTTCCATCTTGGAGCGCAGTGGCCGGAAATGGGTGCCCAGCGGCCTGCCCGCCACCAACCTTGTCAGGACCTCGGATTCCCTGCCGTTGGCCAGCAGCACCGCCACGCCGCAGCGAGCGGCGAGTCGCGCCGCGTTCACCTTGCTCAGCATGCCACCGCGCCCCATACGGCCGGCCGCGCTGCCGGCCAGGGCCTCGATCTCCGGTGTCACCTCACCCACCTCGGGGATGACGTCTTTGCGCTTGGCAACGTCGCGGTAGAGGCCATCAACGTCGGACAGCAGTACCAGCAGGTCGGCGCGCACCAGCGGGCAGACAAGCGCGGCCAGCGTGTCGTTGTCGCCGAAGGTGATCTCCTCGACCGATACGGTGTCATTCTCGTTCACGATGGGCACGGCGCCGAAGGAGAGCAGCGTCTCCATGGTGGCGGCGGCATTCACGAAGCGCGTGCGGTCGCCCAGATCGGCGCGCGTAAGCAGCACCTGGGCCACGCAGACCCCCAAGGGCTCAAAGGCCGCAGCGTAACCGTCCATCAGCAGGCTCTGACCGACCGCCGCCGCGGCCTGGCTCCAGGCGAGCGCGCGGGGCATCCGCTTGCGCCCCATGCGCTGCGCTCCTGCCGCAATCGCTCCCGAGGAAACTATCACGACCTGGCGGTCCTGGGCGCGGACAGTGGCCACCTGGCGCGCCAAGTCGCATAGGTAGGCGTGGTCTATGCCGCCGGTGGCGGCTACGATGGTGCTGGAGCCGACCTTCACCACCAGGCGGCGCGCCTGAGCGAGTCCGCTTCGAGTCATTTGACCTTCTCCATGCTCTCGTCCGGCAAGTACTCGAACTCCCTATCGCCGACGACGACCGT
>CAZGSV010000152.1:0-6204 GCA_964528605.1 uncultured Armatimonadia bacterium
GGAGATGACGAACTCGGGGCTGTCGCTGGCACACGAGGAGGCGTTGGGTTACCTGCGGGACAAGGCGGGTAAGGCGTTCGACGCCAGAGCGGTGGAGGCGTTCGTGCAGTCGTTCGCGCAGCCGCCGGAGGAGTTGGTGGCGCGGCTGCTGGGGCCGGTGGGGAGCGAGAGGCAGCGGTGAGATGTTGGCCGCGGCGGGCGCAGGCGCGCGCCGGGCCGCGGTTGGGGAATAGGATTAGGTCAGGAGGCTGCAAGGATGGCTCTACCGCGCAAGATAGGTTTGGGCGTGATCGGGGTCGGGGGCATTGGGAAGGCGCACTGCCGCTCGATCAAGCAGATCGAGAATGCGGAGTTGGTGGCGATAGCGGACATAGACGAGCCGGTGGCGGGCGCCATTGGGGAGGAGTTCGGCTGCGAGGTCTACACTGACTACCACAAGATGCTGCAGCGGGAGGACATTGAGATCATCAACGTGGCCACTCCGAGCGGCATGCACGGGGAGCATTCGATTGACGCCATGAGGGCGGGCAAGCACGTATTGTCCGAGAAGCCGCTGGAGATAACGCTGCCGAAGATAGACCAGATGATAGCGGTCTCGAAGGAGACCGGGATGAAGTTGTCGTCCATCTTCCAGAACCGCTTGGGGGACGCGGCGCAGCAGATTCACCGCGCAGCGCAGAGGAACGCCTTTGGGCGGCTGATCTACGGCGAGGCGTCAGTGAAGTGGCACCGGACGCAGGAGTACTACGACAAGAACGGCGGCTGGCGGGGCACCTGGCGCTGGGATGGCGGCGGGTCGCTGATGAACCAATCGGTGCACTACATAGACCTGTTGCAGTGGTTCATGGGGCCGGTGAAGAGCGTACGGGCGCGCACGGCGGTGATGAACCACAAGATCGAGACTGAGGACCTGGGCGTGGCGACGGTGGAGTTTGCCAACGGCGCGCTCGGGGCCATTGTGGGGACGACGTCCGCGTATCCGGGCTACTCGGCCCGGGTGGATGTGTTCGGAACGCAAGGGACCGCCATCTGGGAGAACGGCGAGATAAAGGCTTGGAACATCGTGGGCCGCGAGGACGCCAAGCCGCCGGTGGCAGGTTCGGAGGCTGCGTCCGGCACGGCGGCGGACCCGATGGCGCTGTCGGTTCAAGGCCATGCGCGGCAGATATACCTGTTTGCGCTGGCGGTGATCGAGGGACGCGAGCCGGAGGTAACGGCGCAGGACGCGCGCAAGGCGGTAGAGATCATCCTGGCGATATACCGGTCGAGCCAGACGGGAGAGCCGGTGGAGTTGCCCTTGAAGGCTTAGGGCGTTGAGGCGAGGCCAGCCCTAGTGTGGGGGGCGCCGGCCTTCATATACTATACTGAGAAGGGGGGTGTTGCGCGGTGAGCGAGGTGCGTGATCTGGTGGCCATGGCGGCAGCAGCCGGCGTGGCGCTGTTGTTTGTGGCGGGGCTGGTTATGGCTCAGTTGCGCGGGCGGGGCCAGGTGAGGCAGATTCCCTTGGTGCTGCTGACGCTGCTGGCGGTGACGGCTGTGCCCGTGGCCATGGGGTTGGTGCTGTTCGCGGCGGGCAAGCCGGCGTTCGAGGGGCGAGGGATGTCGCCTGGCTACTCTACCGCGGTGTGTTTGGCCCTGTACCTGGCGGTAGTGGCTGTCTGTGTGGGATTCTTCGTGTGTGTGCTGAGGGGGGCGCTCGGCGCCCCGCAGCCTCCGGCGCCGCCGCCGGTGGATGAGGCCTAGGGAAGCGCCTGGGGGCCGGTGAAGACCACCTGACCGAAGCGCTCCGGCAGGTGGAAGAGGGGGGTGTCGTTCCAGGAGGAGCAGCGCGGGTCGGGCTCGCCGACCGGCCTGTCAATGCGGAAGAACTGGGCGCGCCACACGACGCCGGGGCGTGGGGGCACGCCTTGCTGAGGCGGTAGGGCGGAGAGGGGGACAGCGAGTTCGGCGGCCCAGCCGTGGTCGCGCTGGGTGCGGTCCGCGACGTGGCCGAAGACGCGGGCGGCGGCCTGGATGGGATCGCAGTTCCACTGCGCGCACTTCTGCCATTCTGCCTGGGCGCCGGCGTAGGGGATGAGCAGGTCAATCAGGGCGCCGAGGGGGTTGACCTCGTACTCCAGGTAGTCGCGGGCGTCGCCATCGGGGTCGAGGTAGAGTTCGACGACTTCTTCTTCCCACAGGGGGGCATCGCGCTCCGTCTTGGTGGCCCAGGCGTCGTTGTCAACGGCTGAGAATGCCGCGTACAAGTACTCGTCGTCCCAGAGGAGGCGGACGCGAGTCTGCTGGGCGACGGGGCGTTGCTTGTGGAAGAGGTCGGTGAAGCGAGTCGCGATCTCGGCCGCGCGCCAGGCGGGATCGTTGAGCCTGCCGTCAATCACGATGGGTGTGGTCGCGCGGTGGCAGTGATAGAGGCGCAGGGGGGGCAGCGCGGTGGGCGCTGCCAGGGGGGGCTGGAGCGGCAAGGAAGAGAGGAGAGCGGCTAGGATGAGGACGTGCACGTTGCTCCTCCTGGGCGGCGCTGTTGCCGCGGGTTCTTCGGTGGCCTAGAATCGCGCGGAACCCGAGGGAAGATGATGAACATGGCGCAGGCGTTCCGAGGTGAAGATTACGCTGGCGTGAGGGAGGAAGGCAAGCGAAGGATTGAGGTGGCGCGGCGGTTCGAGGAAGCGGACCGGGTGCCCATAATGATGAGCGTGGCGGGGAGTTTCTTCGCGCACTTGTGCGGGGCGAACATTCGCGACTACTACACGGACATTGACACTTGCATAGACGTGCAGTTGGAGGGCATCCGCTGGTGCTTCGAGGAGTTGCAGGACGACCGCACGGGGTACGGGCTTTCGCTGGACTTGGGGCCGGTGGGGGAGGCGCTGGTGTTCGGGATGGAGATTTACTATCCGGACGACACCTCGCCTTGGGGGGTGCGGATGATGAGGACGGTGGAGGACATTCGGCGGTTCGAGGCGCCCGATGTGGCTAAGGCGCCGGGGGTGTTGTGGGCGTTCCGGCGAGGCGAGGAGTTCAAGGCGCGGGTCAAGGAGAGGGGGATGGGGATAGGGGCCGGGTTCGGGCTGGGGATTCATCCGCCGCTGTCGTGCGCGTGCGCGCTGGCGGAGCCGGCAATGATCTATGAGTTGATGTACACGGCCCCCGAGGTCATTCACGAGTTCTTTGAGAAGTTGCTGCGGACGTTCTTCCTGCTGGCCGAGTTTCAGGACGGTTATTTTGGGAGGCGGCGGACGTCCTGCGGGCTGGCGGACGACAATAGCGCGTTCGTATCACCGGCGATGTATCGCGAGTTCGTTCTGCCCTACAACAAGCGGATATACGACCGGTACGGGCAGGAGGGACGTCACCTGCACTTTGATGGGCCGGGCGACCATCTCTTCGAGATCATTGCGAACGAGTTGAGGGTGACGCAGCACGACATTGGCGGGTTCAGCGAGGTGGCGGCGGCGAAGCGGGCCTACCGCGGCAAGGTCTTCTTCGGGGGGGGCTTCAACCTAAAGAGCCTGTACGGCACCTTCGAGCAGGCGCAGCCGGCGGTTGACCGGGTGATAGAGATAGGAGGGCCGGGCGGGGGCTTCTACTTCAGCGTGGGAGGGGAGACGTACGTGGGGGCGAACCCGGAGACGTTGAAGCAGGTGGTGGCGTACGTGAAGAAGAAAGGGCGCTATCCCATCGAGGGCGCGCGGGAAGCCTAACTGCCGCTGCGCACTAACAGCGCGATGCCGAGGCAGATAAGCAGGACGCCAGCCCAGCGCAACGGCGAGACCTCCTCCCGGAAGAGCAGGGCCGCGCCGAGGACGGTAATGAGGTAACTGACGCTGATGAGGGGGTAGGCGAAGGAGAGGTCGGCGCGGGAGAGGACGGCGAGCCACAGCAGGGAACTGAGGCCGTAGAGGAGGAAGCCCAGCAGGACGTAGGGGCTGCGGAAGGCGCCTAGGATTTGGAGGAGGCTGCCGAGGGGGTGGCCGCGGACTCCTTTGGAGAGGCAGAGTTGGCCTGCGGCCCCCAGGGTAACGCAGATCAGGATCAGTCCTAACGCCATCAGGTGAGCCCTCCTGCCTTCGTGCGAAGTCAGTTGCTGGGACAAAGCAGCCTCCCGGATGCTAGCGTGGCCCGGCGGCGTAGACGATGAGCACCACGGCGGCGATCCACAGGGCCAGGCTGACTATCAGCGGGACATCGGAGAGCAGCACGGCTTCCGGGCTGCCTCCTTCGCCCCGCCGGTAAACGAGGTAAAGATAGCGGAAGATGCCGTAGAGGACAAAGGGGACGCTGAGGATTAGGTTCTGGGTGCCGAACTTGTCCACCGTTTCGGGCCACATGGTATAGAGGCAGTAGGAAACGACGGTGGAGGCGGTGACCACGGAGATCATCTGGTCGAGCATGGCGACGTTGTATTCGGCGAGAAGCGGGCGATGCGCCTGTGCGGCGTCGGTTTGCAGGCTGGTTATCTCCGCGCGTCGCTTGCTCAGGGCGAGGAAGAGGGCGAGCAGGATGGTGCAGACGATGAGCCAGGGGGAGATGTAGACCTCGATGGCGACGGCGCCGCCCACGGCGCGCAGGACGAAGCCGGCGGCCACGGTCATCACGTCCAGGATGACCATCTGCTTGAGCGCCATAGAGTAAAGCAGCATGAGGAGGAGGTAGGCGCTGAGTACGCCGGCAAAGGCGGCTTGGAGCACCCAGGCGAGTGAGAGCGAGGCGAGGGCGAGGACTACGAGCCAGACGGTGGCGCGGGGCACGCTGACCTGACCGGAGGCGATGGGGCGGAGGCGTTTGGTGGGGTGGTGACGGTCGCGGTCGCGGTCGAGGATGTCGTTGAAGATGTAGACTGCGCTGGAGGCTAGGCAGAAGAGGACGAAGGCGAGCGCCGCTCGGAGGGCCAGTTGAGGGTCAAAGAGGTCGTGGGCGAAGATGAGGCCGGCGAAGACGATGAGGTTCTTCGTCCACTGCTTGGGCCGCACTAGCGTTAGGATGGCAGCCATCGTTCCTCCCTTACGGGTGGGGCGAACGGCGGTTGGAGCCGCACGCGCACACCCTGTAAACTACCGACGCCGCGTCCGGAGGGCAAGCGAGGGTGCCTTACCGGCGCGGACGCGATCGGGCGGTGGGAAAGGCATCCGGTTTGCGGTGAGCCGTTCTGAGACAGTTGGGTTTGGGCGCCGCCCGGCCGACGGTGGAGCGGGCGCGCGGTTCGTGGTGGCCATGAGGGTAGAGGGCGGGGCGGGCCGCACGTGAGGCGGGAGACACCCGCAAGGGGAGGCGGCCACGAGCCGGGGATCACGGCACGCTCGGTCGTGCTCTCCCTGCTGCTGATCTCGCCGACCTCGTACTGGGTCATTCAGATGGAACTGATTCGCTATCAGGGCCATCCGACGACGATCTCGCTGTACTTCAACGTTATCTTCACGCTGCTGATTCTGCTGGTGATCAACGCCGGGCTGCGCTGGCTGGCGCCGCGCTATGCGCTGCGCCAGGCGGAGTTCCTGGTGGTCTACTCCATGCTCTCGATCGCATCGTCGCTGGCGGGGCACGACATGCTGCAAGTGCTGCTGCCGACGCTGCCGCACCCGTACTGGTTTGCGACACCGGCGAACAAATGGAAGGCGGAGATCTGGCCGCTGCTGCCGCGGTGGCTGATGATGGGCAATGAGAGGGCGATGCGGGCGTTTTACGAGGGGGACTCGTCGCTCTACTGGCGGCAGAACTACCTGCCCTGGCTGCGGCCGGTGGCGTGGTGGAGCACGTTCGTGTTTGCGATGGTGTGGGTGGACCTGTGCCTGAACTCGCTGCTGCGGCGGCGGTGGATGGAGACGGAGCGTCTGGGCTATCCCATCATCTACCTGCCGGTGCAGATGACGGATGAGCGGGCGAGGCTGTTCTGGAATCGGCGGCTGTGGTGGGGTTTTGGGGTGGCGGCGATGGTGGACATCGTCAACGGGCTGAACGTGTTCTACCCGAAGTTGCCGATAATCCCGGCGCGATTTGCGCACTTCAACGTGGACCAGTACCTGGCGTATCCGCCGTTCAACATGCTGATGGGGATGCGGGCGGCATTGTACCCGTTTGCCATAGGGCTGGGGTTCTTGCTGCCCACGGATCTCCTGTTTGCGTGCTGGTTCTTCTATTTCTTCTGGCGGGCGGAGATGGTGGCCTCGAGTTATGTCGGGTGGCGGGAGATTCCGCGGTTCCCGTTCA
>CAZGSV010000153.1:0-6159 GCA_964528605.1 uncultured Armatimonadia bacterium
CGACCTCGCCGCCGCCTACCGCCGCGGCGCCACCTTCGCCACCAACGGCCCCATCCTGCTACTCGAGGTCAACGGCGCCCAGCCCGGCGACGAGGTCGCCCTCGCCTCGCCCGACGAGGTGCAGGTCACGCTCAAGGCCTACTCCATCTTCGGCCTCTCGCGCCTCGAACTCCTCCTCAACGGCCAGGTGTGTGCTACGGACGTGCCCGGCCCGGAGGCCGTAGGGGCGGGATCTTATCCCGCCCGCGACCCCGCCACCGGCGGGGTCGAGACCGTAGGGGCGACCCGGTGGGTCGCCCGGCCTCCTGTAGCGTCGGGCTCCCTCGTTGGCGGGGTCTGCCTGGGGCACGACTTCACGCCCGACGTTGCCTGTCCTGTAGGAGCGGCATTCCTGCCGCGAAACGACGCCGAAGGCGGCGCCCCATGTGCCTCCTCCCTCGAACTCCGCGCGACCATCCCCATCACCGACTCCGCCTGGATTGCCGCCCGCGCCTTCGGGCCCGATTGCGAATTCGTGGACACCGGCCACCTCAACGGCTGGGTGCGCGAGCAAGGCGCCCAATTCGCCCACACCAGCCCGGTGTGGGTCTCGGTCGGCGGCAAGCCCGTGCGCGCCAGCGCCGCCGATGCCCAGTACTTCGTCGCCTGGATCGAGGCCGCCAAGACCTACATCACTCGCTGGCGCGAGACCACCGACGAGCCCGCCGCGCGCGAACGCCACTGGTACCAAACCTTCCTCAACCGCGCCGCCCAAGCCCAAGACGTCTTCCGCCAAATCGCCGCCGAAGCCACCGTGCGCGCCCGCTGACCCCCCGCCTCAACAAAGCACCTTTACGGCCGACATTCCTCGGCGTATCGCCTCCCTTGTCTACCGTATGCCCTCTGCCACCTACTTCCCTCTGCCCACTCCCCTCGTTGCGGTCCCCCTCGCTTGGTGCTACCGTTCTCCCCCTGTTAGTCGCTCCGACCGGAGGCCGCCGCTCTTGACCTCTCGCCTGCGTTGGCAACTCTCGACCATGATGTTCTTGCAGTACGCCATCTTCGGCGCCTGGATGCCGATCCTGGCCCTGCACCTCAACCGCCTGGGAATCAGCGGCCTCCAGATCGGCTACATCTACGGCACCCTCGCCCTCGCCTCCATCATCTCGCCCTTCATCGCCGGCCAGATCGCCGACCGCTACTTCGCCACCCAACGCTTCCTCGCCGCCTCGCACCTCCTCGGCTCCGTCCTGCTCTACGTCATCGCCACGCGCACCACCTTCCTCGGCATCTACGTCACTATGTTCCTCTACGCGCTCATCTACGTGCCCACCCCCGCGCTCGGCAACGCCCTCGCCTTCCACCATCTGCCCGACGCGCAGAAGAACTTCGGCCCTATCCGCGCCTGGGGCACCGCCGGCTGGGTCTTCGCCGGCTGGCTTTTCGGCGCCTGGCTCGGGCTGTTGGACCCAGTCCTCCGCGCCCTCTCGCCCGCCGCGGCGCACGCGCTCGCCTCCTGGCGCGGCCCGCAGGCGAACGTCGGACAGTCGCTGGTGCTCGCCTCCAGCATCTCTGCGCTGCTGGGGCTCTACTGTCTGACTCTCCCGCACACGCCCCCCCGGCGCGCGGCCAGGAACCCCTGGGCTTTTCTCGCCGCGCTCTCCCTTCTGCGCCAGCGCAACTTCGGCGTCCTCGTCGGCGTCTCCTTCTTCATGGCTACCCAGACGGGCTTCCACTACCAGTTGACCCCCATCTTCTTCCGCGAAGCGCTTTCCATTCCAGCGGCCTGGGTCGCGCCCCTGCTCACCATCGGCCAGATCGGGGAGGTGGCCATGCTCGCGCTGCTCCCGCTGGCCATCAAGAGGCTGGGGATGCGAACCACTATCGCCCTCGGCATCGCCGCCTGGCCCCTGCGCTACCTCATCTTCGCCCTTGGCAAGCCGACGGCGCTCGCCGTCGCCGCTCAGTCACTGCACGGCTTGGCCTTTGCCTTCTTTGTGGTCGCCTCCCAGTTGTACGCCAACGAGGTCGCCCAGGGCGACATCCGCGCCAGCGCGCAGAACCTGCTCGTCTTCGTCTACGGAGGGGTAGGGGCCTTTCTGGGCAACCTCTTCGCTGGGTGGTCCGACGTCCTTCTCCACCGCGACTTCCACACCCTCTTCCTCCTCCCCGTCGCCATCACCACCGCCTGCTGCCTCGCCTTCCTCCTCGGCTTCTCCGAGCGCACCCGCATCGCGCACCTTTCCGCCGCCTCGGAGCCCACCCCTTCCTCCTAGCGCGCGCACCCCACCACTACAAGCCCCCTGCCCGCATCCCGTCCGCCCTCTGCTATCTACTTCCAACTACGCCTTCCCCACCGGCCACCTACCATCCTCTGGTCACTGGCCACTCGCCCGTTGCCCCCATGCCCCCCTCCGTGCTACCGTTTGCCATCCGGCTTGCCCCATGCGCCGCCTGACGAGGAGGTAGGTGCCCTTGACCGGTCGCCTGCGTTGGCAACTCTCCGCCATGATGTTCCTCCAGTACGCCGTCTGGGGCGCCTGGGCCCCCGTCATTTCGGTCCACTTCCAGAACCTGGGCATCATGGGCATTCCTCTGGGCTATATCTTCGGCACCATGGCCCTCGCGGCCATGCTCACGCCCTTCATCGCCGGCCAGATCGCCGACCGCTACTTCGCCACCCAGAGATTCCTGGCCTTCTGCCATATCGTCGGCGGCGTCCTGCTCATCATCGCCGCCACCCGTACCACCTTCCCCATCCTCTACGCCCTTATGCTTGGCAACGCGCTCCTCTACGCTCCCACCCTCGCGCTCACCAACTCCCTCGCCTTCCACCACCTCCCCGATGCGCAGAAGACCTTCCCCTCCATCCGCATATGGGGCACCATCTCGTGGGTGGCCGTCGGCTGGCTCTTCGGCCTCTGGCTCGGCAACGCCGCCGTACATTGGTCCTGGGTCAACGTTGGCAACTCGCTCGTGCTCGGCGGCGGACTTGGGGTGGTCCTCGGCCTCTTCTGCCTGACGCTGCCGCATACTCCGCCCGCGCGCGAAGCGAAGAACCCTTGGGCCTTCCTCCAGGCGTTTTCCCTGGTCAGACAGCGCAACTTCGGAGTCCTCTTCGTCGTCTCCTTCCTGGTCGCGACCGAACTCGCCTTCTACTACCAGTTGACCCCCATATTCTTTAAGGACCAGGCGGGCCTGGGGCTGCCGGAAGCGTGGGTCGGACCCGTGATGACCATCGGACAGATGGCCGAGGCCTTGGTGATGCTTGCCCTGCCGTTCTCCTTGAAGCGCTTCGGAATGAGGACCACGATAGGCATCGGCATCGCTACCTGGCCGGTCCGCTACCTCATCTTCGCCATCGGCCACCCCACACCCCTCGTCATCGCCGCCCAGTCCCTCCACGGCGTCTGCTATGCCTTCTTCTTCGTCGCCGGCCAGGTCTATGCCAATGAGGTGGCCCAAGGCGATATCCGCGCCAGCGCCCAGAGCCTACTGCTCTTCGTGACCCAGGGCGCCGGCATGTTCCTCGGCAGCATCTTCGCCGGCTGGGCCCAGGCCTTCTTCCACGGCGACTTCCACAAGATCTTCCTGGTCCCTGTCGCCATCACCGGGGTCTGTTGCGTGGCCTTCCTCATCGGTTTCTCCGAGCGCGTTCGGCTGGCCCAACTCGCTGCCCAGCAGCAGTCCGCACCCGCAGGCCGCGCCTAGGCGCGCGCAGGAGCGGCCTCCCCCTTCTGACAGGCGGCAGTAGCGTCCCAACTCCGTGTCGGACGCCAATGCAGGGCCGCCCCAGGCCGCAGAGGCGAGTCGCCGAGTCGCCCACCCATCCAAGTCAGGCCCAAACGTTGACGCTGCGGGTCCGCGCCCTGCGGACGCGCGGCAGCGTCGGGGTTCATCCCGCTCTGTTGAGAACACCCCCAGCGCGCGGAGCCGGGTTGTAGCGTCCGGCGTCTCTGCCGGACGTTCTGCGCCCGGTACCCCGCCACCGGCGGGGGGCGCTACATCCCCGTGCAATCCTGGCCGGCGCGGTTAGGCCAAGAGTACCTTCTCAACAGAGCAGGTTTACTCGGGCGTACGGCCGGCCGAGCAGGGACCAGACACTGGGCAGCCGACAGCCTCAAGCGCCCTTCACCGCCCCTGGCGCACTCCCCGCTAGCCGTTGTCCACTGTGCGCCGGTAGGTGGCCGCTGTTCGCCGGGCACCGGCGAGTAGCCACTGCCCGCCACCCTCCTCGCCCGCCTACCGTCTACCAGGCGCCTCCCTCCAACTTTCCCGCGCGCATTCCCCCCTCGCGTGGTAAACTATGAGTGACTCTTGTGTCATCGAGAGAGGTGAGCGGAGATGAGAAGTCGGTGGCATCTGCTCGGCCTTCTGCTTGTGCTCCTTGTGGCCCTGGCCGTCTCGACCGCGCAGGCGGACGGGCTCTACTTCTCCTGGCAAACGTCCTCTACCTCCTTCACGTACTCCTCAGGCTGCTGGCCCATCTACACCCAGCCGCGGCCCGTGGTGATCTACGAGTGGATTGCCCCTGCCCGGCCGGCCTTCGGCTGGGGTCCCATCTACAACTGGTACGGCTGCGGCGCCCCTCCGCTGACTTACGTGCTGCCGCCGGTCTCGCCTAACTACGGTCCCGGATGGTGGGGGCACCAGTACGGCTGGGACCGGCCCTATCGCTACCTCACCCAGTGGCCGGCGCGCCCGGAGACGGTGATCATCGTCAACCAGGATCGCGCGACCGACCCCACGGACAAGGACGAGGAAAAGGAGAAGTAGCGGGCTAGCCGGGCGCCCGGCCTGAAGGCCGCTGCCGCGCGGCACACTGGCCCCATCGTGGCGCGGCGCGGGCCCGGAGCAGCGGGCTAGAGGCTGCGCCCGCGGCACCCGCGTAGCCAAAGGTAGCCTCTCGCCAGGGCGAAAATGTCCTTGTGACTAGCAAAAAAAGACCGAAATACTGTTGACCCCCAGCCGCGGAAGTGGTATACTTCCCTTTGCCGTGGGGACACGGGGGCGACTCCGGGAGCCCACGGCGTTGTGAGTTGAGTACCATCGCACCTTGACGTGTGGCTAGCAAAAAAAGACCGAAATACTCTTGACCCCCAGCCGCGGAGGGGGTATAGTTTACTTTGCTGTGGGGACACGGGGGTCACCTCGGTAGCCCACGGCCTTTGCTAGTTGAGTACCATCGCACCTTGACAATTGAATGGCGTGCGTCCGACGGTGAGCTGTATCCCAGTTCAGGCCTAAGGGCCTGGCGACAATTAGGATCAACCGTTCGGGGTTCCTTTGCCCCGAGCGTGGCTTTTTGATGGAGAGTTTGATCCTGGCTCAGGACGAACGCTTGCGGCGTACCTAAAGAATGCGAGTCGTGCGAGGGAGAGCCAAAACGAGGGCTTGCCCAAGTTTTGGCTCCCACCCTAGCGGCGAACGGGCGAGTAACACGTAGGTAACCTGCCTCCCGAACCGGGACAAGGGACTTCGGTCTCGAAATTCGGGATACGCTGCAGCGGGCTGCGGCCTGCTGCAGGAAAGTCCGCTTCGGCGGGCGTCGGGAGATGGGCCTGCGGCCTATCAGCTTGTTGGTGAGGTAACGGCCCACCAAGGCGATGACGGGTAGCCGGTCTGAGAGGACGGCCGGCCGCACTGGGACTGAGACATGGTCCAGACTCCACAAGGAGTTAGCATCTGGGAATATTGCGCAATGGGCGAAAGCCTGACGCAGTGACGCCGCGTGGGCGATGAAGCTCTTCGGAGTGTAAAGCCCTGTTGTGGGGGAAGAAGGTCCGCTTCGGCGGAATTGACGGTACCCCACAAGGAAGCCCCAGCCAATTGCGTGCCAGCAGCTGCGGTAAGACGTAAGGGGCGAGCGTTGTCCGGATTTACTGGGCGTAAAGCGCACGTAGGCGGCTAGGTCAGTTGGACGTGAAATCCCCACGCTCAACGTGGGAACTGCGTCCAATACTGCCCTGCTAGAGGGTGGAAGAGGAGAGCGGAACTACCGGTGTAAGGGTGAAATCTTTAGATATCGGTAGGAACACCAGTGGCGAAGGCGGCTCTCTGGTCCATCCCTGACGCTGAAGAGCGAAAGCCAGGGCAGCAAAAGGGATTAGATCAACCGGTAGTACTGGCCGAACCCGACGATCACTCGGTAACGACAGCATCGACCCTCTCAGTGCCGAA
>CAZGSV010000154.1:0-6110 GCA_964528605.1 uncultured Armatimonadia bacterium
CTGCTCCACTCCGCTAACGCCAGGCTCCGGTGAGGCCAGGCTCGACCAGGCCTACCGGGGCGCCGCCTAAGGCCACAAACAGGTTGGCAGCGCTCCCGCTCGGCGCTGCCAGGCTCGCCTACTATAAGCGCCCCTCGGAACCACCGTCAAACCTCGCGCGCCTCGCCTCTCCCCCGAGGCGCCCGCGGCCCGTGGCTCGCCCACCACCTACCGCTTCCCCGCTACAGGCGGCGCGCGAAGACAACGAAGAGCGCCATGCCGATGCCCAGTAACGCCCCAAGGAGGATGTCCCGCACCCGGTGTATGCCCGCCTGCAACCGGCTCTGCGACACCAAGAAAGCCAGCGCCACTGACCCCAACTGCACCGGCACCTCGTCCGACACCACCACCATCACCATGGCCAAGAACCACGCCAGCGCCGCGTGCCCCGAGATCACACCCCCCCGCAGCAGCGACCCCCGCCGCGTCCGCTCCTTGATCGCCACCACCAACAGCAGCACCGCGATCAGCCCCAGCACCATCACCTGCGTGATGCCCAACTCGGGGTGCATCCGCGAGTGCAGCAGCAACTCGCGCACCTTGACGTTGCTCGAGAAAACCAGCAACCCCACCAGCGCCGCCGTCAGCGCCGCGATCAGCACCGCCCCCGCCCCGATGTCCTTGATGATCTTCACGTGCTGGTCGTAGCGATCCACCTGCCGGTCCAGCCACGCCTCCAGCGCGCTGTTCATCATCTCCGCCACCAGCACCAACCCCATGGCGAAGGTCAGCATGGCTATGTCCAGAGGCCCCAACCGCACCCACAGCCCCACCCCGATGACCAGCATGATCACCACGAAATGCACCTGCATGTGGCGCTGCGTGGCGAACGCCTGCAGCACCCCGTCTACCGCGTGGCGCAAACCCCCGCGCCGCATCCGTTAGGCCACACCCAAGCGCCGCAGTATCTGCTCCTGCCGAGCCAGCATCTCCTCGCGCTCCGCCGGCCGGCTGTCGCCATAACCCAGCAAGTGCAGCACTCCGTGCACCACCAAGAACGCCAACTCAGCCCACATCGAGTGCCCATACTCCTTTGCCTGCCGCCTGGCCACCGGCACGCACAGCACGACGTCCCCGAGCACCCTCACCTCCGGCCCCTGGCACTCATCCTGGGAGAATGCCAGCACGTCGGTAACATTGTCTCGCCCCCGGTAGCGTTGGTTGAGCCCGCGCATCTTCCCCTCGCCGCACAACAGCACGCTCACCTGCACCGCGCCCCGCACCCCCTCTGCCTTAAGCGTTCCCTCCACTACCCGCCTCACCGCCGCCTCGCTCACCCGCGCCCGTGTGGTGTTCCTCACGTCCACCTCGATCTCCTCAGCCCCGCTCGCCCTCACCGGCCGTCCCTCCCTTCCGCTCGCGCGCCTCGTAACGCTCATAGGCGCGCACGATCTCCTTCACTAACGGATGCCTCACCACGTCCCGCTCCGTCAGCGCCACCAGCGCCATCCCCTCCAGGTTCTGCAACACCTCCTGCGCCTCAATCATCCCCGAGCGCACCGTGCGCGGCAGGTCTATCTGCGTGATATCGCCGGTCACCACCGCCTTGCTGTCAAACCCTAACCTCGTCAGGAACATCTTCATCTGTTCGTGCGTCGTGTTCTGCCCCTCGTCCAGGATCACGAACGCGTTGTTCAGGGTGCGCCCCCGCATGTACGCCAGCGGCGCTACCTCGATTACCCCCTGCTCGCTCAGCCGCTGATAGCGCTCCCAAGGCAGAAAGTCCATGAGCGCGTCATATACCGGCCGCAGATACGGGTCCACCTTCTCGCGCAGGTCTCCAGGAAGGAAGCCCAACTTCTCCCCGGCCTCCACCGCCGGCCGCGCCAGCACTATCCGCCCATACCGTTTCGCCCGGAACTCCGCTACCGCCAGTGCCACCGCCAGGTACGTCTTGCCGGTCCCCGCCGGGCCAACGCAGAAGGTTAGATCGTGCTCCCTGATGGCCTCCACGTAGCGCGACTGGCCCACCGTCTTCGGCACCACGGGACGCCCATGCACGCTCTCCAGTATCGCCTGCCGCCACACTAGCTGCGGGGTTATTTCCTCCCCCTCGCGCGCCATTTCCACCGCGTAGCGAAAGTCCGCCCGCGTCAACTTGTGCCCCCCCCGCACGGCCTCCGCCAGCGCCTCCAGCAGCGCCCGCACCCGCTCAACTTGGTCCGCCTCGCCCCTCACTCTGATCTCCTGGCCGCGTGCGCTCACCTGCACGGGCAACAGGCGCTCGATCAACCGCAGGTTCTCGTCCCGCTCCCCCAAAAGCGCCGCCACCACCCCGTTCTCCTCCACCACCACCCGAGCCTCCGCTAACCCATCCAAGGCGCCCTCCCCCTCTAACCGGGGGGCCACCTCATCGCCCGCCCCCCAAGCACGTGCACGTGCAAGTGATCCACCGACTGCCCGGCATCCGCGTTACTGTTGATCACCACCCGGAAACCCGATTCCGCCACCCCATCCGCCTCAGCCACCTTCCGCGCCACGAGCAGCAGATGGCCCAGTAGGTCACGGTGCTCCCTGTCGGCCACCGCCAGGTTCACCACGTGCTCCCGCGGCACGATGAGTACGTGCGCCGGCGCCTGCTTGTTGACGTCCCGAAAGGCCACGCAGTCTGCGTCCTCGTACACAATCTCCGACGGTATCTCTCCCGCCGCAATTCGGCAGAATACGCACTCCGCCACGGCCTTCAGCCTCCCGTCCGCAACCATATTCCCGCCTACCTTGCCAGTCAAGCGCCAGCGCATCCCCCGCCGCCCAGCCTCCACACGTAGGGGACGGCCGCCCGCCGTACGGCGGGCTTACCCACCGAAGGAGGGCTTGCCCGCCCGAGGAGGGCCGTCCCGCAATGTCGTAGGAGGGCACCCCCGCCGCAACGGGCCTGTCACATTGTCGTCACGGCTCCTGGTCCCTTCCCCCTTGACGTGTGGCCGAAAGCGCCATAGTATACGCGTATGCAAGTATGTGGATATACGGCTATCTTCACAACCAGTCCCATCGCCTGCTTAGTGCCCACATTCTGGCCCTTGCTAGCACACGTTGCCCAGCGGCAGGGACGCCACACCCACCCTTGGAGGTGAACTAGGTTGGCAGACACCGCTCTCAAAGTCGGCATTCTCGCCTGCAGCGGCATCGGCCGGCTTGTCTCGACCGTGACCAGACAGGCCGCCTATCGCGCGCACGAACTGCGCCCCAACGAAACCATCCTGCTCAGCAGCGGCGCCCTCACGGCAGCCGAGCCAGAGCATCTCGCGCTCCTCCACCGCTATCCCTTCGTCGTCATTGATGGCTGCCGCCCCCGCTGCGGCTCGAACATCGCCCGCCAGCACAACAGGCAGCCTGCAGCCACCATCTACCTCGGCGACGTTCTGGCCGAAACCAAGATCCCCCTTGCCGGCGAGAAGCGCCGCGCCCTCGGCGAGCAGGGCAACAAGTTCGTCCACATCGTCGCCCAGCGCATCGTCGAGGCCGTGGATCGCGTCATCGCCGACGAGATCGTCTCCACCCTGTGAAGGAGGGAACCCAATGGCCCAGTTTGTCTGCCTACAGCCCTGCCTCGGGATCAATCATGCCGCCGCCAGCATCGCCCGCCAGGCGGCCTACGTCGCGGCTGAAGACATGCTCCCCGGCCAAATCCACCTCGGCTGTGCCCCGGCCCTCAACGCGCACGTGCAGGAGGACATTGACTTCATCAAGACCGACTTCGTCATCTGCCTCGAAGCCTGCGAGAAGAACTGCGCCACCACCCTCGTGCGTCGGGAAGGTGGCAAAGTGCATCTCATCATGTCCGTGCCGCAGGTCCTGAAAGAACAGGGGTTCGAGGCTGAGGCCGAGTCGCCGGTCTTCTTCGCTCCGGAACACCCGGCGGTCCGGGCCCTCGCGCGCAGAATCGCGGACGAGTGCCGCAAGGCGCTGGGCTAGTGGCGGCGGGAGCCTCCCCTCGGGATCAACGGGAACGACCGTGCACGCTCACGGAGGAACTCCATGAACGAAAAACCTGATCTAGCAGGGCAGTGCCTCTCGGAACTCGTGGGTACCTTCATCCTGGTGTTCTTCGGCACCGGCTCCGTGGCCGCCGCTGTACTGGCGGGCGCGCAACAGGGGCTCTGGCAAGTGGCCGTGGTGTGGGGTTTCGCCATCTCGCTGGCCATCTACGCCACCAGCGCCGTCAGCGGCACCCACATCAACCCCGCCGTGACCGTCGCCATGGCGGTTCTCCGGCCGCGCGACTTCCCCGCCAAGAGGATCCCCGCTTACCTGCTCTCGCAGTTGGCCGGCGGCGTCCTAGCCTCGCTCGTTCTGCTGGCGCTCTTTAGCGGACTCTGCCTCCGCTTCGAGGCCGCCCACAACATCGTCCGCGGCACCCCAGGTAGCCAACTGTCGGCGATGTGGTTTGGCGAGTACTTCCCCAATCCCGCCATGCTCGGGACCGACGCCGTTGCCTTCAAAGCAGTCTCGCCTGCTAACGCCTTCGCGGCCGAAGCGGTCGGCACGGCCTTCCTGCTCTTCTTCGTCTTCGCGCTCACCGACCGGCGCAACCCCAACGCGCCCTCTGGACGCTCGAACCTGTACGCTTACTTCATCGGCTTCACCGTGGCCATCATCATCAGCATCGTTGCGCCCCTAACCCAGGCCGGCCTCAACCCCGCGCGTGACTTCGCCCCGAGAATCGTCGCCTACTTCGCCGGCTGGGGCCGCATCGCGATACCGGGCCCGCGCGGTTCGGAATGGTGGCTGTACATGGTCGCCCCCATCGTTGGCGGCCTCGTGGGCGCCTTTGCCTATGACGTCCTCGTCCGCCGTTTCCTGCCAGCACGTGAACCAGCGCCGGAAGCGCATGTCGCCTGATCCAAGGAGGTCGTGACCCGTGAAATGCTTCATCTGCACCCAGCAAGGTGTCAGCGCCGATGCCGTGGCCATCTGCATTGTCTGCGGCATGGGCCTGTGCATGCAGCACGTCGTCCGCGATGACCTGCCCCTTACCAGGGAGACGGCCGCGGGCCTTGGCTTCCAGGTTCACGTCCTGCCCCAGAGACTACCACGCATTCTGTGCCCCCCCTGTCACCAGGCCCTGACGCAGTCTGCCTAGCCGACCCAAAGGAGGTACACGATGCTCGTGCCCAAGTACCTGAGTACAGTAGCGGCCGTGCTCTGCCTGGCCTCTGCCGCCCCCTGCTTGTGCAGCCCTTCCGGCCTCAACAACATTCCGACCACGGATATCGCGCCCCCACAGGTCGTCGTCCTCCAAGGTTGGGGCAACGCAGCAAAGGGGAGTGGCCCTGCGTACTTCGCTGGCGTCAAGTTCGGCGCGACTCCCGATGTGGAGGTGGGCCTAGACGCGAAGGCGCGCCCCGAGGGGGGCCCGCTTACCGCCCAGGTGAAGTACAGAATCCCCAATCCGGCGGGCGTCACTTGGGCTCTGGCCGTCGGTCTTGCCAATCTCTCCGCCGACCGCGACCGGGCGGGCGAGCCCATGCCGTATCTGGTCGCGAGCCAGGCCTTCTTCTCTTGGCGGGCGCATCTGGGCTACAGCGCCCAGAAGGGCGCTAGTGGCCTGTTCCTGGGCGCGGACTTCAGGGCCTCTCCCGCCCTGCTACTCCGGTCGGACTGGGTTCGCGCCGGTCGTTCGACCGGCGCGGTGAGCAGCGTGGGGGCCCTGTGGACGCCCCCTGGCCCTGTGGTTTTGGAAGCCTGGGCATCGTTCCCCCGATCCGGTTCGGAAGATACTGTGCTTACATTCAAGGTGGACTGGCCCTTTAGTCTCACCCCGCAGTAGAGGCCGCGTCTGCCGAACCCTCGCGACACCGCATCGCCTTGGCCGGGCCAGTGACACCGCGAGCGACAGCCTGGCAGAGGCCTTCGGGAGTCGGCCAGCCCCTGTTGTCACAATCCTGTCGCCGCATCCGCGGGGCGCCTGCGTGCGCGCGCAGGCGCCTGGGTTACCTGTTTCAGGAGGGCCCGCCCGAATGTAGGGGCCGCATCTTATGCGGCCCGCGACCCCGCCACCGGTGCGGTCGAGCCGTAGGCGCGGCCCTGCGCGGCCGCCCACCTGTAGGGGCACGGCACGCCGTGCCCCC
>CAZGSV010000155.1:0-5956 GCA_964528605.1 uncultured Armatimonadia bacterium
GTCGCGACGATCTCGTCCCACGACTCGTCAACCCCAACCATCAGCCCGGACTTCACCAGGCACCCCCCCCGCTCGGCCGCCCAGCGCAAGACTTGCACTGACCTCTGGTAGTCCGCCTGCGGGCGCACGCCGTTGTACAGCCGCGGCACGGTTTCGATATTGTGATTGAACACCTCCGGCTGCTCGCCCAGCACTGCCAGCACGGATTTCTTGCTGCCGCCGAAGTCTGGAACCAGCACCTCCACCGTGCTCTGCGGCAAGAGCCGGCGCACGGCGCGGATTGCCGCGGTGAAGTGGGCCGCGCCGCCGTCGGGCAAGTCGTCTCTGGTGACCGACGTCAGCACCACATGCTTGAGGCCCAGCGCGCGAGCCGCTTCGGCGACGCGCTCCGGCTCGTCCGGCTGCAGCGCCTGGGGCGCGCCCGACTCCACGCCGCAGAAGGCGCAGCGGCGCGTGCACCGAGGTCCCATCAGCAGGAAAGTGGCTCGGCCGCGCGCGAAGCACTCGAGTAGGTTGGGACAGCGCGCGGACCGGCAGACGGTGCGCAGGCCCAGTTGCGCAACCAAATCACCCACCGGACGCCACTCGCCCTCGGCGGGCACGCTTTTGCGCAGCCAGGCCGGCAATCGCCCCACTGTACTCCTCCTTAACCCCCGCGAAGCGGGGCTATGGCGCGATTGTATGGAATGCCGTGCTCGCGGGCAAGGCGTTCCGCAGCCGCCGGCGCGCACTTGCACAGTGCGCCCGCTTGCGGTATAAGTATCATTTCGCGCCTGCCCGTACGCCCAGCCAGGCCGGCTCTGGCTGTCGGCGGAGTCGAGGGTGGGCCAGGGCAGAGACGAGCATGTTCGAGACCCTTACCGAGAGACTCCAGGCAGCCTTCCGGAAACTCCGCTCGCAGGGCACGCTCAGCGAGGCTGACGTGCGTGCGGGGCTGAGGGATGTGCGCCTGGCCCTGCTCGAGGCTGACGTCAACCTGCAGGTCACCAAGGACTTCATCGCCCGCGTGCAGGAGCGCGCCGTGGGCGAGGAAGTCTTGCGCAGCCTCTCGCCGGCGCAGCAGGTGGTCAAGATAGTCCATGAGGAACTGGTGCGCCTGCTCACCGAGTGCAAGGGCGAACTTACATTTAGCCCGGTGCCGCCCACCATCATCATGCTCCTCGGCCTACAGGGCGGCGGCAAGACCACGACCGCCGGCAAACTCGCCCTCTGGGCCAAGAAGCGCGGCCACAGCCCTCTCCTGGTCGCCACCGACACCCGCCGCCCTGCCGCCATCGAGCAGTTGCGCGTCATCGCCGAGCAGGTCGGCTGCCCCTCGTTCTCGCTGGGCGACAGAGTGGCTCCAGCCGAGATCGCGCGCGCCGCGCTGGCGCATGCCCAGCGCTCCGGCTTTGACTGCGTCATAGCCGACACGCAGGGGCGCTTGCAGACGGACGAGGCGCTCATGGCCGAACTTCAGGAGGTCGCGCGCGCCCTCAATCCCCACGAGTCGTTGCTCGTGCTCGACGCCATGACCGGACAGGAGGCCGTGCGCGTGGCCACTGCCTTCGCCGCAGGCGTGCCTCTGACGGGCCTGGTGCTGAGCAAGTTGGACGGCGATGCTCGGGGCGGCGCCGCCTTGTCCGTCGGCTTCGTCACCGGCAAGCCCATCAAGTTCGTCGGCACCGGCGAAGGCGCCGAGGCGCTGGACGTCTTCCAGCCCGACCGCATCGCCGGCCGTGTGCTCGGTATGGGCGACGTGCTGGGCCTCATCGAGCGCGCACAGGAGACGATAGACCAGCAGCAAGCCCTCAAGGTGCAGCAGCGGCTGCTCAAGGGCGAGATAAACCTAGAGGATTTCCTCGGCCAACTGCGCCAGATGCGCAAACTCGGCCCGTTGGAGCAGGTGCTCTCCATGATCCCGGGCCTGAATCGTCTGCCCGCCGCCATGCGGGACGAGATTGACGAGAGCCAAGTGACCAGAATGGAGGCCATCATCCTATCCATGACGCCGGAGGAGCGGGCGACGCCGGAAATCGTCGGCGGCAGCCGCAAGCGGCGCATTGCCGGCGGCAGCGGCGTCTCCGTCGCCGATGTCAACGGCCTGCTCAAGGAGTTCAAGCGCATGCGCAAGATGTTCAAGCAGATGGGCAGCAAGGGCAAACTGGGCCGGGATGATTTCGCCCGCCTGCTCCTTGGCTAGACAGCAATGCGGCATTTTCCGTTACACTTAGTGTCGAACACTTCGCCCGCGAAGGGGGGTGAGCCACAGAGTTGGTACGTATACGCTTGAAGAGATTCGGTCGCAAAGGGAAGCCCTTCTACCGTGTGGTCGTCGCCGACGCTCGCGTGCAGCGTGACGGCAAAACGCTGGACACCGTGGGCTGGTACGACCCCCTGGCCAAGGACAAGCAGTCCTCACTCGACGAGGAGAAGGTGCTCACTTGGCTGCGGCGCGGCGCCCAGCCGACGGAGACCGTGCGCTCCTTGCTTAAGCGCCACCACATCTCGCCCAAGCACAACCAGACACCATCCCAGTCGGAAAGCGCATGACCAAGCAGCAGTGAAGGAGGACACGCCATGCAGCCTACTATTATGCAAGAACTGGTTGAGTATCTGGTGAAGGCGCTCGTGGAGCACCCTGAGCAAGTCTCGGTATCCGCAGTCTGCGGAGAACGTACCGTGATCTACGAGGTCAAGGTGGCTCCCGAAGACATCGGCAAGGTGATCGGCAAGGAAGGGCGCATTGCCAACGCCCTCCGCACCGTGGTCAAGGCCGCCGCCATGAAGCATGGTCAGAAGGTAAGCGTCGAGATCATCACCTAACCCCCGCCCACGAAAGGACCGCCCCATGTCGGGAATGCTGCTCAAACGCCCGGTGGCCTACGTCGTCCTGGTCACCGAAAACTTCCGCAAAGAAATGGAGGAGGAACTCACCGCCACCACGGACCAGATCAAGTCTCAACTGGAGCAGATCGAGTTCCAGGCCCGCCGCTATCTCGCCGACCTGCAGCGCACCAACCTCAGCCAAGCCATGGCCGTGCGCGACCAGATTGATGCGGAGAAGAAGAAGCAGGACAAGGTGCGCGAGGACCTGCTCGCCCGCATGGAGGAGATCAAGACCCTGCCCGACGGCGCCGAGTTCCTCCGCGGCACCCTGGAAGGCCTCGTCGAGGTCAACGTCGGCGATGACCTGGGCGCCGTCCTAGGCGGCGCCGCCGTCGTCGTGCGCGATGACGTGGTGGTGGAGATTCGTGACAACAGGCAGCCGGGCCAACCAGCAGAATGACCCCTGCGACATCTGCGTCGGGCAGATCGCTGCTCCCCACGGCCTCGAGGGCGAGGTCGCGGTGGAGCCCCTTACTGAATACCCCGAGCGCCTGGCGCCTGGGGCGGAGGTCTTCGTCAACGGCGCCGGAGGGCGGCATGCTTTGGCCGTGGTGGCCACGCGGCCGCACCGCGGTCGCCTTCTCGTCCACTTCGCGGGCGTCGAATCCAGAGAGGCCGCCGAGGAACTGCGTGGCGTCCGCCTCCTCATCCGGCGCTCGCAACTCGCCCCTCTGCCCCCGGGGCGTTACTACGAGTTTCAGATAGTCGGGCTGGTGGTGCGCACCGAGCAGGGCAAGCAACTCGGCCGCGTGCAGGAGATACTTCACACCGGCGCCAACGACGTTTACGTCACCGAGCAGGTCCTGGTCCCCGCTCTCGCCGCTGCGGTCGCTAAGATAGACTTGGAAGCCGGGGAGATGGTGCTGCGAGACGAGGCCTGGGCAGTAGCCACGGGCGCCAGATGATCATTGACATCGTGACCATCTTCCCGCAGTACTTCGACTCGCCCTTACAGTGGGGCATCATCGGCCGCGCGCGCGAGGCTCATAAGGTCACCGTCAAGGTCCATGACCTGCGCGACTATACTCTCGACCGCCACCGCGTTGTGGACGATTACCCTTATGGCGGCGGCGCGGGCATGGTGCTCAAGCCTGAGCCCTTCTTCCGCGCCGTGGAGTCACTGCTGGCCGGCGACCCGGCCGCCGACCGGGTGCCCGTGATTCTGCTCAGCCCCTCAGGCTCGCGCCTGAACGAGAACTGGCTCGACCAGAACGGTCGCCGTCGCAGGCTGCTGCTGCTCTGCGGTCACTACGAGGGTGTTGACCACCGCGTGGCGGAACACCTGGCCACTATGGAGCTCTCCGTCGGCGATTACGTGCTCTCGGGTGGGGAGCCCGCAGCAATGGTGGTCCTGGACGCCCTGGTGCGCCGCTTGCCGGGAGTGCTGCACAACCGGTATTCTTTGGTGGAGGAGTCCTTCGCAGAGGAAGCCTTCGTTGAGTACCCTCAGTACACCAGGCCGGCGGACTTCCGCGGCCTGGAGGTTCCTGAGGTACTGCTTTCGGGGCATCACCAACAGATCGAGTGCTGGCGCCGCGAGCAGGCCCGCCTGCGGGCCCAGCGGCGGCGCGAGTGGGAAGCGCGCAGTGGAGGAACACGATCATGAAAGAAGTCCTGCGTCAGATTGACCTCGCGCAGCAGAAGAAGAGCGTGCCGGAGTTCGGCCCCGGCGACACCATCCGGCTCTACGTGCAGAGCACTGAAGGGCAGCGCCGCCGCAGCCAGAAAGTGGAAGGCATCGTCATCAAGCGCAACAGCAAGCGCGTCGGCCGCACCGTCACCATCCGCTCCGTGCTCAGCGGCGTGGGCGTCGAGCGCTCCTACCAGGTTGACTCGCCGCTGGTCGAGAAGATAGAGGTGGTGCGCCGCGGGCAGGTCCGCCGCGCCCGCCTCTACTATCTGCGAGGCCGCTCCGCCAAAGGGTCCCGCGTGCGTCAGCGCACCGAGACTCAGGCCGCCCCCGGCAAAGAGCCCAACAGCAACCAGTAAGGCGTTACGGGAGACGCAACAACGCAGATGCCTCTGTTTGACACTTGGTGGAAGATCGCCATTCTCATCGGCTCGCTGGCCGTGCTGCGCATCGGCGCCCAGTACCTCAAGTGGGTGCGCGAGAGCGCGCGCAAGGGCGCCATCGAGTTCCTCGACTCGGCCCTGCTGGCCTTGCTGCTCGTTTTTCTCCTCATCCGGCCGTTCATTATGCAGGCCTACTGGATCCCCTCCGACTCCATGCTGCCCACGCTGCATCGCGGCGACCGCATCCTCGTGCTGAAGTTCACCTACCGTCTCCGCGAGCCCAAGCGAAAGGAAATCGTGGTCTTCCGCGCCCCTCCGGCCGCCGCCAATGGCGCCAAGAAGGACTTCATCAAGCGCGTCATAGCGGTGGGCGGCGACACCATCGCCGTGCGCGACAACGAAAAGACCGGGCAGAAGCAGGTCTTCATCAACGGCAAGCCGGTCAACGAACCGTTCATTCGTGAGCCCATGACCTACCCCTACGGCCCCACCCGGGTGCCCCGCGGTAAGCTCTTCGTCATGGGCGACAACCGCAATGACTCCAACGACAGCCACCACTGGGGCTTCCTACCCCGCCCCAACCTGGAGGGCAAGGCGGTCCTCCGCTTCTGGCCGCTCACCCGCATCGGCCCAGTGCGCTGAAGATGCAGTCGCAGCCGCGCTTGCTCCGGGCGCCGCGCACAGACCCACTAGCCTCCCTCCGGCGCGCCTGGCGCGAAGCGCGCGTGGCGGGCGTGGACGAAGCCGGGAGAGGCTGCCTGGCGGGGCCGGTGGTCGCCGCCGCGGTAATTCTCCCTTGGCCGGTCAGGCTGCCGGGCCTCACCGACTCCAAACGCCTCCCCGCCCATGCCAGGGAGCGCCTCTACACCTCTATCGAGAGCCGCGCGCTCGCCGTGGCCATCGGCATCGCCCAGCCCGAGGAGATTGACCGGGTCAACGTGCTGCAGGCCACTTACCTGGCCATGCGCCGCGCCGTCGCTGCGCTTCCCATATCTCCCACCCTGGTCACCGTTGACGGCTACCCCATCCACGACTTGGGCCTCGAGCAGGTCGCCCTGGTTGACGGCGACGCCAG
>CAZGSV010000156.1:0-5888 GCA_964528605.1 uncultured Armatimonadia bacterium
CTGAAGCCCGACCTGTGCAGCGTGACCACGGGCGGCTACGAATACGGGAGCGACCACTTCAAGCCGACGATGCAGGCGCTGGCGGCCGGCTGTCACGTGCTCTGCGAGAAGCCGCTGTCGAACCAAGTGCCCGAGGCCGAGCAGATGGTGGCGAAGGCGAGAGAGAAGGGCCTGTGCCTGGGCACCAACCTGAACCACCGCTTCACGCCGCTCGCGGTGAAGGCCAAGCAGTGGGTGCAGGAGGGGCGGCTGGGCGACCTGCTTTTCATCAACATGTCCATGTGGATCATGAACCCGGCGGAGAGTTCTCCTTACTTCCATCTGAAGGCGCTGCACCCGCACACGATTGATGTGATGCGGTATTTCTGCGGGGACATCGAGGCCGTGCAGTGCTTCGCCGTCAAGGCGCCGGGGCGCAAAATCTGGTCCACGGCCCAGTTCAACATGAAGTTCAAGAGCGGCGCGGTGGGGCACCTGACGGGCAGTTACGACATCCCGCGCGGGCATCCGATGGAGCGCTGCGAAGTCGCGGGAACGAAGGGGCGCTTCGTACTGCTCGACATGTTCCGCGAACTGTCGCTCTACCCCCACGACTCGGATGAGGCGACGGTGATTCGGCATTCGATCTTCAGCGGCATGCGCACCTTTGAGGACACCTTCGTGAACCGCCTCCACAAGTTTCTCGAGGAGGTCAGCCAAGGCGTCCCCCCCGACCAGATTGACGCTTCCGGCGGCGACGGCCTCGCCGCCCAAAGGGTGATCCAGGGCGCCATCGAATCGCTGGAACGTGCGCACATCGTGCGGATCTAGCGAGACGAAGGCCGAGAAGCTCAGTCCGGCGGGCGCGAAAAGAACCCAAAGCCTGCGGAGTGTGATCACGCTCCCACTGGGCACCGCGGACTCCGCACTTCGCACCGTCCTTGTCACGGGGGTGTTGCCCTACTATCCGCTTCTCAGCCGGCCTGGGTGTTGGGGCGGGCGAGCTCGGGGAAGTGAACTCCAGGTGGTAGGCAGCCGGTTGATGGGATGGAGGGATGAACCGTGGACAGAATACATATCTACGTTCTCAGCAAGCTGGCCGTAGCGGACGTCGTGGGGTGGCGGCGAATTCGCGAAAAGGCCAAGAAGGAGCGCCAGTCCCGCTTTTGGAGCTATCGCCCTTTCCGGTACGCGGCCGCAAAGAGCCTACAGTATCCCCCGGACCAGGTGCCCCGGTCCGTTGAAGACACCATCAAACACGAGGCGAGCAAGTGGGGGCACGACTGCGTGCAGGGAAACCTCGCCGCGTTCACGGCGTTTCAGACGCACTTTCGCGGCCGCTTCGCGGAGCTCACCGTGAACCTGATGACCCCGGAGGCACCCCCACCTCCGGTCATACTCGAGGGGATGGAACTGGTCGGCGGGCCTCACTTCGCAGCGCAGGACCTTCGCGGAACGGAGCGTTACGTATACCTTCACCCCTCAAGGGATTGGAACGAGAAAGAGATAGAGGCGTTTTGCGAGCTTCTGTCCTACGTTGTGTGTACACGGTACAAGGTCGCAGCGAGTCAGGCATGGTTCTTGGACGTGCCACGGGGGCGCACAATCTCCTGCTCGCGCTCCAGGAAGCGTCTCCTGGAGAGGTGCCGGGGCGTAATCCAGCTGCTAGGGACCATGCCACTTCCGTAGAATCGCCGGCGGTACACTTGGCCCCTGCCGAGTCCGTCTCGGAACGAAGCGGCGTTCCCCGCAGGTCTGGCCTCCCGGGGAGGTCCCACCTCAAGTCTGCGCCGGCGCAGGGGACGGCCATTATGACCCACCCAGTGCTCAACGTCCCGGTGGGGGGCCTGCAGGGAAGCAAGAGATACGGCAGAAGTCGACCTGGCTCGCGATCACGCTTGGAACGCTCACGGAGAACAATGCAGAGGGCTCCCGCGCCGGTACGATCACCACTCCGCCACCTTCAAGATCTTCCGCGCCTGAGTAGTCAAGCCCATAGAGGGACACGTTCAACCGGACGTAGTCGCGCCCGGGCTCGCGTGGCGCCTCCGGTAGCCGGACCACCTCACCATACACCGTGGTCTGAAATCCCCCGCCTTCCCAAACAATGCCCCTCACGGCGTAGCCCCCGCCTAGGTCCACCCACGTGCGCGTGTTCTCCGGCGTCAACCTGGGGCTTGGGCCCAGCTGAGCTACCGCGAGCTGTGGCCGAGGCACTTCCAGGGCCTTGCGAAGGCTGCCCACGGTGTCTTCCAGAGCCGCAACCCTCCCTTCCAGGGCGGAGACCCGGTCCTCGAGGGCCGGAGGGGGGCCGATTCCGCCAACCCCTCCGGGTTGTTGAGGGGCTCCGCCACCCGGTAGTACAAGTACTGTCAGGCCGCAGAGGCCCAGCACAAGCAAGGCACTCCCGCGCTTCACGCGCATCACCAATCCCTCCCTTGCGCGTTGCCCGCGCCGAGTTTGTCGGGTGTGGTATACTACTTCACAGGTTGGTGGACAACAAAGGGGTGTCTGGTATGGTGTGTAGGAAGTTCGCAGCTCGGTGCTTGGCGTTCCTTGTCGTGGCGATCCCACTGGGCGGGGGCGCTGCCAATAGCGATCTGTCCTTGCCGCGCCTACCCCGCCTCTCCCTGCCGTCCCTCCGTTTGCCCTCCCTGCCCAGCCTAGCACTGCCAAGCCTGCGCCTTCCCAGCCTCGGGTCCACCTGGGTGACACCCCACTTCCGCTCAGACGGCACGCTCGTGTCGGGTCATTTTCGCTCCTTACCCAACGCTTACTTTTGGGACAACTGGAGCAGTTGGGGCAGCATCAACCCCTACACTGGCGAACGCGGTTACGAATTGCCCTCACTTGACGACTACCTCACGCGGCCCTCCTACTATGGCTACCTGTACCGTCCGCCTGCCTACTGGCTCACTCAACGATCCTCCTCGAGCGTATCGCTGCCGTCGTTGCCCTCTTTGCCCGCCTTGCCCTCCCTGCCGTCTTTGCCGTCGGTCAGCCTGCCGTGGGCAACAAATGTGGCATTGCCACGGGTCACCGGGTCGTGGCCGGGTGCCATGCCAAGTTATCCTTCGAGCGCAAGCGGTCCCGGGCCTTCGGAGGGCCTTTTGGAAGGCGACGAGGGGCTCCCCACGCTCGACCGCAGCCACGGGGCGTCCGACCTCTATGAGACGAGCCCAGACTCGAACCTCTGGGGCGTGGAGCCAGATTTCCAGTACGGTGACGGCCTAAGCTTCTGACGCGCCAACGTAGGGGCAGGCCCCTGGTTCAGCCGCCTCAGGCGGGCGCCCGCCAAAGTGCGGCAACCGCGGGCGGTTGCCCCTACCAGTGACGCTGCTGTCCTGCCCTACCGCGCTTGGGGTTTCTTGGCCGCGCCGACACCACAGTTGGTGAGTGCCAGCGGGCCCGCTGAAACGCACTGCCTAGCCTCCCATAAGCTTTAGGCGGGCCGCGGGCGCACGTTCCCCATGCCGTTGGTGTGGCCACGACGGCTGATGCGTCGTCCCGAACGTGGCCCCCGGCGTGTGATCAGTTCGCGGGACTGGCCTTCGGGTAACGGAAGTGAGCGACGATGGTCCAGGCGGTGAGGCTGTCGTCCTCGCGCACGCCCGCTTCGCCGGGAAGGTGATGGATGACAAGGGGGACGCCGCGACGGTCCCTCCTGTCAGAGACGATGCCGATGTGGTCAACGACGCCACTGTCGGCCAAGTCCCAGAAGACGACGTCTCCTCCTTGCCACTGCGACATGATCTCGGGCCGTCCGGGCGCGACCTTCGTAGTGAGTCTGAGGCCGCGGCGAGCGAAGAAGGCGACCTGGTTGGGGCAGCGGCGGTGGTCAATGTTGGGGTCGGGCGCCGTCTGCCGCCACCGGGAGAGGGGATAGGCTTGGGGCGCGGCTTTGATGTCCGAGTTCATGAGCGCGCGCAGGTCGAGGCCGACGGCGCGCAGGGAGCGGACGACCAAGTCGGTGCATACGCCTTCGTCCAGGGGAGGGTCGCCGCCGGGATAGTAGGCGTCGCGGTAGACGAGGTCGCGGTGCATGAGCGCGCGGGCGGCGTCAACGATCTTGCGCTGTGTGGAAGTGAGAGCCGGGCGCGGCGCCCTGCCCTGCCGTAGTTGCGCGCGCTGGCAACCGATGGCCAACGCCAGCAGCGCGAGTGCCGGCAAGATCAAGCGCAAGCGCATATCGGCGTGTTCCGCTCTCCGGTCAGCAGGCACGGGGCCAATGGTACTTTCGGCTAGCCTCGAACGCCAGACGGCGCCTGGGCTGCACCGGGACGAGCGCCGAGCCGGTCGCGGTACTACCGCGCTTGGAGTTTCTTGGCGGCGCCGACGGTGCCGATGCGCTTATCGAGGCCCACCTCGCAGCACATTATCGGATCGAGCCGGCCGGTCTCCTTGAGGCGCTTCTCCACCCGGCGGAGCATCCAACACTGACGCCCGCCGCTAGTGCCTGGAACGATTCAAACCAGTCCTTCCAGGTCTTCGAGACGCAGGCCCGCCTTGTTCAAAATCGCGTGCAGTGTGCCCTTCTTTAGTTCTTTGTGCGCAGGAACAACCACGGAGATGTTTTTGTCCAGGTTGTGCAGAAAGATGTGGCTCCCGCGCTGGTGGTCAACTACGAAACCGATTCTCCTGAGTGCCTTGACGACCTCCCGCCCGGAATAGGTCCTCCTCACAAGTTGACCTCTACCTCTCTGGCAAGGACTCCGGGTTTCGTCTTGATCTCGTTGACCTTCTCCAACCCTTCCAGGTAGCAGAGAATCGCCTCTTGCGCGTTCTCCAGTGCCTCCTCTTCTGTATCTCCCTCGGTGATGCAACCGTCCAAAGCAGGGACGGTCACAACAAACCCCCCCTCTTCTGCCGGCTCCAATACCACTACCAATTTCACCGGTTCATCCCTCTCTTGGCCTCATCACTTCCAACACCTTAGTCTATCCGCCTATGGCCCCCCTTTCAACCCCGCACTTCGGACTGCGCACGATGCACTATGGACTGTGCACTGTGAACAGTGCAGTGTCTCTCTTGGGCGACCCTACCGCGCTTGGAGTTTCTTGGCGGCGCCCACGGTGCCGATGCGCTTATCGAGGCCGACCTCGCAGCACATTATCGGATCGGGCTTGCCCGTCTCCTTCAGCCGCTTCTCGACCCAGCGCAGCATACGATCCCTCAGCGACTGAACCACCTGTGGTTCCTTCTTGGCCAGGTTCTTAAGTTCGAGCGGGTCCTCGATGAGGTTGTAGAGCTCGACCGGCGGCTTGTGGTGGAAGTCCGGCTCGAGCGGGTCAATGAGTTTCCACTCCGGCGTGCGCCAGCCGCGCTTGCGCATCCAAGTGCACTCGGTGATGTAGAACTCGGAGCGCCAGTTGGCGCGCTCGCCGCGGACGAGCGGCATTGCGGAACGGCCGTCGAACTTGACGCTGCGGAGGTCCTTCTTGAAGCCGAGCAGGTCGAGCAGCGTGGGCACGACGTCCTCCAGGAGCACGTAGTTCTTGGGGCGCAGGCCGGCGGGCAGTTGCGGATTGCCGGGCTGGTAGAGAATGAGGGGCACCATCAGCGTGGGCTCGTAGGTGCCGTGGTGGTCGAAGTAGCAGTCGTGCTCGTCGAGGGTCTCGCCGTGGTCGGAGGTGACGACGACAAGCGTGTTCTCCGCGAGGCCCAACTCGTTCAGCCGAGTGAGTATGCGCGCGATGCAGGCGTCCATGTAGGCGATCTCCGAGTCGTACATCGCGAGCACCCAGTTGATGTCGGTGACACGCGGGGGCATCCAAGAAGCGAAGTAGTCGGCGAAGGGCTTGAAGGCGAAGACGGGGGCCATGCTCTTGTTGCCCTTGGCGCAGGGGTCGCCGGAGTAGAACATCCGGTCGAAGGGCGCGGGCGGCAGGTAGGGGGCGTGCGGGTCCATG
>CAZGSV010000157.1:0-5836 GCA_964528605.1 uncultured Armatimonadia bacterium
CATCCTGCTCGTCGGGTGCGACGATCCAGGTGAGTGTGGCGGGTGCGGTCAGCGGAGCGACTGGGCCTGAGGAGGAGCAGGCGGAGTTCGCGGCGGAGGACCTCGCGCGGAGCCCGATGAACGGGGTCTTGTATGCGGCACCGACGCCTGGCGCGGACCCTTATGTAAGTGTGGGGGACTTCGTTGAGGTAGGGCAGGTGCTATGCATTATCGAGGCGATGAAGACGTTCAACGAGGTGTGCGCGGAGTGGGCGGGGACGGTGGCAGCGGTGTTAGTTGAGAACGAGCAAGCCGTTAAAGAGGGGGAGCCGCTAATGGTGATAGCACGGGAGGAGCAGGGGCAATGAGGTCGCAGTTGAACGTGGCGCTGCTGGGGTGCGGCAACGTGGGGTCGGGGGTGGTGGAGGTGCTGGCGAGCAATGGGGAGACGATAGCGCAGCGTGCGGGGCTGCCGATTGAGATAGTGGGGATCGCGGTGCGCGATCCTAACAAGCCGCGGAGCCTGTCGGTGGATCGGCGGCTGCTAACCACGGATGCGGCGGGTCTGGTGCGGCGGGAGGAGGTGGATTGTGTGGTGGAGTGCATTGGGGGATTGGAGCCGGCTTACGACTTGGTGATGAGCGCGCTGGAGCAGGGGAAAAGCGTGGTGACGGCGAACAAGGAACTGATCGCGAAGAGGGGAAAGGACCTGTTCGAGGCGGCGGACCAGATGGAGGTGGACCTGCTCTTTGAGGGGAGCGTGGCGGGGGGGATTCCGGTGGTGCACGCGCTCAAGGAGTCGCTGGCGGGGAATCAGGTCACGGAGATGCTGGGGATCCTGAACGGCACGACGAACTACGTCTTGACGCGGATGAGCGAACGGGGGGAGTCGCTGGAGTCGGCGCTGGGCGAGGCGCAGCGGCTGAGGTACGCGGAGAAGGACCCAACGGACGACATCTCGGGGACCGACGCCGCTTACAAGCTGGCGATACTGGCTTCGATAGCCTTTTCCTCGCGCATGGCGGTGGAGGACATCTTCAAGGAGGGGATCGAGGCGATCACGCCCGCGGACCTGAGGTATGCGGCCGAGCAAGGGTATGTGGTGAAGTTGCTGGCGATCGCGCGGGCGGCGGAGGGAGGGGAGATAGAGTTGCGGGTGCACCCGGCGCTGGTGCCGCAGCGGCATCCGATCGCGGCGGTGAAGGGGCACTACAACGCGGTGTTCGTGCGCGGGAACGCGGTGGGTGAGGTGATGCTCTACGGGCAGGGGGCGGGGAGCCTGCCGACCGGGAGCGCGGTGGTGGGGGACATCATTTCGGTGGCCAGGAACTTCCGCAGCGGGGCGCGCGGGAGAGTGGCATGCACGTGTCACGACCAGCGCAAGGTGCTGGATATGGCGAAGATAGAGACGCGGTATTACGTGCGGATGGGGGTGAAGGACCGGCCGGGCGTGCTCGGGGCGACGGCGACGGTGTTTGGGAAGCATCGAGTGAGCATCGCGTCGGTGGTGCAGAAGCGCTCGGCCATGGATGTGGCGGAGATTGTGTGGGTGACGCATTTGGTGCAGGAGGCCAATGTGCGGGGCGCGCTGGAGGAGTTGCGGGGGTTGCCGGTGGTGCAGGAGATAGGGGCGGTAATCCGCGTAGAGGAAGAGGAATGAGATGGCCTGGCCCGGAGTGATCGAGGCGTATCGGGACTTGCTGCCGCTGGCGGCGGATTGCCAGGCGGTGACGCTGCTGGAGGGCAACACGCCGCTGATTCCGCTGCGGGCGGTGTCGAAGCGGCTGGGGGGGCGGGCGGAGGTATTCGGCAAGTACGAGGGCATGAACCCGACGGCCTCGTTCAAGGATCGCGGGATGACGGTGGCGGTTTCGCAGGCGGCCTATGAGGGGGCGAAGGCGACCATCTGCGCTTCGACGGGCAACACGGCGGCTTCGGCGGCGGCGTATTCGACGCGGGCGGGGATGGTGGCGGCGGTGGTGGTGCAGGAGAAGGGCGTAGCGCTTGGGAAGTTGGCGCAGGCGCTGAGTCACGGGGCGAGGGTGGTAGGTATCAGGGGGAACTTTGACGTGGCGCTCAGGCTGGTGCGGGAGATCGTGGAGCGGTATCCGGTGGCGCTGGTGAATTCGATCAACCCCTACCGGCTGGAGGGCCAGAAGACGGCCGCATTCGAGATCTGCGACGTATTGGGAGAGGCGCCGGAGTTCCATGCGCTGCCGGTTGGCAACGCAGGCAACATCACGGCGTATTGGATGGGCTATCGGGAGTATCAGGGGATGGGCAAGGCGCGGCGGCTGCCGCGGATACTGGGGTTTCAGGCCGAGGGGGCGGCGCCGCTGGTGCTGGGGCACCCGGTAGAGGACCCGCAGACGGTGGCGACGGCGATCAAGATCGGCAATCCGGCGAGCGGGGCGCGGGCGCTGGCGGCGAGGGACGAATCGCAGGGACTGATCACCACGGTCACCGATGAGGAGATTCTGGCTGCCTACCGGCTGCTGGGCGCGGAGGAGGGTGTGTTTGTGGAGCCGGCTTCGGCGGCTTCGGTGGCGGGGGTGTTGAAGTTGGGTGCGCAGGGGTACTTCCAGCAGGCAGGTGGCGGGAGGGTCGTCTGCACGCTGACCGGCCACGGGCTGAAGGACCCGGACATCGCGGTGAAACTGGCCGCTCCACACGCGGTAGTGGAACCGGCGGTGGAGGCGGTGGCCGAGGCGATTGGGGTAGCGTAGCGCAGAAGGGAGGCGGCGGCATGAGCGAGACACTGAGTTACGCGGAGTTTCCCGGGCTGCGGCTATGGAAACGGGGCAAGGTGCGCGACATTTTCGCGCTCGACGGCGCGCTCATGATCGTCGCGACCGACCGGATCAGCGTCTTTGACGTGGTGCTGCCGACGCCCATACCTGAGAAGGGGCGAGTGCTGACGCAGATGACGTTGGGGTGGCTGGGCCTGACCAAGGACCTGGTGCCTAACCACTTGATCGCGGCGGAACTGTCGGAGGTCCAGGGCTTGCCGAAGGAGGCGCAGGAGTGCCTGGCCGGGCGGGCGATGGTGGTGCGCGCGGCGGAGGTGACTCCGCTAGAATGCGTGGTGCGGGGGTACCTGGCGGGAGACGGCTGGAAGTCGTATCAGGAGAGCGGGGAGATCTGCGGGGTGCGGCTGCCGCGTGGGATGGTGGAGAGCCAAGAGTTGCCGGAGCCCATATTCACACCGACCACCAAGGCGGAGAGCGGACACGATCAGAGGCTGACGATGGAGGAGGCGGTGGTGCTGGCGGGGAGGGAGACGGCGGAGGAGTGCCGGGAGAGGGCGCTGGCGCTCTACCGGTTCGCGCGGGACTACGCCTATGAGCGGGGGCTGATAGTTGCCGATACCAAGTTCGAGTTTGGCCGGTGGGAGGGGGAACTGATGGTGGTGGACGAGGTGCTCACGCCGGACTCGAGCCGGTTCTGGGATTTGAGCGACTATGAGCCGGGGCGGGCGCAGCGGAGTTTCGACAAGCAGCCGGTGCGTGACTATACGGAGGGTTTGGGCTGGGACAAGACGGCGCCGGGGCCGGAGTTGCCGCCGGAGGTGGTGAGGCAGACGAGGGAGCGCTATCTGGAGTGTCAGCGGCGGCTCTTCGGGGGGGCGTAGGGTGAAGTATCTGCTGGTCGTGCCTGATGGGCTGGCAGACCGGCCGAGCCCGCAGTTGGACGGGCGGACGGTGCTGCAGGTGGCCGAGGCGCCGAACATGCACCGGCTGGCGCAACATGGGCGGGTCGGGGTGGCGCGCACGATACCGGAGGGGATGAGCCCGGGGAGCGACGTGGCGATGATGAGCATTCTGGGGCACGATCCACGGCGGTATTACACGGGGCGAGGACCGCTCGAGGCGGCCGGGCGGGGGGTGGGGCTGGAGGAGGACGACGTCGTTTACCGCTGCAACCTGATTGCGACCGATGGCGAGCGGCTGCTGGATTATGCCGCGGGGCACATTGGGTCGGAGGAGGCGGCGGCGCTGATGGAGTTGGTGAACGAGAAGTTGGGGTCGTCGCGGCGGCGGTTCATCCCGGGGGTCTCGTACCGGCACTTGCTGGTGTGGAGCAACGGCCCGGTGGAGGTGAGGTGCACTCCTCCGCACGATGTGGTTGGCGAGGCGCTTGAGGAGCAGATGCCCGAGGGCGAACGAGAGGGCGAGTTGCGGCAGATGCTGTGGGATTCGTATGAGTTGCTGGACCGGCATCCGATCAACGTGAGGCGGAAGGAAGCGGAGCAGCAGCCGGCCAACATGATCTGGCCTTGGGGACAGGGGAAAACGCCTGTCCTGCCGAGTTTCCCTATGCGATGGGGAGTGCAGGGGGTGGCGATAACGGCGGTGGACTTGGTGCGGGGTTTGGCGCGGCTGATTGATCTGGAAGTGGTCGAGGTTCCAGGGGCGACAGGGTACCTGGACACGAACTACGAGGGGAAAGCGCGGGCGGCGGTGCATGCGTTGGCGGAGAGGGACTTCGTGATGGTGCACGTGGAGGCGACAGACGAGGCCGGGCACAGCGGGAAGACGGAACTCAAGGTGAAGGCGGCGGAGGAGTTTGACCGCAGGATGTTGGGGGTGTTGTTGGATGGGCTGGGGGCCGTAGGGGAGTATCGGTTGCTGGTGCTTCCGGACCATGCGACGCCGCTTCAGGTGCGCACGCACGTTGGGGACCCGGTGCCCTTTGTGCTCTACGAGAGCGGAGGGCGGAGCGGCGGGGGCGCTGAGGAGTTCACGGAGGACATCTGCGCGAGCCAGGGGGTTCCGCACGTTGAGGGGCATGAGTTGATGAGGGTGCTGATGGGGTCTTGAGGGATACGCTGGCGGAGAAGGTGTGGGAGGCGGCAAGGCGGGAGGGGCTGTTTAGTGCGGGCGAGGGGGTAGTGGTGGGGGTCTCGGGCGGTCCCGACTCCACGGTGCTGGCGGCGGTGTTGGCTGGGGATGCCGAGGGGCTGGGTTTGCGGCTGCATCTGGCGCACTTGAACCACGGTTGGCGCGGGGCGGAGTCGGACCGGGACGAGGCGGCGGCGAAGGCGCTGGCGGAGAGGCTGGGGTTGCCGATCACGATAGCGAGGCTCAGACGCGCGCAAGGCGGCAAGGAACGCACGGAGGAGGGGGCGCGGGAGGCCCGCTACCGTTTCCTCAAGCGGGTGGCGAAGGAAGTGGGCGCGACGAAGGTGGTGGTAGGGCACACGGCGGATGACCAGGTGGAGACGGTTCTGCTGAACCTGACCCGCGGGGGGGGACCAAGGGGGATGGCGGGGATGCCGTTCTTGAAGGACGGCTGGCTGGGGCGGCCGCTGCTGGGGATATGGCGCAAGGAGATACTGGCTTACTGCGCGAGGCGGCGTCTGCCCTATGTCGAGGACAGCAGCAATGTGGACGAGCGTTATGCCAGGAACTGGGTGCGGGTGCGCCTGTTGCCGTTGCTGGAGGAGCGTTTTGGGGCCAAGGTGAAGGAAAACATCTGGCGCAGCGCGGGGCTGGCGGGGGGGCTGAGCCGGGCGCTGGAGGCCTGGGAAGGGGAAGGGCTGGCGGGGGTGTGGGCGCGGGAGGCTGATGGCGTGACGGTGCGGGTGGAGGATTTGGCGCGCTTGCCGGAGGCTCTCCGCTGGGCGGTGCTGCACAGTTGCGTGCGCGCGGCGAGCGAGGGGGCACGCGATGTGGGTTTGGAGCACATTCGGGCGTTGGACGAGTTGTGCCGGCAGACGGCGGGAACGAAGGAGCGACACCTGCCGCATGGTGTTCGGGCGCGGCGAGAGTACGGTATACTGAGAATAAAGAGAGTCTCGCATGCTACGGCGGGCGCTGTGGCAGAATGGGGCCCTCTGGCGATGGCGGTTCCCGGT
>CAZGSV010000158.1:0-5556 GCA_964528605.1 uncultured Armatimonadia bacterium
CAGGAACTGCTCGAGGAGTACCGGCGGCACGAGGGGGACCCGGTGACGCGGCAGCGCATCCGCGAGCGGCAGCGGCAGGTGGCGCGCCAGCGGATGATGGCGGAGGTGCCGCGCTCGGACGTGGTGGTGACTAACCCGACGCAGGTGGCGGTCGCTCTGCGCTACCGTCCGGAGCGGGACCGGGCGCCGCAGGTGGTGGCGAAGGGGTTGCGCCTGTTGGCGGAGCGGATCGTGGCCGCGGCGCGGGGCGCGGGGGTGCCGGTTTTGCAGGACGAGGCGCTGGCTCGGAGCCTTTACCGGCTGTGCCCGGTGGGAGCGGAGATTCCGCCGGACCTGTATCGGGCGGTGGCGGAGGTGCTGGCTTACGTGTACCGGATGGGTCGGGCGGCGTAGGTGATGGTGGCACCGGGAACGCAGGGGGGGCGCGGCTTGAGCGGGCTGCGGCTGATGCAGTACAGCGACATCATCGCCGCGGGCGTGGTGGTGGGCATCGTGATGATGCTCATCGTGCCGATGCCGCCGCGGCTGCTGGACCTGCTGCTGGTGCTCAACATCGGGGGCGCGGTGCTCACCTTGATGGTGACGATGTACACGCGCAACGCGCTGGAGTTCGCCTCGTTTCCTTCGCTGCTGCTGGTGGCGACGCTGTTCCGGCTGGCGCTGAATGTCTCCGGCAGCCGGCTGATCCTGAGCCAGGCGTATGCGGGCGAGGTGATCCGTTCGTTCGGCGATTTCGTGGTGCGGGGCAATCTCGTGGTGGGGGCGGTGGTCTTCGCGATTCTGGTGGTCATTCAGTTGGTGGTGATCACCAACGGCGCGGGGCGGGTGGCGGAGGTGGCGGCGCGTTTCACGCTGGACGCGATGCCGGGCAAGCAGATGGCGGTGGACGCGGACCTGAACGCCGGCCTGATCAACGAGGAACAGGCGCGGCAACGGCGGCGGGAGATAGAGCGCGAGGCGGACTTCTACGGCGCCATGGACGGCGCGAGCAAGTTCGTGCGGGGGGACGCCATCGCGGCGATGGTGATCATTGCGGTGAACATACTGGGCGGTTTCGTTGTGGGAGTGGCGCAGCACCAGATGTCGGTGTCGGAGTCGCTGGCGACCTATACCAGATTGACGATCGGCGAGGGGTTGGTGACGCAGATTCCGGCGCTGCTGATCTCGACCGCCACGGGCATCATCGTTACGCGCGCCGCCTCCGAGGGGCACCTCGGCTTCGACCTGGCCTCGCAGATACTCGCGCACCCGCGGGCGGCGGCGGTGACGGCGGGGATGCTGGTGGCGCTGCCGCTGCTGCCGGGACTGCCCAAACTGCCGTTCTTGGGGATGGCGCTACTAACCGGCCTGACTGCTCTGTCCTTGCGGGGTCGGCCGGCGAGGGCGCCCACGGAGGCGAAGGCGCGGGCGACTCCGCCGGAGGACGTGTCCGCGGCCTTACGGCTCGACACTATCGCGCTGGAGTTGGGCTACTCGCTGGTGGCGCTGGCGCAGCCGGGAGAGGGCGGTGGGCTGCTCGAACGGGTAACGGCCTTGAGGCGGCAACTGGCAAGCGAACTGGGTCTGGTGGTGGCGCCCATCCGCATTCGCGACAACGCGGAGTTGGCGCCCACGGCGTACTCGATCAAGTTGCGCGGCGCGGAGGTGGCGCAGGGGGAGGCGGTGCCGGAATGCCTGTTGGCGATTGCGCCGGCGGAGGCGCAGGCGCTGATAGAGGGCGTGCGGACGAAGGAGCCCGCGTTCGGCCTGCCGGCTGTGTGGATTCGTCTGGAGCGACGCGCGGAGGCAGAGGGGAGCGGGTACACGGTGGTGGAGCCGGTGGCGGTGGTGGTCACCCACCTGGGGGAGGTCATCAAGGATCATGCGGCCGAACTGCTCGGCCGGCAAGAGACACGCGAGTTGCTGAACCGGTTGCGTGAGACCCAGGCGGCGCTGGTGGAGGAACTGATCCCCGAGCACCTGAGCGCTGGGCAGGTGCAGAAGGTGTTGCAGGGCCTACTTGCGGAGAGGGTGTGCGTACGCGACCTGGTGACGATACTGGAGACGCTGGCCGACCGCGCGCCTGTGACCAAGGACACGGACGCGCTGCTCGAGGGGGTGAGGGTGGCTCTGGCGCGGACGATTTGCGCCGACCTGCAGGACGGCAAAGGCAACCTACAGGTGGTCAGTCTGGAGCCGGCGACGGAGCAAGTGCTGCGGGAGGGGCTGCGGGAGGTGGAGGGCGCCGCGCGGCTGGCCTTGGAGCCGCGCTTCGCGCAGAGGATCATTCAGGCGGTCGCGCGGGGCGCCGAGAGGTTGTCGAGGCAGGGACAGGTGCCGGTCGTGCTGACCGCGCTGGACCTGCGGCTGCCGCTGCGGCGGCTGCTGCGCAGTTTCCTGCCACGCGTGGCCGTGGTGTGCGCGAGTCAGGTGCCGGCCGCGATGACGGTGGTTCCGGTGGAGACGGTGAACGTGCAATGACGCCGGCGAGGTTCGTGGCGAGCAGCCTGCATGAGGCGCTGGAGCAGATCCGGGAGTCGCTGGGCCCGGACGCGGAGATCGTCTCCACGCGCCGGCGGTCGCGGCTTTTCGGGCTGCTGCCCGGGCCGGTCGAGGTTGAGGCACGGGCGCTGGCTAGGCTGGACGGGCAGACGGAGAGCCTGGCCCTGCTTCAGGCGCTGGCACAGCAAGTGGCCCGGCTTGGCGAGGCGGTAGAGGGCCTGAGGGTTCGACCGGAGGAGGCGCCGTGCTCGCCGCTCGGGCGGCTACTGGAGCAGGCGGAGGTGCCGGCGCGTTTGGGGGGGGAACTGCTGTGGGAGACGGCGCGGCGGGCGCTGGCGCCGACGCCGCGGGCGCTCGACACGCGCGAGGAGCACTTGCAGGCGCTGGCGGAGGTGGTCAGCCGGAGGTTGGGCTCATGCGCGGCCATGGACCCGCAGTTGTCGTCGCGACCGTACCTCTGTCTGTTCGTGGGCCCGACGGGCGTGGGCAAGACGACGACGATGGCGAAACTGGCGGCGCATTTCGCCTTCGAGCGGCGGTTGGCGGTGGGGCTGCTGACGATGGACACGTTTCGCGTCGCGGCGGTGGAGCAGATGCGGGTGTTCGCCGGCCTAGCGCGGCTGCCGCTGCGGGTGGTGGAGACACCCGGCCAGGCGACCCGCGCGCTGCACGCGCTGCGGCATTGCCGTCTGATTCTGGTGGACACTGCGGGCCGCTCCCCGGGGCACGCGGCGCACCTGGAGGAGATTCGGCTGCTGGCGCGGCAGATCAAGCCGGACGAGTGCCACCTGGTGCTGGAGGCAAGCACGCGCGAGAGCGACTTGCGGCGGATAGTCGCGCGTTTCGGCAGCATTGGCTGCAACCGCCTGACGGTGACCAAGTTGGATGAGACGGAGTCGTTCGGCGGCCTGCTTGCGATGGCGGAGCAGCCGGGCTTGGCGTTTTCCTATCTTACATTCGGCCAGCGGGTGCCCGAGGACATCTGCCCGGCGAACGTGGGGCTGCTGACCTCCTTGGTGTTGAGAGGCGTGCGCGCCGCGCCTTGGCTGGAGGAGCGCCCGAGGTGAGACCAGATCAGGCGGCAGGGCTCAGGGCTCGCGCTGGGGTCGCTGGCAGCCCTAGGGCGCGCGTACGGCCGCGGTGCTTCCTGTACTCAACGGACGAGGCGGTGTCGGCTTGGCACCTTGGGGAGGCGCTGGGCGGGGTGCTGGGGGGACTCGTCGGGAGATGCCGCGTTCTCTGGGCGGCGCCGCTCGAGGGGCGCGGGTACGGCGACGCCGTGTGTCTGATGTGGGCGTTGGAGCAGGGCATTGGCCCGCCTTGCCCTTTGGCCACCGATGTCGTGGTAGTGGTAACATTGCCTTTGGCACGCTCGCTGGCACGGGTGTGCGCGGGGGTGAGAAGTCTGGTGCAGCGGCGCGGAGAGGCGCCGGTTTGGCTGCTGATGAGCGGAGAGGCGCCGGCCGCGGAGGCGCGGGAGAGGTACGTCGCGCTTGCCCAGCAGGTGCAGCGCTCCGCCGGGGGCGAGTTGCGCTGGCTGGGCCTGATCCGAGGAACGAGCGGCGCTCCGGGGGCCATCGCGAGCGCGGACCTGGCCTGGCGGCTGGCGCTGCTCCTCAGCGGCCCGGAGGCGCCAAACGGCGGCGGCTGGCGGCCCAGACTGGTCCCTCGGGCACGCCTGTGCGCGGGCATGACAGTGGGGCAAAGTCCACGACTAAGGAGGCACGACGGTGGAGCGTAAGTTGCGGGTGATGTTGGTGTCCTCGGAGGCGGTGCCGTACGCGAAGACCGGCGGCTTGGCCGATGTCGCCGGGTCCTTGCCGGTGGCGCTGGCGGAACTGGGTGCGGAAGTAACTCTCGTGCTGCCGTTCTACCGCGAGGTCGGCATGGTTGAGGAGAGTGCGGTACCCGTTCGTGGCCAGGATGCGGTGGTGACCTACCACGAGCCGCCTGCTTCGCTTGGGGCAGGCGTGAAGACGGTGCTGGTGCGCAACGATCATTACTTCTGGCGCGACCGCCTTTACGGCTATACGGACGAGGCGGAACGTTTCGTCTTCTTCGACCGTGCGGTCGCCGAACTCGTCCGCACTAACGACTGGCAACCGGACGTAGTCCACTGCAACGACTGGCAGACGGGGCTGGTGCCGGTTTACTTGCGGCTGCTCGCGGAGGCGGAGCCGCGGTTCGCGCGCACGCGCACGCTCTTCACGGTGCACAACTTGGCCTTCCAGGGCATCTTTCCGGAGGAGACGATGGAGGTAGCGGGGCTGCCCTGGGATCTGTTCTGCGTGGACGGGCTGGAGTTCTACGGCCAGGTCAACTTCCTTAAGGCGGGCCTCTTGTTCTCCGATATGGTGACGACGGTCAGCCCCACCTATGCCAAGGAAATCCAGACTCCCGATTTCGGCGAGCGGCTGGACGGCGTGCTGCGCGAGCGCGCCGACCGGCTGGCGGGCATACTGAACGGGATTGACACGAGGGTCTGGAATCCCGGGGAGGACAAGTACTTGCCGGCGGTGAGCGCGAGAACGCCCGGGAGCCGCAAGCCCGCATACAAGGAGGCGTTGCAGCAGAAGGTGGGTCTGCCCGCGGCAGCGGCGCCGGTGTTGGGCGTGGTGGCGCGTTTGGCGCGGCAGAAGGGCTTCGATCTGCTGTGCGAGGCGCTGCCGGGGCTGCTCGAGGAGAAGTTCCAGTTGGTGGTGCTGGGCGTCGGCGAGGAGGACATACAGGGCCGGCTGGAGGCGCTGGCGAACGAGCATCCGGACCGGATCAAGGCGCTCTTCCGCTTTGACGAGCACTTGGCACACCTGATCTATGCGGGCTCCGACCTGTTCCTGATGCCTTCGCGCTACGAGCCCTGCGGGTTGGGGCAGATGATCGCCTTGCGCTACGGCTCGATTCCGGTGGTGCACGCAACGGGAGGGCTGGCCGACACGGTGCAGGGCTTCGATGCGGCAACCGGGGAAGGCAACGGCTTTGTATTTCGCGAGCCGACGGCGGAGGCGTTGGCCGCAGCGATCAGGGAGGGGCTGAGCGCCTACAAGAAGAAACGGGTATGGGCTGACCTGGTGGGTC
>CAZGSV010000159.1:0-5462 GCA_964528605.1 uncultured Armatimonadia bacterium
CCCTCCTGTTTCTCCTAGTGGCCGCCTACAACGCCCTCGCCCGCCGGCTCTGCCCGCGCCTCGCCTGGCGCCGCACCGAACTCCTGCTCATCTACTGCATGTTGCTGGCCACCGTCGCCCTCGCCGCCACCGGCTACGGCACCTGGGTCACCCAAGTCTGCGCCGCCCCCTTCTACTTCGCCAACCCCAGCAACAAATGGAGGGAACTCCTCTTCCGCTACCTCCCCGACTGGATACACCCTCCCAACCAAGGCTACGTCATCACCGCCTTCTTCGAAGGCCTCGCCAAAGGCCAAACCATTCCCTGGCGCGCCTGGCTCGTCCCCCTCGCCGCCTGGACCCTCTTCACCGCCCTCTTCTTCGGCGCCTTCGCCTGTTGGGCCCTCATCCTGCGCCGCCGCTGGATCGAAAGCGAGAAACTAACCTTCCCTCTCACCCGCGTTCCCCTCTCCCTCGTCGGTGGCGGCGCCCCCCCGCCCGACAAAACCAGTATCCTCCGCAGTCGCCTCTTCTGGCTCGGCTTCGCCGTGCCCGCCTCCTTCCACGCCTTCAACAGCCTCAGCGTCTACTTCCAAGGCTTCCCCCAAATCCCCATCTCCGGCATCGCGATCGGCTCCGGCTTCAGCATGCGCCCCTGGGACGTCCTCCAAGACCTCCGCCTCTTCCTCATCTTCGCCGTCATCGGCGTCGCCTACCTCGTCACCGCCGAAATCGCACTCTCCATGTGGCTCTTCTTCTGGCTCCACCGCTTCCAGATGGTCCTCTTCCGCGCCCTCGGCTTCGGCGAGGCCCAACTCTGGTGGGCCGGCACCGACCTCGTCAGCAGCCAGGAAGAAGGCGCCTTCTTCGCCCTCTTCTTCTTCCTCCTGTGGACCGCGCGCAGAGAACTCCTCGCCACCTGGCGCGCCGCCGTCAGCAAAGGATGGTGGCGCCGCCGTGACCCCTCCGAGCCCCTTCCCTTCGTCCTCGCCGTGCTCGGTTTCTTCGCCTTCTTCGGCGGCATGGTCGCCTGGCTCTGCCTAGCCGGCTCCCGCCCCCTCGGTGCCGCCATCCTCCTGTTCATCTTCTTCGTCGAGGCCACCATCCTCGCCCGCCTCGTCAACGCCGGCGGCGCCATCTTCGTCGAGGGCTCCTGGATGCCTCAGGACGTGGCCCTCAACTTCTTCGGCACCCGAGGCCTCGCCTTCGGCTCCCTCGCCGCCATCGCTATGCCCGAGCGCGACTACATGTACAACCAAGAGACCATCCTCATGCCCTACCTGATGGACACCCTCAAGATCGGCCACGCCTCCCGCATCGCCGGCGGCCTCCTCCTCCTCGGCGTCGGCGGCGCCTTCCTCATAACCATCCTCTGCGCCAACTACATGGTGCTCACCCTGGCCTACCGCCACGGCGGCCTCGCCCTCCAGCCCAGCTACTTCAGCAGCGCCCCTCAATGGCCCTTCGGCCGCATGGCCAGCAACCTCAACAACCCCGCCGGCCCCCGCCTGCAGGAAATCCTCTGGACTGGCATCGGCGCCGCCTTCATGGCCACCATGATCCTCCTCCAATACCGCTTCCTCTGGTGGCCCCTCCATCCCCTGGGCTTCGTTATGTCCTCCACCAATACCGCCCACGTCATCTGGTTCTCGTTCTTCCTCGGCTGGCTGGCCCAGACGCTCATCCGCCGCTACGGCGGCTACGGCCCTTACCGCCGCCTCCTCCCCGCCGCCCTTGGCCTCGTCCTCGGCGAGTACCTCATCTCCGCCGCCTTCCTCGCCCTCGACGTCGCCATCGGCAAGGCCGGCCACAACATCTTCCCCCCCCTGTACTAGCCCGCTGGACCACGCCCCCGATCCGTGATTATCGCGCTTCTACGCCCGGCCCATCACGCGAAGATCTTCGGCCCCTCCGGCCCGACCAGCGCCCGCGCCGCCTGCCGCTGCGCCTCAATTGCCTCCGGCGAAGTCAGCACCCCTATCTCGACCGCAAACTCCACCACCTCGCCCGGCTCGATCGTCTTCAGCGTCCCGCGCTCGCGCTCCCGCGCCCGCCCCTCCACGTGCCCGTTCGCCGGCTCCAGCCCCACCACGTAGTCGCCCTCGCCCATCATCTTCCACTCCGCGAAGTCCGTCAGTTCACGCTGCCGGTAGCGCACATAGACCCCCAGGCCCTTTCCGTCCGCCAGCCGCCGGTTCACTATCGCCGTGCCCACATACCCGCTCTCGTCCGCCGCCATCTCGTGGTAGAACACCTGCTCCTTGTACCCGTGCTGCGGCGCCTCGAACCGCGCATAATCACGCACCCCTGTCCGCGCGATCTGGTCCCGCGGCCGCACCGTCTTGCTGGGCGCAACTAACTCCGACCCCTCGTCCACTATCGGGTACCCCAGGTTGATGTGGTACAGCAGCATCAGCGGCGAGGGGTCGTGCCCGATGTTCGTCACCACGTCGCTGATCAACAGCCGGCTCTCGCCCAAGCGCGCGCTTATCCGCCGCTTCAACTCCAACTTGTCCATGAACAATGCCGCCTCGCGCACCCTCCCCTGCACCCACATCTCGTAGCCGTCCTGCCCCCACTCCGCGTCCGCCTGCACCCCGAACGCCGGCAGATACGAATAGCGCCCGTGCAACCCCAACTCCGCCCCCAGATCGTTGCACGGCGCGCCCATATAGGTCATCCCGCAGGTCGCCACCAGCCCTCCGAAGAACCCGCGCAGCCAGCCCAGCCCCTCCGGCTCGTACCGGCTCGGATGCGCCTCCCGCGCCGGGCTCAGCCACGCCAGCGGCACCCCGCAATACTCCGCGTGCGAAATGTCCAGCCCCCGACTCGGCAACGCCCAGAAAGAAAAGCCGCTCCCAGTGCGGAATACCACCGCCTCCGTGCCGCCCCACGGCCCCTCCTCCAGCGTCACGCGCCGCACCCCACCCGCCTGCCACATCTCTCCTACCCGCTTCCCAAGATGCTCGCGCTCCGGCCTCTCGCCTAGCCAGTTCATCATCTTGCAGGCACCTCCCTCAGGTCCGCGGCGAGTATATGGCCCCCTCGCCCCTGGGTCAAAACCCCTCGCCCTCCAACACCCCCAATCAACTCCACCACGCCCCTCCGCTAAACCCCCGATTGAGCAACTCCGCCCGCGGTGCTAATCTTGCCCCCGGAGGTGCTCCCTCGATGAGCAGAAGAGCAGCCCTTGCAGCCATGTTGGCCATGGCCCTCGTGGTCGGCATCGGCATCGGCATGGCACTCAGGTCCGCTCGCGCTCCCGCGCCCCTGGGGTCCCTCGCCCCCGCCCAAGCGGCCGACCTCACCGAACTCAACCGCGTCTTCACCACCATCGCCCGCCAGGCCACACCCGCCGTCGTCAACGTCAACACCACCTCCGTGGTCCAGGAGCGCGTGCCCTTCGGCTTCGACTTCGGCCCCTTCGGCTTTGAAGGCGGGCCCAGCCTGGTCATCCCTCGCCAGCGCAAGAGCCTCGGCTCCGGCGTCATCATTCGCCCCGACGGTTATGTCGTCACTAACTCCCACGTCGTCCAGGGCGCGCAGTCCATCGAGGTCACCCTCAGCGACGGCCGCACCTTCAGCGGCCGCCTCATCGCCGCCGATCCCGCCAGCGACCTCGCCGTCCTCCGCATCGAAGCCACCAACCTCCCCTGGCTCCAGTGGGCCGACTCCTCCAAACTCCAGGTCGGCGAGTGGGTCATCGCCGTCGGCAGCCCCTACGGCCTCGCCGAAACCGTCACCCAGGGCATCGTTAGCGCCTTGCAGCATATCGGCACCCCCGCCTCCGAACTGGAGAACTTCATCCAGACCGACGCCGCCATCAATCCCGGGAACAGCGGCGGCGCCCTCGTCAACCTCAGCGCCCAACTCGTCGGCATCAACTCCTTCATCTTCAGCAAGACCGGCGGCTACCAAGGCATCGGCTTCGCCATCCCCAGCAACATCGCCAAGCACGTCACCGACGCCCTCATCAGCACCGGCAAGGTCGTGCGCGGCTGGCTCGGCCTCGTCGTCGAGACCGTGAACCCCGAAGCCGCCCGCCAAGCCGGCCTGCCGAAAGGCGCCACCCTGGTCATCGCCGGCTGGTACCGCGAGAGCCCCGCAGCCCAGGCTCAGTTCGCCTTCGGCGACGTCGTGCTCTCCTACGATGATCGCGTGATGACCTCCATCAGCGAACTGCGTTCCGCCATCCGCGCCAGCGCCGTCGGCTCCGGCCACCACCTCCGCGTCTGGCGCCAAGCCAACCAGATTGACGTCTCCGTGACCGTCGCTCAGCAGCCCGTCGGCCCGCGCGGGGAAAGGATTGGCGGGCTCTGATTGGACTCCCTCACCGCAGCCGGCCAACACTACGCAGTAGGCTCGTTGTCCGAGCGCCGCGGCGTCCTGGCCCCCATGGTGGACCTCTTCCGCCTCTGCTTCCAGCACTACGAAGGCGCCCTCAACATCAGCCCCGACTACCTCGAGTGGTTCAGTGGGCGCCCCGGCTTCGATTGGCAGGCCTCGCAGATCGCTCTCGCCGGAGATGATCTCGCGGCCAGCCTGTTCATCACCACCGCACAAATGGTCGTCGCCGGTCAGGTCCGCCCGGTCGCCATCACCGACAGCGTCATGACCCACCCCGACCACCGCCGCCGCGGCCTGGCCCGCGCCCTCATGCTCCGCTCCCTCCAGTCAGTCAAGGGCCGCGTCGAAGCCAACATCCTCTTCACCCAGCCCGGCACCCCGCCCCACGAGTTCTACCTCTCCCTCGGCTTTCGCGACTGGTTCCTGATCCACGTGTGGGAGCGCGCGCCCGCGCCTGCGGCCGGCCTCCAACTCCGTGCGCTCGACAAGGTCGCCGATCAGCAACACGTCAGCGCCGCCTTAACCTCATTCTGGGGCGACCACGAAGGCTGGCTCCCGCTCGACGAAGCCCTCTGGCGCTGGCGCAAACAGCAGAGGCCCGCCTGCGCGCCGGCCACCGTCTACGCCCTCGAGGCCGACGCCCCGAGCGTGGTCACGGTGGCCTCCGCCGAAGTCATCCGCGAGGGCAGCATCGTGCCCGCCCAGATGCTCACCAACTGGGCCGGCTCGCCCGACTCCCTACCCCGACTTCTCGCCGCCGCAGCAGCCCTTCGTCCTGACTGCCCGACGCGCGCCCTGACCGCCGCCCGCCGTACGGCGGGCCCCAGCGCAGCGGCCCTGACGAAAGCCGGCTTCCAAGACGTCGCGACTGAGGTGGCTATGCTCCTCAGCCTCGCCCCGCCGACCGAGCGCGCCGCTCCCACCAGGCTGCCCGCCTACGTCCCGGTCGAGTCCGTCGTCGGCGTCTAACCCCCCACTTTGACCGCACGCTCGCGACCACCCATGCGTCGCGGTCAGCCACCGGGTGCAGGGCCTCAGCGGCATCCGTGGCGGTGCCCTCGTACGCTGCGCCGTAGGGGCGAGCCGCCTGGTTTACCCGCCGTAGGGGCACGGCGCCGCCGTGCCCACTTGCAGGC
>CAZGSV010000160.1:0-5388 GCA_964528605.1 uncultured Armatimonadia bacterium
CGCCAGCATTGAAGCGTGAGATGTTTGAACGCGCCCCCGTCTGCGAGATCTGCGGCCAGACTATTCAGGGCATCGACGACGCCCACGTTGACCACGTTGAGGAGTGGCATCTGGGCGGCCTGACGGTGCCGCCAAACGCTCGGTTGACCCATCGCTTCTGCAACCTCGCCCGAAAGCGCCAACAGTAGGTGAGTCCCACTTGTTGTGTCACCATGCCTTGGAGGCCTGGGGCCGCAGGAGGCCACGCAGCCCGTTGCCAGAGCTGACGCCGGAGCCCTACTTGGCTGCTGGCCATCGCGCCGACCGACTCGGAGGGGGGTGGAGCCCATAGGCTCTTAGCACACGGCAGCCGTGCGCAGCTCGTGGACCCGCGGTACACTTCGGGCCTGGCCCACTGGCCCAGCAATCTGGTCAAGTGAAGGGAGGTTAGGTGTCGATGGGACAAGGTTCTGACGGCGAGAACAACTCGCCAATCGTCAAGACCTCCGACCCAGAGTGGTTTGCTGAAGTGCTGGAGCACTACAAGAAGAGAACACGGTTTATTCTTCAGGACGACGCCGGCATAGGCGTTACCCCAGACTCCCTCAGGTCCGGCGTGGCGCTGATCGGCGCCATGCGGTCAGCGGGGATGAGCAAGCGGGAGATCCTGCAAGTACTGGCTGGTCTGGGAATCTGCGGCGTCGGTATCTGGCTGGTACTGATCGCAGTGTGGGACCCAGAGCCGACGAGCAAACTGGCGATCCTCCTTGCTGGCGGGGTCTCCCTCCTGGCCACCGGATCCGTTGCTATCCTACGCGCGCTCGGACAGAGTTGGCACGTGACGATCCGGGGGAACGGGCCCGGGGGGCCCAAGATAGAGGTAAGGCCCAGCTAGGGCACGAGCCCGCGGACCTGCTCGATCACACTCAGGCCTGCTAGCCGGCCTCCACTGCCATCCAGCAGACTAGCATGATCTGGTCTTCGTCAATGGTGGGCAGCGGCTGAGGTGGGCGGAAAGGCTGAAGGCCCAGTTTCTTGACCATCTCCACGACCTGCCCCGAGGCGGCATACGCATCGCTCGGCTCCTCCTCGGGGTCGGAGACTTCTCGAAAGGCGTTCTGAATGCGCCGCGGCCAAGGCGCCTCTAGCCGGTCGAGTATGTCGTCCACCTCTGGCGCTGGCATTCCCGCTGGCGGGTAGCGCCGGAGGTCGGGCTGAGGGCGCCGTCTGCACGGCATGGTGATCGCGGCCCTCCTGAGGCGGGCTGCTACAGGGCATTGGGCGACCCACCGGGTCGCCCCTACGACTCGACGCCTAACGGCGTCGCCCGGGGTCGCACCCGGAGGGTGCTCCTACAAGGGCGCCTAACGGCGTCGCGACGGTAGGGGCCTATGGCCATGCGACCTTACGGGCGCGCGCGGGGCGGGCGCGGGCATGACCACGTTGGTGGTAGAGCGCCGGTTCTTTAGCCGCTTGGCTTGAGCACTTGGTCGGCGGCGGCCAGTAGGGCGTCCTGGACGGCGAAGCCCATCTGCGGCCCGTAGAAGGAAACGCTGGCCTCGTAGCCGCCGAGCAGGTAGTCCTCGGGGCGCAGGATGTAGCCGAGGCCGGCGTTGGCCAGGCCGGCAATGACCGGGTGCTTGGCGCCCTTAACCTTCACCGCGTCCTTGATCTCTTGGCCCAGGCCCGCCATCATCTCGCCGGGCACGGCAAGCAGGAAGAGATCGCCCACGCGCACCACGCCCATGGGCGCCGAAGCGGGAAAGAGCGCGCCCGCGATTTGCTGCGCGACGGCGGGGTCAATGCCGAGGTCGAGTTCGAGCAGGCCGGGCGGCAGCGTCGGGGGGGGCAATTGGGTGTCCTTGATTGCCACCGCTAGGGGCACGGAGTCGGAGACGGCGATGTCCGGGATGAGCGCGGCGGCTTTCTCACCCAGACTTTTGCCGCAGCCCTCCACGCGCCCCCACACATCGCTCGCCTCGGGCGCCACGGGCGACTGATCCCCCTGCGCGCCGTTGATGAAGGCGGCGACGCAGCCGGGGAACTGCTGCTCCAGGTAGCGCTCCATCGCGCCGGGCCACTCGGCGGAGATGAGCATGTTGTCACCGCCGAGGATGGTGCCGTGAGCGGAGAAGTTGAGGAGGAGCGCGAGCGGGTTGTCCTGCGCGTCCGTCACCTTGAGGACGGTGAGTTCGGGGTCGAAGGTGGTATGCCCGAACTCATCGCGGCGGTTGCGGTTGAAGCCCCAAACGTAGACGGAACCGGTGCCCGCCTTGGCGGCGGTCAACTTGGAGGCCGCCTGCTTGACGGCCTCGGCGATGCGGTCGGCGGTCCAGTCGTAGAGTTCCTGGTCGAACTTGCCCAGCACCTGAGGCAGGAGGTCGCCCTTGGGGTCCATGGCCGCGGGCGCGCTGTGGGTGTGGGTGCCGCACAGGAGGAGGTTCTGGACTTCGGGCAGCAAGCCGCCGAGGCGCTCGAAGACGGCCTGGCGCATGTTGGGCGGTGGGTCGAGGAGGTCGAGGCCGACGATGGCAAGTCTGGTCTGCCCGTCATCGAGGACTAGGGCCTTGGCGCAGACGGGGTCGTGGACGCCGGTGGCCGGCTTGCCGAGGCGGTCGGAGTAGCCGCCGAGGGGGACTGCCTTGGCCGGGACATCGGGCGTGATGCTTACCCGAGCGGCGCCCGCCTTGAGTTCGGCGCGCGCGGGTAGAGCGAGGGAGCAAGCGCCAATGGCGAGAGCGCAGGCGATGGCGACAACGAGAAAACGCCTCATAGTAGCGCCTCCGGGTGAGAGTGGCCCGGTTGTACCAAGGCGCGCGAGGCCAGGCAAGAGGCAGAGCGCCCTACCCGCTCGGTACAACACGCAAGGAGGGCCCAAGGGCCCTCCTTGCGGTGCACCAGGATGACTTGGGGTCTACTTGCCCACCAAAGTGTAGGCCAAAGCGAGGCCGAGGTCGTTGTTGACGATGCCGATGTCGCCCGAAAGCGTGTCGCTCAGTCTCAGGCGAGCGGCGGCGTTGAAGTCCTCGGCGTCGAACTCCAACATGAGCCAGGCGTTGTTGGCGATGGGAGTAGCGGCGCTCAGGAACAAGCCGTCGAGCACGTCGAAATTGCTGCTGCCGAAGCCGATGGAGCCGTAGACGGGCCTGGACTGCGGGCCGGTGCCCATGGCGAACTCGCGGCTATAGACCACGTAGGGCGTCTGGGTGATCTCGTCAGTGATGTCCACTACGCCCACCGAGAGCGAGCCAGGGGTCTTCATCTGCACCGGGAGCACGACCTTGGCGTTGAGGACGAGGCGGGAGTCACCCAGTTCCGGGTCCCACCGGGTGATGCCGACTTCGAAGGGCGTCGAGACCCCAAAGCCGGCATTGGCGCCGTAGCGGGTCAGGTCGCTGGGATCCGAACTGACGAAGTTGACGAAGGCGTTGTAGGAGCCGGGCTGGACGACGGCGGCGGTGGGAGTGTTGAGCACTCCCGTGGGGCCGAAGAACGACGGACCCGCCCAAGAAGCGCCCGCTGACAGAGCGAGTACTAAGATCAATTCGCGCGTCATGTTACCTCCTCCGCTGATTCGCCACGACGTCGGCCTGCCCGAGGGCGGCCTGCCAAGGCCGTTCACACTATAACCCAATAACACAGCGGCCCGCCACCTGGTTCACTGCCAGCCCGGGCGCACTACTGGGGGGCGTGTTGCCGCAGGGCGTCGAGGTTGGCGGTGACTTTCTCGAAGCCGGCGAGGTACTGGTCGATCAGCGAGGAGCAGTCTCGATACCAGTTGGAGCCGCCGCCCAGGGTGAGTTCGGTGCGGGCGCAGCGGTCCTCGGCGACGGGGCAGTCGCCGCCCCGGTACTCGACCGGTGAACGGGTGCAGCGCCAGGGACAACCCTTGCCATAGAAGTAGTTCTTCTCCTGAAAGACGCGGCGCAGGTGGATGGGGGTGCGCACGTAGCCGGGACCGATGGGCACGCCCTCGGCGCGCAAGGCCTCGATCCACTTATCGCGCGACACGCCCTCCACCTGCTCGGGCACGAAGGTGGGGCAGTACATATGGTAGGCGTGTTCGCAACCGGGCGCGACGTAGGGGGGGGCGATGCCTGGTATGTTCTCCAGGCCGGCGCTCAGCCGCTCGGCGTTGCGGCGGCGCCACTCGTTCATGGCCTCGAGGCGGTCGAGTTGGCTGTTGGCGATGACGGCGGCTAGGGGGTGGATGCGGTAGGTGTAGATGAGGCTATCGGACTGCTGCCTTAGGTCTTGATCGACGAGATCGGCGGCGTGGCGAGCGGGGTGCATGCCGACAAGGCTGGCGCACTGATAGAGGCGCTGGTCGTTGCAGGCGAGCATGCCGCCCTCGCCGCCGATGAAGTTCTTGCCGGAGCCGATGCTGAAGCAACCGAAGTCGCCGAAGGTGCCCACGCACCTGCCCTGGTAGCGAGCGCCGGAGGCCTGGGCGCAGTCCTCGATGACGCGCAGGCCGCGCTCGTTGGCCAGTGTCATGATGCCGTCCATGTCGGCAGGATGGCCGTAGAGGTGAACGACGAGTATGGCCTGAGTGCGTGAGGTGATGCGCCCTTCGATGGCCCTGGGGCTCAGGTTATAGGTTCTGGGGTCAATGTCGGCGAACACGGGGATGGCGTTCTGGTGCAGGATGCAGGATACCGTCTGGCCCCAGGTGTAGGGGGAGACGATGACCTCGTCGCCGACCTCGACGCCGGCGGCGGCGAGGGCTATGTGCAGGGCGGGGCCGCCGCCGCAGGTGCTGATGGCATAGTTGGCGCCGAAGTATTCGGCGAAGCGCTTTTCAAAATCACCGACGGGGCCGCCGCCGCCGGGAGCGGTGAGGTAGCGCGTGTCTTCGCGCGACTTGCGCAGGCCTTGGCAGCCAGCCTCGATGTCTTGGTCCTCGAGGTAGGGCCAGATCGGCGGCACCTCGGTGACCGTCTTAGGCCCACCGAAAAGGGCAAGTTTCTCAGCCATCGGGAGACACCTCTATGCGCGGCCGATGGAAGGCCGACTAATAGATATCGGCAAGCAGTGAGCGCAGGTAGGCGATGTCCAGGCGCGCGGCGCGGCGCACGTCGCCACGGCCACAGTACTCGATGCACATAGGCACCTGGAGATCGTGCTGGCGGGCGGCGGTCAGGATGGCATAGTAGTCGAGGTTACCCTCTTCGAGCAACTGACTGAAGTCGAAGTGATTACCGACCTGCCGGGCGTTCTTAAGATGCAGATAGCCGATGTAGTCGCGCAGCATTTCAATGGCGCGCGCGGGAGGCTCGGCGCCGGGGGTGGCGAGGATATTGCCGGGATCCAGGGTGGCCTTGATGCGCGGAGAGCCGACGGCGCGCAGGAGGTCGCGGGTGGAGCGGGCGCGATCGTGCAGCGTGTGCATGTGGATCTCCAGGGTCA
>CAZGSV010000161.1:0-5331 GCA_964528605.1 uncultured Armatimonadia bacterium
AATCTCGGGAGAACCTCTGGGCGCCGGCCGCGCAGGCAGTCGCGATGCAGGCGATGGCGCCGGTGGTGGGAAAGTGGATTCGCATTACCGGCGCGGCGGCGCGAGCATGACGCGCATCCACTGCCTCGGCATCCTGGTGGTGGACGCCCTGAGCGGCCCCCTCGAGCGCTACCCGGAGCCAGGCGTGAATCCGCAGGCTGTTACCAAGACCCTCCGCTTCATGCCGGGTGGAGGCGCTGCCAACACGCCTTCCGCGCTGGCCCGCATGGGATTGCGGCCGGCCGTTTTCTCGAAGGTGGGCAACGACCCGAACGGCGCTTTCTTGCTGCGCGAGTTGGCCCAGTGCGACGTGGACACCAGCGGCATCCGCGTCTCCGACAGCGACGCCACGCCCTTCACCTTCGTCGGCGTTCATCCCGACGGCGACCGCACCTTCATCCACACTCCCGGCGCGAACCTGACCGTCACCTTCGACGACTTCGACCTCGAGCGGCTGCTGCTCACCGACTTCCTGGTTTATCAGGACCTATGGGTGCTCCCACGGATGGACGGGGCGCCCGGGGCCGCCGTTCTCGCCGAGGCGCAGAGGCGTGGGGTCACGACCTTCCTCGACGAGTGTTGGGGCCTCGGCCCCAACCGTGATGCGTTCGAGGCCATGGCGCCGCACTGCGACTACCTGCTTCCCAGTCTCGAGGACTTGCGTGCCATCTACCCGGGAACGTCCGCCGAGGAGATGGCGGACTACCTACTGGGGCTGGGCGCGCGCGCGGCGGTGCTCAAGATGGGGGCCGAGGGGTGCCTGGTCGCGCAAGGCGAACGGCGTGTGCGGGTGCCTGCGTTTCCCGCGCAAGTCGTGGACACCACCGGCGCGGGCGACTGCTGGGATGCCGGCTTCATCGCGGGCCTGGCGTACGGCGAGGACATCGTCACGGCCGCGGGCATTGGTTGCGCGTGCGCTGCCTTCTGCATTGAAGCCTTAGGGGGCGCCACCGGCGTCCCCGACTATCCCACCGTCCTCCACCGCGCGACGAACGCATCCCTGTAGGAGGCTGACCCGCCTACTCCAGCGCCCTCCATCGCCACGTCGGCGGCGAGGCATAGGCGAACGTCAGGCGCTCGCCCGGCTGCAGGATGAAACGCTCGCCCGCCCGCAGGGGCGCCGCCACGCTCTGCGATTCGCCCTCAGCGTCCGTGACCGCCCACTGAGAAACATCCCCCGGCGTGAGCGCGATAGCCTCGATGGGGTACGGGTTGCGGTTGGTGACCGGCTCACCCGAGGGCGGCACCGGCGGCGTCTCCACCTCGAATCCCACCGGGGCGGCGCTCACGACCCGATTCGTCGGCTCCGTGGCGTTGTTCGTTATCCCCCCCGCCAGCGCCAGCGCCGTCACGATGTTCTCCCCCGACTCCGCCTCGAAGACGAGCCCCTTACCCTCCGCTGCCTGCAGCACGTCGAGGGTGAGCAGATTGCCGCGCCCGAAAATCTGCGCCCCGGCGCTTCCCTCAATCCCCTCGCTGTTGACGGACATGTCAATCCGGTTGCCACGCACCGCCCCGGCCCCAGCGCCCGCGTCACCGACCTGCAAGTGCGTGTTGCACTGGTGATTGTGCAGCACCTGAATCCAGTTGAACGCGACCGCGTTGCCGGTCCCGCCGTTCGTGAGATACACGCCCTTGTCGCACAGGAGCACCGCGGTCGCGAAGACCTTGTTCCACAAGATCGGCCCTGCCGAAGCGTCCAAGACGATGCCTCCCCCTCCGGGGGCGCCCGTGATGTTCAACGTCTGCAGGTTGAACGTGCCCGCGCCCACCACCGACGAGCACTCGAACACGCTGTCGGTGAGCACCACGAAGCCGTCAATCGGCACCGGATGCTCCGGCTTCAGGCGCACCACCGCGTCCGCCGAGCGCGACACCACCAACCCGAAGCGATACCAGCAGTCCATCGCACTATCAATGCGAATGGCGTCGCCCGTCGGCTGCGTGTAGTTGATGACGCACTCGCCGCTGTCAATGCGGAACCCTTGCATCGGCGGCACCTGGATGGTCTCCGAGGTGTTGTAGACCGGAGCCGACCTGTCGCCCTGCACCCCGGCTATGAAGACGTTCTTGTAGTGCGCCTTGGCGTAGTCAATCGCCTCTTGGATGCCGGAGGTCCTTGTGCCCGGCGTGCCCGGGCCGAAGTCTCCTCCATCCTCCGGCCCCCCCGGCGTCACCAGCACGTATCCCATTGCCCTATGGGTGTCCGCGCCCGTTGCGTTCATTCCACGCTCCTGTGCGCCGACGTGCGTACAGGCTAAGGCCAACAGCGGGACCGCTGCAACAAGCCAGAACCCCCGCACGAAGCATCTTCCTTCCGTCGCGCCCGCCGATGTGGACCTTCCCGGCTGCTGCCGGTTCGCACCCGTCCCGCACCCGCCCGGACAGCCTACCGCGGTTCCGCGGCCAGGATGTCTCGGAGCAGTGGTACCAAGGGAGGCAAGTCTTCTCTCAGCGTCTGCCAGAGAATCGGGACGCTCACCCCGAAGTACTCGTGCACCAGGAGGTTGCGGATTCCGCGCATCTTATCCCAGGGCACGTGCGGGTGGCGCTCCTCTACGTGCGACGGGATGTACCGAGCCGCTTCGCCAAGGACCTCTAGGTTCCGAACCACGGCATCCACGGTCCTCTGGTCTGCTTCGAACGCGTGGCGGTCCATTCCCGAGGTGTAGCGCTCGACCCTGGTGATCACCTCGGGAATGTCTTCCAGGCGAAGCCTCCAATCCCTAGAGGGCATTGACCGCCTCCTGCAGAACCCTCTCGCGCAGGCCCGGCTTCAGAGCGTCGGAGGTCACCAGGTCAACCTGACAGCCGAGCAAGCCTTCAAGGTAGGCCTTCACGTCCAGAAACCTGAAGAGGCCCACCGGCTCTGAGAACTCGACCAACAGGTCTACGTCGCTCTCACGGCCGGCCTCGTCGCGGGCCACCGACCCAAACAGCGCCAGCGAGCGCACACCCAAGCGCCCCAGATCGGCGCGGCGCTCTGCGATGCGTCGGACTATGTCCTCCCTGGTCATCTGCTCTGCTCCCAGCCGGGCTTCGGTTCCCAGGCCTCCATAGTACGGCGTGCCCCACGGATAGTAAACGGCCCCAACGCGATGCCCAGCACCGCTATGCCCGGCGGTTGCTTGCCGGCTCCCCGCCCCCACGCGCGGCCACTTCTCGGCCCTACGCCGTCCGCAGTTCCTGAAGTCTCTTCTCGTCGAGCACGATGCCGAGGCCTGGTCCTTCGGGCACGCGCAGACAACCGTCTCGCACCGTCAGGTCGGGCTCGAGCAGCAGGCCGCGCAGGTGATGCTCGCCGCTGATGGTCGCCAGTTCGAACTCCTGCGGCGTGCGCGCCGCCGGACAAACCGCGGCAAAGTGCAAGGCCGCCACCGACCCCACCGTCGGCTGCGTGTTGTGCTGCGTCACCGGCGCCCCGTAAGCCTCCGCCAGCACCCCGATCTTCTTCGCCTTCAGCAGCCCGCCTATCTTGCTCACGTCCGGCTGCACGACGTCCACGACGCTATTGGCCAGCAGCGTCTTGAAGCGCAGCAAGTCCCACTCCTGCTCTCCACCCGCCACCGGCATGTCCAGCGCCGCGGCCACCTTGGCCGTGCTCTCGTCGTCGTTGTACGGGCACGGCTCCTCGAAGTGGAAGACGTTGTACTGCTCGATCCGCCTCCCCAACTCGATCGCCCGCGGCGCGGAGTACGCTCCGTTTGCATCCACCATGATCGCCACATCGTCCCCCAGCACGCGCCGGCATTCCCGCACCACCGCCTCCGACCGCCCGGGCGCCGCGTCCTCGTCCTTCCCAAAGCGCTCCCCCACCTTTATCTTCACCGCCCGCAGTCCGTACTTCTCCACCATTGCTGCGAGGTCCTGGGCTTCCTGCTCGGGCGTGGTGTCGCGCCGCAGCGAGGAGGCGTACGCCGGCACCTTGTCGCGATAGAGCCCGCCGAGCAGTTTCCAGACCGGCACTCCCGCGGCTTTGCCGGCGATGTCCCACAAGGCCAACTCGATCCCACTCATGGCCAGGTGCTGCGTCTGCCCGGCCAGTTTGTAAGCCCCGACGAACATCTTCTCGGTCAGCCACTCGATGCGCGTGGGGTCCTCGCCGAGGATCATGGGCGCGAGCGAATGCTCGAGGTGAGCCTCAATCACCGCCGCGTTCATCGGGCTGCATTCGCCAATGCCGGTGATGCCCTCGTTCGTGTGCACGCGCACGAAAATCGAGCGACCCAAACGCAGCGTCTCTACTTGTGTGATCTTCATCAGCGTCTCCTAGCCTTTGCGCTCGGCGCTGCGGCGCCGTGTCCCTGCGAGCACAGGCCGTCCGAGTCTCGATGTACTTACTTGCGTAACTCCGCGCCTTGCGCCAGCAACGCCTGCTGCAGACGCGAGACGTCCAGTCTGCGCGGTTGCACGCCCTCCTTCGCGGCCAGCGCCGCCGCCGTGCCCGCCGCCTGACCGATCGCCGTTATGGGCGCCATCGCCCGGAATGACTCGTACGGCTGCTGCTCCGAGGAAATGCAGCGGCCGGCCACCAGCAATCCGTCAAGGCTGTTCGGCAGCAGGCAGCGGTAGGGAATGTCAAACCCCTCGTGCTCCAGGTAGCGCCGGTAGCCGTAGTAGTGGATTACGGGGCACGAACTTATGGCCACCACGTCCTCGAATCGCCTGCCCTCGATCGCGTCGTCCGCCGTCAGTTTGTACTCGCCCTCCACGAAGCGCGTCTGCCGTATCCCGAGCAGCGGCGGCGTCTCGGCCACGAAGGCCCGCTCCAGCCCCGTGCTCTTCCGGCGCAGCGACGCGAAGTGCTCGTACACCTGCAGGCGCGCCTCGATCTCCGCCTTGGTCAACTGCGCCGCGTCCGCGCCGTTGCACACCAGCCCCCCCGGACCCCACACCACCATCTCGTTTCCCACGATGCAACCGCCCTGGTTCGTGTCCTCGGCAAGACCGGCGATCTTGTACATCAACCCGTCGGTGAGCCGCGGAGCCTCGTCCGCTTTCACTTGCCAGAAATCCGCCCCCGCGCGCGCCGCCACATCCGCGTCGCCCGTCGCATCCACCACCACCTTTGCCAGCACCGCCTGCCGCCCCGACTTGTTCTCGATAATCACCCCGCGCACCGTATTGCCCTCTTTGATCGCCTCGCAGAAGAAGCTGTGGAACAAGTAAAAGAGGGACAAGGATATAGATACTTATTGCTGTCCGCATTCCTGCCGATATATTTAATCCCAGCAAATTACCAAAGCATGCGGTGGAGAACAATATCAGCCAGTTCCTGAACAACATTCCCCT
>CAZGSV010000162.1:0-5293 GCA_964528605.1 uncultured Armatimonadia bacterium
GCCGGTGAGAACGGTGAAGAGCGCTGCGCCGGATGCAGAGGGGCGGGCGGTGGTGGCTTTCCCGATTATGGTCGGCGCCGGCGGCGAGTACAGAGTTGTGGTGAGGGTGGGGAATGGGCTGCCGCACAGTGTCTGCCAGCGGATAGAGGCGTACCAGGGCGAGTTGAGAAGGCTTGGGGAGGGGATCGCGAGCCTGAGTGCCGTGGAGGGGCGGCTGCCGGCGCTGGACGGGCGGCGGGCGGATGTGGCGGGCATGAGGCGAACGCTGGAGGCGTTGCGGTCAGTGGAGGCGCGGGCGCGCGCTGAGGCGTTCGACTCGGTGTGTCGCGGGCTGCGAGAGCAAGTTGACTACTGGCTGGCGCGAGCCGGGCAACTCTCGTTGACCCCGCTGGGGCGCGAAGGGCGGGCGGAGCGGACGCCGCTTGCACTGCCGAAGTTGGCGGGGCGGGACTTCTGGCACGTAGTGACGTACATGCCGGACAAGTGGCGGGAGTACGGGCTGGCGGAGAAGCCGTTCATCTGGGATGCGGCGAAGAGGCTGCACGCTTACGGAAATGACTGGGGGCGCGACTTTGGGCGGGATTCTGCGGCGTGGGGGGAGTTGGCGAAGGATACCCGGCCGGTGATGGTGCTGAGCCCGTTCGTGAGCGATCTCGGGGGACAGATTCCGCGCGCGGATTTCGAGCGGCTGGTGGACATCTGCGGGGAGCGCTTCGTCGGTTTTGCGGCGCACGAGTGGGGATACGGCGCGACGCGGAACTGGGAGGGGGAGGAGGCGCCGAAGAGCAGGCACGAGGCAACGCTACGCTTGGAGGAGTCCTTCAAGGGCATCATGGAGAATGGCTACGGGCGCGTCTACGCGGGGGACGGCTACTGCAACTTCCATCATCTGGCTTACAAGTTGGGGGCCTCGGCGTGTTATGCGGAGGTAGGCGAGAACATACCTTGCACGCCGGTGCAGTTCGCGTTCGCACGGGGGGCGGCGAGGCAGTTCGGGAAGCCCTGGGCGACGTATCTGTCGGCGTGGTTTCGGGGCAGCGTGACGACCTACAACGAGGAGCAAGCGGACACGCTGCGGGTCGGGGATCGGGTGTGGTCCGGGGCGGTGGCGGGGCATTCGGTGTCGCTGACCAAACGGCTGCTCTTCGGGGGTTGGCTGGCGGGGGCGATGTTCGTGCACCACGAGAGCGACGCGTTCGCGGAGAGCGTGTTCATTGAGAAGCACGCGGCGGAGGGAGGGGTGCGGCTCTCGCCGATTGGGCAAGTGGCGGACGACTGGTTCGAGTTCACCAGACGGCACGCGGAGCGCGGGTCGCCGTGGGCGCCGGTGGCGTTCTTGATTGACTACGAACACGGTTGGTGGTTTGCGACGGACAAGACGTGGGGCTTGTTCGCGCGCACGAGGGCAGAGAGGTCGCTCGACCGGATTCTGGCGGCGATCTATCCGTGGGGCGGGAGTCTCGACGACGAGGAAGGCTACATGGTCAATGGGCCGCTGGGCGATGTGTTTGACGTGCTGGTGACTGAGGCGCCGACGGAGGTGTTCGACGCCTATCCGCTGATCTGGCTGCTGGGCGGGCCGAAGGTGGACGAGGGGTTGGCCGTTAGGCTCGACCAGTATGTGCGGGGGGGCGGGACCGTGGTGATGAACGTGAGCGATCCGCTGGCGCGGGGGTGGCTGGCGGAGGCGGGAGGCGCGGTGACCTCGGAGACGCGGTACGCAGAGACGGCGGTGTGCAGTGAGGAGGGCTCTGCGACTTCGGGCACCACGTTTGCTTACGCCGTGGCGCTGGCGGGCGCCGCGAAGGTGCTGCTGGCGACGCCGGGGGGGGAGGCGCTCGTGGTGGCGTTTGAGCGAGGCCAGGGGAAGGTCGTAGTGGCGCTGGTTCCGGACATGCTGGACTGCGCGGAGGAGCCGGTTTGTTTCCTGATGCATCTGGCGGAACATGCGAGGAGTTGCGCTGGGACCCCGGAGGTCATCGGTGAGGTGGAGTACATGCTGCTGGGGCGCGGGGACGGTTGGGTGGTGGGGCTGATCAACAATAAGGGTGTGTGCAAGCGGCCGGTGCTGCCGGAGGTCGTTGATCCGCGCGAGGCGTGCGAGGTTGTGGTACGGTGGCCGGGCATGAACTCGGCCGCGCGTTGGACGAAAGACGGTGAAGAGCGTATGGCGGCAGCGAATGGCGGGATAAAGATGACGCTTGGGGCAGGCGAGGTGGAGGTTCTGCACCTGACGGGGCCCGGAGAGCAGGTGCCAAGGGGGCTCGGGTGGTGCCTAAAGTGGACAGGATAGGGGGGCTTGGGGAGGCCGAGTATGCGAGGCGGATGAGGGCCGAGCGACGGCACTTCAGGGAGATGTATCTAGGTGCTGGGGAGCCGACGAACGCGGCCTTGGACTACATGCACCGGCGCTGGGAGGCGACGATAGCCGAGGAGACGGGGAAGCCGCCCTGGCAGCACGTCATAGACTTCGTGAACGGGCGAGAGCACACGACCGTACTGAGTCTGGGGGCGGGAGCGTGCACCCACGAGCTGGATGTGGCGGGCTGGTTCACTTCGTCTTTCAGCCTGGACTGCTTAGACATGAACGAGGAGTTGCTGGCGTCTGGGCGGGCGGAGGGGGAGAGACGGGGCATTCGGGTGCAGACGATTCGCCAGGACGCGAACCGGATGGAACTAGAGGCGGGGCGCTATGATTTGGTGGTGGCGTTCAGCTGTCTGCACCATTTGGTGGAACTGGAGGAGGTGTACCTGCAGGTGGCACGGGCCCTGAGGCCGGAGGGCAGGTTTTTCGTTTTGGACGTTACGGCGAGGAACCGGATGAGGCTGTGGCCGGAGGCGCTGGTGGTGGCGGACGCCTTGTGGGAGTTGCTGCCGGCGCGGTTGCGGCGAGAACTGACGGCGCCAGAGGGGGACAAGCCAGTGCGAGAGCAGATTCCCGATCTGGTCGCGGCGGGGGAGGGGTTCGAGTGTATAAGGTCGGAAGAGGTGCTGCCGCTGCTGGAGCGCTTCTACCCGTTGGACCACCTGGTGAAGGGATGTGCCTTTGCGCGCCAGTTTCTACAGGCGGACTTCGGCCCGAATTACGACCTAGAGGACTCGCAGGACAGGCAGATACTCGAGGCGCTGTGGGAGACGGACCAGCGTCTGGTGAAAGCAGGGCTGCTGCGACCGGGGTACTTCTTTGCCTGGGCGAGGCGGAGTGAGGCGAGTACTGAGGAATTCGCGCGGGCGGCGGATGAGTTTCACGCGCGTGGGCCGGAGGCGGTGGAGGCCGAGAGGATGGCACCGGCCGCGGAGTTGGAGTCTCTGCGCCGGGAGGTGGAGAGGCTGCGATGGGAAGTGGAGGGTCTGCGGAAGTCCACCTCTTTCCGGCTAGGGAACTTCTTTGTCTCGGGGTTGGGGTTCCTGCGGAGGCTCAAGCAGCCGCGGTCGAGACGCGACGGCGGCCGCAGGGGCGACGCAGCAGGTTAGGCCGGGCGGGGGTCGTAGCGGCGGGGGCCGCCGAGTTCGGGGGGCAGGTGGCAGACCTCGTTGAGCCAGCGGAGTTTGGAGGTGCCGGGGTGGAGTTCGAGCATGCTGATGCAGCAATTGGACTGGCTGAAGCGGGTGTAGCCGGCCGGCGGGAGGCCGAGTAGGCGGCAGATGAGGATGGCGCCGAAGGTGCCGTGGGAGACGGCGCAGATGCGGTCGTCGGTGTGTTCGTGCGCCTGGCGGAGATATTGCTCGACGCGGCCGGCGCGCTCGTAGGCGACGGGCTCGTATTCGTCGAGGTTGGGCCACCAGTTGGTCTCGGGCATGTCGTCGGGCACTTGGACGAGGGCGAAGCGCCGCCGGATCTCTGAGAGGGCCATACCGCGGAAGCCGGAGCCCCAGGTTTCGCTGAGGTCCACGAGAATACTGATGGGGAGGCCGGCGGCTAGGGCGATGGGGTGTGCGGTCTCTAGGGCTCTTTTGAGTGGGCTGGAGTAGAGGGCGACGAATCCGGCTTGACTGATGCGGTGGGCGACCGCTTCGGCTTGGCGGCGGCCGAGTTCGGTAAGGGCAGGGTCGGGGCCGTCGCTGGCGCGGATGTTGCCTTCAGATTCTCCGTGGCGTATGAGGAAGAGTTCCATGTCGGAGTGGCATTTATACCACATCTGCGGCGCGGCTCGCCGGGCTTGTCGCGGATGGGCCGGCGGGCGTATGGTGCTGGTAGCGCACTGCTTGGCGAGGTGAGAGATGGCAATGGTGCGACGCGCGCTTGGTGTGGTTGCCCTGCTAGCGCTGTCGTGCGCAGTGGCGCAGGCGGCGGTGCAGATCATCACAGGCCCCTATTTGCAGAGCGTGACGCAGACCGGGATCACCGTGATGTGGGAGACGAGCGAGCCGGCTGCGTCCTTGGTGGAGTTCGGGAAGGGCGGGCAACTGGACCGCAGGGCCGGGCATGAGGAGCCGGTGACCATTCACGAGGTGCGGCTGGAGGGGCTGGAGCCGGCGACCGAGTACTCGTACCGAGTTGTTTCGGGCGAGGCTGGCAGCCCGGTGTATTCGTTTAGAACGGCGGTGTTACGGGAGCAGCCGTTCCGGTTCGTGGTCTGGGGCGACAACAGGTCGGATCCGGAGATGCACCACATGGTGTGCGAGGGGATGGTGGCGGCGCGGCCGGACATTGCGGTGAACGTAGGGGACGTAGTTGCGCGCGGCGATGACTACAGCCTATGGGGGCGGGAGTTCTTCGGGCCGGCGGCGGAGTTGTTCACCCGGGTGCCTTTCTGGGTGGCGATAGGGAACCACGAGGGGAACACGCACTGGTTCTACGATTTCTTCTCCTTCCCGCCGCCGGAGAACTATTACTCGTTCGACTACGGCAACTCGCACTTCGTGGTGCTGGACACGAATCAGGACGTGTCGCCGAGTTCGGCGCAGCACCAGTGGCTGGTGCGGGATCTGGAGTCGCCTGCTTCGCGGGAGGCGAGGTGGCGGTTCGCGTTTTACCATCATCCGCCGTACTCGGAGGGGTGGGACAGCGCAGGGTATGACGGGGAGGAAGAAGTGCGGGAGTACGTGGCGCCGGTTCTGGAGCAATACGGGGTGAACATGGCCTTTGCGGGGCACACGCACGACTACGAGCGAGGCTATCTCAACGGCGTGTATCACATTATCACCGGGGGAGGCGGGTCGGCGTTGGACCATTGGTATCAGGATTGGCCGCACGTGACGGTGGCGCGCTCGTTCTATGAGTTCTGCACGATTGACGTGCAAGCGGATCGGCTGTTGATGCAGGCGTGCCATCCGGACGGGACGGTGTTTG
>CAZGSV010000163.1:0-5180 GCA_964528605.1 uncultured Armatimonadia bacterium
GAAGAAACGGGTATGGGCTGACCTGGTGGGCAAGGTAGTGGGCATTGATCACTCTTGGCGCAAATCGGCGGGTCAGTATCTTGAACTCTACCGCCGGCTGATGGAGGAGGAACCGGCTAAATCGTAGACCGCAGCGGGGCACTGCGCATCGGGCTGGGGCTGGCGCTGGGAGGCTATCTGGCGGTCCAGGTGCTGGGCCTGCTGGGGCACACCCCGGTGTGGGAGGTTCAGGTGCGAGCAGCGGTCGTCTATTTCGTCTTGTTGCTGGTGGGCACGCGGGCAGCGGTTCTGTGGCGGCAGTGGACGCGGGCGCCGAAGCCACGGCGGGCCGAACAGCAGGATGGTGACGGACGGAGCCAGTCGCAGCGCTGACAGCCAGAGAGGGGGTTTGACACTTGGGCACGCCGGAGCGGGTCAAGAAGCACTACCGGGCCCCGCGCACGCAGGAGGAGCGGGATCGCCTGGTGGAGGAGTACGCCCCGCTGGTGAACTACGTGGTGGGGCGCATTCTGGCCTCGCTGCCTCCGCAGATCGAGCGGGACGATCTGCTGAGTTGGGGTGTGCTGGGGCTGCTGGCGGCGGCGGATAGTTACGACTCGGGCAGGGGGGCCAAGTTCGAGACCTATGCGGTGGCGAAGATTCGGGGCGCCATACTGGAGTATCTGCGGCGGGAGGACTGGGTGCCGCGCTCGGTGCGCAGCAAGGCCCGCCGGATAGAGCAGACTCAGCAGGAGTTGGAGCGCCTGCTCGGACGGCCGGCGCGGGCCGAGGAGATCGCATCCCACATGGGCATTTCCTTGGTCGAATACGACCGTCTGCTGTCGCAGGTCAGCGGGCTGACTCTGGTGTCGTTGGACGCCTTTCTTGCCGACCAAGAGCCGGAGCACATGGTCTCGGCGGCCGGCAAGGCGGTGCCCATGGAGCGGTCGCCATTGGAGGGCGTTGAGCGTGAGGAGCGGCGCCGCTTGCTGCGTGCGGCCGTGCTGGACCTGCCGGAACGCGAGGTCCTCGTCATCAGCCTCTACTACTACGAGGGAATGACGCTCAGGGAAATCGGCCAGATTCTTGGGGTGACGGAAGCGAGGGTTTGCCAGTTGCACACGCAGGCGCTGCTTCGGCTGCGCGGCAGGCTGAGCGGACTGGGAGTAGGGGCTAGGTAACCTCGCGGTGAGCGCCGGCGGGAAGGGGGGATTTTCTTGGACGGCAACGATCTGAGAGGGGTGCCTCCCGCGAGCGGGCCCGTACGGCCCACGGGCGAGGCCAAGCGGCAAGGGCGGCGGGCCGGCAAGAGCCGCTCTGCGGGCTCCCCGGGGGAAGCGGCAGAGACAGTCCCGGAAGCGGAGGAAGCGGGAGGCGAGGAAGGCGCGGGGGAGAAGCCGGTGGTGCTGGACACCGAGGCGTAGGCCCGGCTTTCTCAGGTTTGCCAAGAAGCGCTCGGCGCTGCTATCATGCGCGCATCCCCGGGTGTGTGCTCGAGGGCTAGGAGGCCAACAGAACGTGAGAACCCGCGTAACTCTACTCGTCGCGGTACTGTTTGTGCTCATTGCAGCCCTGGCTGGGTGTGGAGGCAAAGAGGGCCGCACAGTTGCCATAGTGAACGGCGAGCCCGTCAGCCGGACCGACCTGTACCATGTGCTGGAGCGGGATTACGGGCACAACGGCCTGCTCACCGCCATCTTGGAGAAGGCCGTCAGGGAAGACGCCAAGAAACAGAGCATTACCGTCAGCGACACGGAAGTGCAGAAGATGATGGACCGGGACATCAAGGAGTTGGGCGGCAAGGAGCAGTTTCAGGAGGCCTTGAAGTCACGGCGCGTGACGGAGCAGGACTATCGAGATCGGGTCGGTCTCACCCTTCTGCTGGAGAAGCTGCTGACGAAGGGTGTAACGGTTAGCGACGCCGAGGTGAAGGAGTACTTCGAGCGCAACCGGGCCATGTTGGACAAGCCGGCGCAGGTGAAGTTGCACCGGATCGTCACGGACAGCCAGCAGAAGGCGGACGAGGCCTACAAGAAACTGATGGGCGGGTCCGACTTCGCCAGCGTGGCGCGGGAGTTCTCTTCCGATGTAAGCACCAGGGGGACCGGCGGGGACGCGGGATGGGTTGCGCGCAACCGAATATCGCCGGCGGAACTGGCCAACCCGGTTGCGGCCCTGCAGGTGGGACAGATCGGCAAGCCGGTGCGCATTGGGCAGCAGTTCTACATCGTACGTGTTGACGACCAGAAAGAGGCCAAGCCTGCCGTCTTCGACGAGATCAAGAACGACATTCGGCGCGACCTGGCGCTGCGCAAGGGAGAGGAGTTCAACGCCTATCAGGAGCGGCTGCTGGCGGCTTCGGACGTGGAGATCCTCTGGCCGCGCTACAAGTACATTGAGACCGAGCTGCGCGGCCTCAAGGGCCCCAGCACGGTTCCGCTGGAGGTCGGGCCCGCGCCTGCGGCGCAGCAGGGCGGCAAGGCTGCTCAGCCGCCCAAGCCGCGAGCCAAGGGTGGTAAGCGGTAGTCCTCGGGCCAGTACTGACACACATCTTCGGGCGCTCAGATGGACTCGCTGAGGCGATTGGCCGAGATCGTTTCCGCTTTGCGTTCGCCGGAAGGGTGCCCCTGGGATCGGGCCCAAACGCTTGATTCCTTGCGGCCCTTCCTGCTGGAGGAGTGCTACGAGGTTCTGGAGGCGCTCGACAGGCAGGACTACCGAGCGCTGGCAGCGGAACTGGGAGACCTGCTGCTGCAGGTCTTCTTGGAGGCGCAGGTAGCGAGCGAAAGCGGCCTCTTTGACCTGGAGGAGGTGGCCGCTCGCATCGCGGACAAACTGGAGCGGCGCCACCCGCACGTCTTCGCCGGGGCGGAGGCGCGCACGCCGGAGGAGGTCTTGTGTCTTTGGCGTGGCGTTAAACTTCAGGAAAGCGCAGAGAGCGCCGCGCCGCAGTCGCGGCTGGACGGGATTCCGAGGGCGTTGCCGGCCTTGCAGCGGGCGCAGAAGGTGCAGGGGCGGGCGGCCGCTGTCGGCTTTGACTGGCAGTCTGCTGAGGGGGCGCTGACGCAACTGGAGAGCGAGGCGGCGGAGTTGCGGCGCGCACAGCAGGAGCGCGAGCCGGGCCGGCTGGCGGACGAACTGGGCGACGTGCTGTTCTCGGTGGTCAACGTGGCGCGGTTCTTGGGCGTTGACGCCGAGGCGGGTCTGCGCCAGGCCTGCCGGAAGTTCGAGGCGCGCTTCCGCAGGGCGGAACAACTCGCGCAGGAGGCGGGACGCACGCTGGAAGCGCTGTCGGCCGAGGAGTTAGACCGGCTTTGGCAACAGGCGAAGCAGGAGGAGGCCCGGGCCGGCGAGACGTAGGCGGGCGGGCCGGGGGCAATGAGACTGGATCAGTATCTAGCCGTGGTAGGGCTTTTCAAACACCGCAGCGCGGCGAAGCGGGCGTTCGACCGCGGCGAGATCGCACTCGACGGACGGCCGGCCAAGCCGGCGGACAAAGTTGCACGAAACCAGCGTTTGGCAGTACGCTTGGGCTGGCGCCTGGTGGAGGCCGAAGTGCTGGAGGTGCCCACCGGTCCGGTTCCCAAGAACGACAGAGGCAAGTTCATCGCCATAGTGGCGGAACACCCTATCGGTGAAGAGGAAACCAGCGAGACGCACAAGGAGTGAACTGCGAGTGAGTGCAAACAAGCGACTGTATCTGTTCCAGGAAGGCAACAAGGACATGCGCGACCTGCTGGGCGGCAAGGGCGCGAACCTGGCGGAGATGACCAACGCCGGGCTGCCGGTGCCTCCCGGTTTTACCATCACCACGGAGGCGTGCATCGAGTACCAGCGCGCCAAGGCGCTGCCCGACGGGCTGATGGACGACGTGCGGCAGGCCATCGCCGTGGTGGAGAAGGCGACGGGGAAGAAGTTCGGGGATCCCAAGAACCCATTGCTGGTTTCGGTGCGCTCGGGGGCGAAGTTCTCGATGCCCGGGATGATGGACACGGTGCTGAATCTGGGGCTCAACGAGCAGACGCTGGAGGGCCTGGTGACCCTGACTCGGAACCGTCGGTTTGCGCTGGACGCTTACCGTCGCTTGCTGATGATGTTCGGGGACGTGGTGCTGGGCATTGAGCGGCCGCTTTTTGATCGCGAATTCAACAAGACCAAGGAACGCCTGGGGGTCAGGTCGGATACCGAGGTGGGAGCGGAGGCCCTGGAGGAGCTCACCCGCGTGTTCAAGAAGATCATCCGCGAGCACACGGGGCGGGAGTTCCCGCAGGATCCCTGGGAGCAGTTGCGTTTGGCCCTCATCGCGGTCTTCGATTCTTGGGGCAACCCACGCGCGGTCGAGTACCGGAACCTCAACCGCATCTCTCACGACCTGGGCACGGCGGTGAACGTGCAGACGATGGTTTTCGGCAACACGGGCGACCGCTCCGGCACCGGCGTGGCCTTCACGCGCGACCCCTCCACGGGCGAGAAGGTGCTCTACGGCGACTATCTGACCAATGCCCAGGGCGAGGACGTGGTGGCCGGGGTGCGCACGCCCATGCACATCAGCGAGATGGGGCGGGTGCTGCCGGAGGTCTACGACCAGTTTGTCAAGATCTGCGACATGTTGGAGAAGCACTACCGCGAGATGATGGACCTCGAGTTCACCGTGGACAACGGGGTCCTTTACATGCTGCAAGCGCGGGTGGGGAAGCGCACGGCGCCCGCGGCGGTGAGGATCGCCGTGGACATGGTGAACGAGGGCCTAATCGGCCGGGAGGAGGCAGTTCAGCGGGTTGATCCCGAGCAACTGGACCAGTTGATGCATCCGCAGATTGACCCCAAGGCGAAGTTGCAGGTGTTGGCGGTTGGGCTGCCGGCCTCGCCGGGGGCCGCAAGCGGCAGAGCGGTCTTCAGCGCCGACGAGGCGGCGGAGCGGGGCAAGGCGGGCGAGCGCATCGTGCTGGTGCGCGAGGAGACGACGCCGGATGACATCCACGGGCTGGCTGCGGCCCAAGGCGTGCTCACCAGCCGCGGCGGGATGACGAGCCACGCGGCGGTAGTCGCGCGCGGCATGGGCAAGCCCTGCGTCGCCGGCGCCGGCGCCATCGTCGTCGAAGAGCACAAGCGGCAGATCACCGTCACCCTGGCGGGCGGCTCGACCGTCGCGCTCAAGGAAGGCGACAGAACCCTCCCCATAGCGCACCCAATTTTCGCCG
>CAZGSV010000164.1:0-5128 GCA_964528605.1 uncultured Armatimonadia bacterium
GCGGCGTGGATCAACTCAATGGCTGCGGCGATATCGAGCGCCCCTGGACGCACCGTAATCGGCTTCGCGCCGCCGCGCGCCTGCGCTAGCCACCGGACGGAGTTGCTCAGCAGCACCGGAAAGCCGACGCGCAGGGGCAGGTCCGAATCCAGGAAGTTCCACCCGAACGCGAGCGCCCGCAACTCGGCTCTCTCCTGCGCCACGACCACGGCCCGGTCGCCCGCGCGCGCCAGAACCGTTGCCCCGGCTGCGGGCTCGAGCGCCCGAGCCTTGGCGATCTGCACCGCGCTCAAGTTCACGTAGCGGAGCACCGGGTGTTGCGAATCCCACTGGGTGATAGTCGGCGACGCAATCTTTTGACCGAGCGTGACCGGCTGGCCCCAGCCCTCCGCTGCTATCAGCATCACGGCGCCCGAGGCCGGCGCCGCCGGAGGCGTTACCCGGTCGAACACCAACACATCGTACTTGGTGTAGGCTGCCGTCGCTTCCTCCGCCGAGAGGCCGGCGGCCTTGAAGACCTTGACCTCCGGCAGCACCACCAGCGCCTGCTCCAAGAAGAGGTTCCCCGGGGTGACCAGCAGCACCGACAATGGCGCGGCCGGCTCGGCAAAGGCGTAGGCCACGTTGTCAGCGGGCAAGTCGTCCTGCACCTCGAGGTCGGCCCGCAGCACTCCGGCCTTCTTCAGCGCCAGGCCATACGTCTCAACCCGATTCTCTCCAGGCCGCAACTCCACCTGCTCCGCATCGAGCAAGTCCTCCCCCTGATAGAGCGAGACGACGCACTGCTTGGCTTGCGGTGCATAGTTCTTGAGGCGCAGAAACACCTGGTGCTCTTTCGCCCCGGGGGGGCGTGCGGCCTCGAAGGCCAGAATGGCCACGTTGTCGTTGCGCCGGCCCAGGCGCAGGAAACGAATCTCCGCCGGCGAAGCCACGCTCGGCAGGGGGGGGAAGGCGCCGTCGCTGAGAACGTACACGCGCGCCTTGGGCCGTTTCCCTGCTAGGCTGAGCGCCAGCAGCAGCCCGTCGCGCATGTTGGTGGGGCAGTCGGTGGGCTGGGCCGCCTTGAGGGCCGCCAGCAGCCTGCGTCGGTCACCGGAGAAGGGCAGGGCGACGGAGGCGCGCGCGGCCGTCACCACCAGCGCCGCCTCGTCCCTGCGGCCCATTGCTTTGACGATCTCGGCCGCTCGCTGCTTTGCCTGCTCGAGGCGCGTACCGCCCTCGTCTTTGGCCTGCATGCTCGCCGAGGCGTCCAGCACGATCACGGTGCTCCGCCCGGCCAGTCGCCGCGCCATCACGTAGGGCGCCGCCAGGCCCGCCACCAGCGCCGTCAGCGCCGCCAGTTGCAGCAGCAGCAGGAGATTGCGCCGCAGTTTCTGGAAGGGCGCGTTGGCCTGCACGTCCTGCACGGCCCGCCGCCACAGGAAGACCGAGGGGATGATGACCTCTCGCCGGCGGAGGCGCAGTAGGTAAAGCAGAATGATGATGCCCGCGAGCGGCAAGAGCGCGAGCAGCGCCAGGGGCGCCAGCAACTGCACCAGCCTCACCTGACCACTTGTAGTCGCCGCAGCGACTTGAGAATCACGTCCTCCACCGACTCATCGGTGACGACGAAGAGGTGGGAGAAGCCGTAGCGGTGGCACGTCTTGCGCACCGCGGTGAGGAACTCGTCGCGCTCCCGCAGGTAGCGCCGGAGCACCGAGGCGCCCATTGTCACCTCGCGCGCCTGTCCCGTCTCCGAGTCCACCAGCCGCAGGTCCCCCTGCGCCGTCGGCTGGAACTCCTCGCGAGAGAAGACCTGCAGCGCGCAGCAGTCCCCCCCCGCCGCGCCCAGCCGCGATATCGCCGCCTCCCAGTCGGGCGAGAGCAGGTCCGAGACCACAAAGGTGATACCGGGCGCGGGCGCCGTGTTCAGCAGCCACTTGCTCGCCCCGCTCAGCACCGTGCCGCCCTCCGGCCTCAGCCGCGCCAGCCATTCGAACAACTCGGGCGCGCAACCCTGCCCTCGGTAGATGCGCGAGTTGCGCCCCTCGCCCTCCGCGTGCGCGAACAAGACCACGCGATCCCCGCTGCACAAGGCGATGTAGGCGAGCGCCGCCGCCGCCTGCACGCTCCAGGCGAACTTGGTGGGCGAGCCGAAGTCCATCGAGCGGGAGGTATCCAGCAGAAGGTAAACGTGCAGGTCCTCCTCCTCCATGAACAGTTTGAGGAAGAGGCGCTGCAAGCGCGCGTAAGCGTTCCAGTCCAGGTAGCGCAGGTCGTCTCCGGGCGTGTAGGAGCGGAAGTCGGCGAACTCGACCGAGGTGCCCTTGCGCGCCGAGCGCCGCTCGCCTTTCGTGCGGCCCACCATGATCCGGCGCGAGGCTATCGCCGCCTGCTCCAAGCGACGCAGGAACTGCGGCGAGAGCAGATACGATCGCGTGGAACGGGTGGCCGCGGGGCCGCTCATCGCCCGCTCACACCGGTATGTCCTTCTCCGCCTTGTGATCCAGGCTTCCCACTGCCTCGTCCACCAGCGTGTCCGCTTCCACTCCCTCGGCGCGGCCCTCGAAGTTCAGTACCAGCCGGTGCCGCAGCGAGGGCAGGGCGGAGGCGCGAATGTCCTCCACGGCCACGTTGAAGCGCTTGTCCATGAGCGCCCGCACCTTCCCGGAGAGGATGAGCGCCTGCGCCGCCCGAGGGCTCGCCCCGTAGCGCACAAAGCGCCTCACGGCCTCGGGCGCTTCCTCCTTGTCCGGATGGGTCGCCAGCACCAGCCGCAGCGCGAACTCCTGCACGTGCTGCGCCACCGCTACCTGCCTGGCCACCGCGCTCAGTGACAGGATCTCCTCCCGCGTCGCCACCGTGTGCGCTCGCGGCACCTCGGCGCCCGTGGTCCGGTTCATGATCTCGTGCAACTCGCTCAGGTTCGGGAACTCCACTTTGATCTTGAAGAGGAAGCGGTCGAGTTGCGCCTCGGGCAGCGGGTAAGTGCCCTCCATCTCAATGGGGTTCTGGGTGGCAAAAACCAAGAACGGCTCCTCCAGCAGGCGCGAGGTTCCCGCCACCGTGACCGAGTGCTCCTGCATCGCCTCCAGCAGCGCCGACTGGGTCTTCGGGGTGGCCCGGTTTATCTCGTCCGCCAGCACCACGTTGGCGAACACCGGCCCGGGCTGAAACTGGAACTCGCGCTCGCCCGTCGGCTTCTCCCAGAGCACCACGGTGCCGGTGATGTCCGCCGGCATCAGGTCGGGGGTGAACTGGATGCGCGAGAAGCGCAAGTCCAACGCGTCCGCGAGCGTGCGCACCAGCAGCGTCTTGCCCAGGCCCGGCACGCCCTCCAACAGCACGTGCCCCCCCACGAGCAGCGCGATCAGTGTGTTCGCCACCACCTGCTCCATCCCCACGATGACGCGGCCCACCTCGGTCGTCAGGCCATCAACCAGCCCGCGGAACCGGGCCGCTTGCCGCTCCGCTTCCTCTTGCGTCTGTATCACCGAGTCTCCCAAGGCAAGGCCTCCTTCGCTCGCCCGCCGTACGGCGGGCTACCGGCGGCGGCGCGGCGCTACTTGGTTCCCGACTGCAGGGCGTTGAAGTAGTCGCGCACCGTGCCCCGATAGGCCGGCGGAACCTCCTCGCGCGACAGTGCCTCCTCCTCCGCCTTCGAGTACTCCGGCAGCACCTCGTAGTAGGGCACCCGGGACTCCGTCACTTTCTCGGGCGCCCCTTTCTCCGTGATGGCCATCATTTCCCCCTGCGGCCGCACCTGACCCGGCACCCGTTCCACGCTGCCCGAGGTGGCCGTGGTGCGCGGCGCATATAGGGACGCCGCCGGCGCGTTCGGTGGAATGGACTTCTGACTCCCTTGGTCAGGCCCGACGCCCAAACCGGACTCGGCGCTCTCGCTCCTCGTCGGGCTCCCCAGTTGCGAGCCCTTGAGACCCTCCGCGGCGGCCGCCAGCGCCCCCTTGCACTCCCCGCACGCCTTAGCCAGCCCCAGCGCCTTCAACTTCCCCTCGCACTTCTTCAGCCCTTGGGCCAAGCATTTCTTGGCGCCCTCGCAATCGCCCTTCTTTAGGCATTCGGCTGCTTCCTTCAGGCACTCGGAGAGTTCCTCGAGATCGGTATTCTCCAGCGCCTTCGCCAACTCCTCGAGTTCTTTTGCCAACTCCTCCAACTGCTCCTTGGTCAACTCGCCCGACAACTCGGTTGCCAACTCGCTGAGTTTGTCCAGCGCCTTTTGCAGGTCCTGGTTCGCCAGCGCCTCAGACAGCGCCGCCGGCAAGTCGAGCGCCGGCTGTTCTTGTTCGCCGAGCGCCGTGGCCTCCTGATTCAGTTGCTTCGCGAGATTCCGCAGTTCCGAAGGATTCTTTGCCTGCGCCGCCTTGCGCGCCAGGTCTTGGAGCCTCTTCGCCTCCTCCTGCTTGCCGCGCTGCGCGGCGCGCTTCGCCAACTGCTCCGCTTTGGTGGCCAGCGCCTCCTGCCCCGCCTGCTTCAGTTGCTCCGCGGCCTTTTCGGCGGTCTTGAGCGGGGGCGGAGCGGCGCGTTTCTCCAAAGCCTCCAGTTCCTTCTCCATTGCCTTCAGGCTGAGCAGCGCCTGCTTCTTGTCCAGTCGCCCCTGGCGCAGCTGCTGCGCTAGTTTCTGTAGGCGGCGCGCCATCTCCTTCGCTTGCAGGTCCGCGCCCTTCTTCGCCTCTTGGTCCAGTTTCTTCGCCACTGGTTCTACCTTGGCCGCCACCCGCCTGAGCGCCGCTTTCTCCTCGCGCTCGCGCTGCGCCACCAGCAAGGGCGGGATGGGCAGCGCCTGGGCCAGTACGAGCGCCGCCACGCAGGCCGCCGCTGCCTTGGTGGAACGATAGGCCCGCACCGGGTAGGCGTCCCGAGGCTGCGCGCTCCTGATGTGCGCTACCGCGTCCATCACCATCGCCTGCTGCATCCCCGACTGTCCCGCCGCGCGCACCAGGTGCGCCGCGGTCGCCAGCCGGTCGCGCAGGCCCAGCCGCCGGTCAGCGCTCACCGCCATGGCCTCGTCGGGCAGTGGCCATAATGCCGCCGCCACCAATGCCCCCGCGGCTACCAAGCCCAGCGCCACCTCCGGGAGCAACGGCGGATACCAGACACCCTTCAGCCGCAGGCCAACCACCGCCACAGC
>CAZGSV010000165.1:0-5011 GCA_964528605.1 uncultured Armatimonadia bacterium
GGCGCGCGAGAGAACCCTCGTTAAGGAACTCGGCAAAATCACCCCGTAACTTCGGAAGAAGGGGTGCCCTAGTAGGGTGAAGCGGCTTGCCCGCCTAGCCCCAACGGGCCGCAGAGAATAGGCCTGGGCGACTGTTTACCTAAAACACAGGTCTCTGCCAAAGCGTAAGCTGAGGTATAGGGGCTGACGCCTGCCCAATGCCAGAAGGTTAAGGGGACACGTCAATCCCACGTAAGTGGGAAGCAGCGTCGAACCGAAGCCCTGGTGAATGGCGGCCGTAACAGTAACGGTCCTAAGGTAGCGAAATTCCTTGTCGGCTAAAAACTGACCCGCACGAAAGGCGTAACGACCTGGGCGCTGTCTCAACGAGGGACTCGGCGAAATTGCAATACCTGCGAAGATGCAGGTTACCCGCGACAGGACGGAAAGACCCCGTGGAGCTTTACTATAGCCTGGTATTGGGTTCAGGCGCATCCTGTACAGGATAGGTGGGAGGCTGTGAAACCCCGGCGTTAGCCGGGGCGGAGCCAACCTTGGGATACCACCCTGGGTGTGTCCAGAATCCTAACCCTTGCCGTTATCCGGTGAGGGAACAGTACCTGGTGGGTAGTTTGACTGGGGCGGTTGCCTCCTAAAATGTAACGGAGGCGCCCGAAGGTCCCCTCAGCACGGTCGGAAATCGTGCGTCGAGTGTAAGGGCACAAGGGGGCCTGACTGCGAGACCTACAAGTCGAGCAGAGGCGAAAGCCGGGCCTAGTGATCTTGCGGTTGCAAGTGGAAGCGCCGTTGCTTATCGGATAAAAGCTACCCCGGGGATAACAGGCTAATCTCGCCCGCGCGTTCATAGCTACGGCGAGGCTTGGCACCTCGATGTCGGCTCGTCGCATCCTGGGGCTGTAGCAGGTCCCAAGGGTCGGGCTGCCCGCCCGTTAAAGCGGTACGTGAGCTGGGTTCAGAACGGCGTGAGCCAGTTCGGTCCCTATCCGTCGTGGGCGTAGGAGACTTGAGAGGAGCTGCCCCTAGTACGCAAGGACCGGGGTGGACGAACCTCTGGTGTACCAGTTGTCGCGCCAGCGGCATACGCTGGGTAGCCAAGTTCGGCAGCGATAAACGCTGAAAGCATCTAAGCGTGAAGCGCACCTCAAGATGAGGTCTCCCCCTCCGCTTCGGCGGAGGCTAAGGCCCCGGGTAGACCACCCGGTACATAGGCTGGACGTGTAAGTGCGGTAACGCATTGAGCGGACCAGTCCTAATCGGCCGAGAGGCTTCTTTCACCACCTTTCGCAGCACCATGCTGCAAGGCCAGCGCAACGCGGACTCTTCAGTTTCCCCCCTGCCGCCCCCCGGCGCGCAGGGGTCCCTTTTCCCGGTGGCTCTAGCGGAGGGGAAACACCCGTTCCCATTCCGAACACGGCAGTTAAGCCCTCCAGCGCCGATGGTACTGCCCTGGCAACGGGGTGGGAGAGTAGGTCGCCGCCGGGTTTTCCTTGTACCCGCACTGTGCACCCAACGAACCGAGCCAGACGCCGCGCGGAGAGGGAACCCGCTTCCCCGCTGGCGTCGGCACCCCTCGGCTGCTAAACTGAAACAGAGGTGCCCGTCGGCAATGAAGAAGATCGTGGTCACGCTTGAGTCTGACACAACCGGGTATCACGTCTACAGCCCTGATTTCCCCGGCTGCCACAGCCAGGGCGAGAACGAGGTCGAGGCTTTGCGCAACTTCGCGGAGGCCCTCGAGGGCTGGCTCAAGGTAGACGTCGAGGTGGAAGTCAACGCCTCCTTTCCTGAGGCGCCTGCCACTCCACAGCCTGTGTCGCGTTGAGAACCCGCCTGCCGCGCGACCTGTCGGGCAGAGAGGCGCTCCGTGTTTTGCTGAAGGCGGGATTTCGGCTCGTGAGGCAGACCGCGTCCCACGTGCAGTTGGTGAAAGGCCAGAGGAAACTGTCGTTGCCCATGCACCGGACCCTTGGCACCGGCCTGCTGCGTGCCCTTATCCGCGACGCAGGAATGACCCCGGAGGAGTTCGTCTCGTTCCTGTCGTAGCGCTGTAGCACCAGCCACACGGCCGGCCCCTCCCTGGGGCTCGGCAGCCAATGGCGACGGGGGAAACGCCCATTCCTATTGGCAACACCGCAATCAAGCCCTTCCACGCCCTTCGGTGCGCTCAGGACAGGCCGATGGTACTGCCCTGGCAACGGGGTGGGAGAGTAGGTCGCCGCCGGGTTTTTCCTTTGTACCACCCCCAGCCGGCCACGGGGCGCAGCCCTTGCGGGTTCTGCCGACGCCGGGCCTTTCATCACTAGGGGCGGGCCGCCGTGCCCGCCCGGCCCCTTCCGTTTCCGCGCACCCCACGGTCGCCTCAGGCGGGCCGCCTGCTCTACTGCGCCGACCACGAGTACCGCACCGACTTCGAAGACGAGGTCCTCCGCCTTTACCTCGACTGGCAGGTCGAGATGGAGATGTTCCACCGCGAGGTAATGGAGGAAATCCGGGAGGGCCGCTTCCTTGCCAAACCGCGATCTGCTCCGCGCCTGGATGGTGCAAATGCGGAACCGGCTGCTCCATCGTCACTGGGACGTCACGCCTTCCCAGATGTTCGCGTTCCTCCCGGCGCGCCTGGCTGACTTCCAGCGTTTTGCGGAGCCCATCGTGTCCGGCTACTCGCTTTGACGCCACGGCCACGCCTGCGTGAGCCGAGTCAGTCTCGGAGGGACACCCCGCGCGTAGCGACGTGTTGGGGCACTGCGTTCCCTGCTAGACTTGCCGCGAGATTCAACCGGGGAACCGGCGCGAACCGTCCGCCCCGTAGGTCGCCCTTCCCTCGGCTGCGGGCGGGCGCGAGGCGAGTGTTGATGGGCTACTGCGACGCTCGGCCGGTACCCACTGGAGGTTGATCGCGGATGATCCGAGTTGCCCAAAAGGTCGTCGGCATCGCCGGCATGCCCTGCGCGTTGCGTGTCTGGGGCAAAGGACGCGTGCGGGTAAGGGTCGCATCCTGGCCTTCCATCGTCTCGCCCCTGGCTGCTGAGGCAGTCGGAGACAACCAGGCCGCGCTGGCGTTCGAGTGCCGGAGCGTCGGCTCCGGGCGCATTGAGTTGGAGGTCGAGGACGCGCAGCAGCGGCTGCAGGTGCCCGTGGCGGCGCGTGTTTTCCGCAACAAGGAGTTCTTCGTCTGCCTAGTGCAATCGAGCAACGTGCACGTGGGCTGGGACCCTCGGCCCACCGCTCAGTACTTCGACGGGCAACTCGTCACCTTCGACACCGAGGAGGGCTACCACGCCTTTCAGCACGCGCGCCGAGTGGAGGGCATATTCCACGGGGCCGGCAAGCCCGTCACTTGGCTCATTGACGAGACGGTGGCGCGCGAGAACGCCCCTCTGTTCCGCGACTGGCACTGGCGTTTCGGGGACGACTACGCCCTACTGCCCCGCTCCTACTTCTACCAGAACAAACGCAACCTCAACCTCCAGATGACTGCCGAAGCCGTGACCGAGTTGCTCGCGGCCCTGCGCGCTCAGGCGGAAGCAGCCTTTGCCGCCGTAGGTCATCCCTATCGCACCCGCGTGGCCGCCGCGGACCAGTGGGTCGGCGCCGTCGGTAGCAACTTCGTCCTGGCCGCCAACGCCCTGCAACTCGAGGGCTTTTGGGGCATCGGCTACGACCACCGCGAGTGCGATACCAGCATGTATCATCGCGGCACGCCCTGGGATGTCTACAAGCCCAACCCGCGCAACTTCCGCTGCCCGCGCGCCCAGGGGCGGCTGTGGTGCTTCCAATGGACGACGCGCGACATCCTCAACACGCTCGCCTTCTCGCCCAATGGCTCCACCGTCTTCAGCACCGACCCCGACGACGTGCGCCACAACCTCATCGCCGACTTCCAGCCCGACTACTACCTGCGCCTGCTGCGCGAATACCAGCGCAACATGAAGTGGAACGACTTCTTCGTCTTCTTGCTGCACCAGGAAGACCACGACTCCCACATCGAGAAGAGCAACGACGTCCTGCGCACCTTCATCGGCCAGATCCAGGACGACGCCTCGCTCACCTTCGCCACGCTCGAGGAAGTGTCCGCCTGGCTGAATCTGAAGTACGGCCCGAACGAGCATCCGCGCCAGGTGATCGAGATGCAGGACCCGCTCACCTGCCGCGACCTGATGCGCGAGGCCTCGCGCGCGGGCAGGGCGGCACCCATGTTCGCCGAGAACTCGGAATGGGGCCAATACGGCACGCACCTCGGCTACTACGGCCCGGATGCCATGTGGATAGCCCGCGAGCCTGAGCCCGTGCCGGCCATCCTTTACGACTACACCAAGGCCGACATCTACCCCTTCGCCCAAGACGGCGAGTATCCTCAGGAGAGGACCCCTGAGATACGCGGCCTGCGCGTGGAAGCGGGCGTCGGCGGGGCGATACTCCATTTCGACTCCTCCGACGCCGCGGAGAACCTGCCGCTCGTCATCTGGCATCCCAGCGAGGCAGTTAGGGCGCTGCTCCCAGCCTACGTCGAGGCTGACGCCGCGGTGGTCGTGCGGATACCGCGGGTGAGCGCGGGCAAGAACGTACTCGAGTTGCGCGCGCGCAAACGCTGATCGCCCCGCCCGGGGCCCGGCCGATCATTGACCGGGGTGATAAAGCAGCCGTAGAGTACCATTGTAGTGACTAGGAGGCCCGAACTCGGAGGCGCCTTCGCTCCGGTGGAGGTCTGTTTTGGCGAACAGGACGGGTAAGCAGAAGCGCAAGGGCGGGCGCGCGGGCACCCCGGCGCCTCGACCCGCAGAGGCCACAACCGCCGGACGTCGCAGCGACGCACGCACACGCCTAAGCCTGCTCCTGCCGGCGTTGGTCTTTTGCCTGGGAATCCTGGCCTTTCTGCCCACGCTGCGCAACGGATTCGTGTGGGACGACCAATACGTCGTGAAGGACAACGCTCTCATTCGCGACGTCAGAAACATCCCTCGGTTCTTCACCGAGCCGTTCGGTGTGGATCCCTCGTCACCTCATACCAAGT
>CAZGSV010000166.1:0-4968 GCA_964528605.1 uncultured Armatimonadia bacterium
ACCACTCCACACCTCCGAACGCCTGCACCCACACGGCAATGGGCTTGAAAGCGCCACTGGCCGCCCGCGCTGTCTCCAGCCATTCAGGAACGGCCCACGCGCCCTCCTGGGGAATGGGGTACACGTCAATCGAAAACAAGTCCGAGACGGCCGCATGTGCTCGATGCTGCGCGGGGGCATCCTGACGCCACACGGCGCAGTTGATCCACACGGGGTGGTCCGGATCGAGCCGGCGCACGAGCGCACCCAGGGCTTGCAGCCGCTCCACGGGCACGCGCCCTTCCGGTTCATCGGCCAGCAGCCAGCCCAGCAACGCCGGGTGCTCCTTGAACCTGTCCACTAATGCCGCCGCCACGGGCCCCGCGGCTCCGATTGCCGAGGGCAGCGGAAGATGAAAAAGCACTCGCACCCCGGCCTTGCGGGCCTCGTCCAGGAAATCGCCGTATCCCTGCAAGACCTGTGCGGTGAGCGGCCCCTCCTGGTAAACGGACGCCACGGCGCGGTCGTAGGTCCACTGCATTGCCGTGTTGAACGCACCCCCCCGAATGTCCGCAAGCATATCAGCCGGCCCCCACCCCGGCATCACCAGCACCACCGGCTCCGGCGCGGCCAAGCAGCGACGCAAGTAGTCGCACTTCACTTGGCCCCCCTTTGCCGCCCGCTTGATCAGCGGCAGGCCGGCCGCGGCCAGGACGCCGTCCTCGTCTAGAACCTGCACCTCGACGCTCTGCTCGCCCTCTCCAAGGCTGCCGATCTCAAGGCGCGCCTCTGCTCGGCCATTCACGACCGGCGCCTCGCGAACGACACCACCCAGTCGCGCCCTCAGCGTCAGAGGCCGCTCCCAGGGCGCCACTTGCGCCAGCACGATCGCCTCCTGCTCAACGGTGTAGAACGAGCGGTCGAGCGATGCTTGCAGGAAGGACTCCACTGCCACCCAACGGCGGTGCCCCTCGACCTTCTCCTGTCCTGCAGTCAGTCTCCACCCTATGTGCGCAAAGCCCGTCGCGCGGGCCGGCAGAACCGCTTGTATCTCGCCGACCCGGCCCGGGTGCAGGCGCACCGTGCCCCGCCGCGAGCAATCCTCCTGGCCCTGTTCCCAGAGCTCCCAGTCCCACGTCTCCCGCGCCGCCGACCCGGGCACTACCGCAAGCCGCAGCAGCCGGCGCCCATCCGGCATGCGCCACATTCTGGCCTCCGCCACCCTCGGGTGTTGGAGGCCTGGCGCCGAGGCAAGGCCATTCAGCGGACTGAACGCCTCGGGCACATGGAACATCCCGCCGTTTGGGCTCAGCGACTCAAAGCGGCCGCCCCCCCCGAAGACCCGAAAGGCGCCCAAGGAGAAGGACGAGCCCGCGTCGCCGAGCGCCCCAAACGGAATCGCCGCCTCCATCGTCCAACCGCCATCGCCGACCTTTGCCGCGCATTCCCACTCCGCACCCCAGGTCGCGTCAAAGCCCTCGGCATCGTAGCGACTGCCCGCCGCCGTTACCACGAAGTGGTAGTACGGTCGCCCCCCCGGCATCCTGCTGAGGAACAACTCCACCCGGTCGGCGGCGAACAGCTCTCCCTCAGCCGCGCGCTGCGGCGCACGTATCTCGGTCGGCGCCTGCGGACATTCCGCCGCGATCAACAGCGCCTCCTTCGTCTGCGCCAGGTACAGGGTTGCACTCGGGCCGGGAACGCCCTCCTGCGGCAGCAGGGGAACGCGATGTGCCCCGCGCCAAGCCGCCTCGGTAAGCGCGCCGTCAATCCTCGGCGCCTCCGACGTCACCGGGCATGGGATGGGCGGTCGCGGTGTCTCCCCCCAGTGCGGCTGATAGTTGTGCGCCTCCGCGCCTGCCTCGACCTGCACCGCATCCACCCACAGGCTCCCTTTCCCGTTGAAAAGGAATGCCACGTGGAACCGGTCGAACGACCCTGGCGCCGTGTCCGGCGTCACCATCACGTGCCGACTCCACACCGGGCTCGCCGCAAACTGCCGCTCGACCTTGTCGCTCGCGCCGGCGAAGCGGCCGTAGAAGACGACCGTGACCTGCCTCTGGCGGTCACTCCTCAGCCAGAAGGAGAGCGCGAACTGCGCGCCGCCCGGCAGCCAGAAGTAAGGGCAGTCCAGCGCGGCCTTGTTGGTCTCCCTGGTGTTCGTGATCCTCAGCGACCCCGCCCCCAGCACGCGCTCCGCGGCGTCGCAGGCAAACTCGATCCCCCAGTTCCCCTTGTGGAAATCGCTCCAGACCGGCCCCACCCGCCAACCGTCCGGCTTGTCCTCCACCCACCGCTCGAAACTCCCGTTCCACACGTAGTTGCGCACCTCGGCCGCGTATGCCGGGCCCCAAACCGAAGACACCAGCCAAGCCCCCCCGCACGCCAACGTCAGCATCAGAACGCGCGCGGGCCTCACTGCTTCGACCGCTCGCGGACTCCGGCGCAGTGGACGCCGTCGCGAAATTCGCAGGCGTCACACAAGGGCGACACGTTGAAGGGAAAGCGCCCCTCCGCGATGTCCTGCAACGCCCGCGCTGCCTTTCGCTCCACCTCCGCGATCCGCTCTGAGGTGGAGGCAACCGCTATCTCGTCGCCGGTGCGGAGGAACAGCGCGCGTACCGCCGCGGGGGCGGCGCCCAGGCCGCGCGCCGCCGCCAGCGCGTACAGTTCCAGTTGCGGGCGGAAGTGCGCCGCCAGCCGCTCTGCTTCCCCCGCGGCCAGCCGGTGCGTCTTGTAGTCCGCGATACTCCACTGCCCCCCCCGACAGAAGAGCAGGTCAATGCGCCCCTCAACCAGGGTATCCCCGAGCAAGAAGGAGAAGGGAACCTCCGTGAACCGGCTCTCCGCCCGCCTCACCTCGCTATAGAGGCCGCTCGCCAGGAATCCCGCCAGCAAGTCCGCCGCCTCCCCGGCTCCTTGCCGACGCACATCCGCAACGACCGCCGCGTCCGTCTCCGGCTCGAAGGCCAGCCGCGCGAGCGCTTCGTGCACGGCCTGGCCGAACTCCGCCCCCGCCTCGTCGTCCGGCTCCCGCTCTCCCAGCCCGCCCCAGGCGGGGCGGAAGCCCACCTGATGCCGCAGCCAGAAGCGATGCGGGCAATGGAAGTAGTCCGCCAGCGCTGTCACGGCGACCACGCGCGGCGCCAGCCGCATCCGCTCTCGCGCCTCAATCGCCGCCAGACGCTGCCCCGCCTCCCCAATCAGCCGCGTCCGTTCCTTGGCCGGGACGGGCCACAGGCCGCTCGGCAGCGGCTCCTCACCTGCCGCCCAATCCGACGGGACGACCTCCAGCAACGGACGGCCGCCCTTGCCCTCCGCTTGCTCCACCTGCGCCGCACCCAACACCCGCACGCCCACGGATCCACCCTCGGCCTTCAGTGCCTGATGCCCCGGACGACCGAGATCGAGTTCCGGGAAGGCCTCCTTGAGCAGCGCCGCCGCGCTTCGCTCTCCCCCTGATGCCTGGCTGGAAGCGTGCCCCGATAGGATCAAGTGCTCTTGCGCGCGCGTCAGCGCCACGTAGAGCAGCCGCCGCTCCTCCTCGGTCTCCATCCGTTCGCTCGATAAGCGGGCCTTCTTGTAGACGTAGCCTTCGCACGCCTCCCCCCCCGGCAGGGCACGCCGGACTCCCAGTTCGCCCTGCGCCGACAGCGCGAAGGGCGGCAGGTCGGCGCGGTGACGCCCCCGGCCCAGGTCGGCCACGAAGACTATGGGCGCCTCCAGCCCCTTGGCCTGATGGATGGTCATGATTCTGAGCGAGTCGCGCTCCGGATCCAGCGGCGCCTCACTTTCGGGCTGCTCCAAGTCGCGGAGTTCGCGCAGCATCTCCACCAGGTCCGCGAGATGGAAGAAGGGCCGCTCGCCCATCGCGGTCGCCAGGTCAACCACCTTGCGCAGGTTGGCCAACATGCGGCGCCCGTCCGGCAACGCCAGCACTTTCGCATCCAGGTCGAAGGCCGCTACGGCCCTCTGCACCAACTCGCCCAGCGAGCACCGGTCCCGCAGCGCGCGCAACTCCTCCACCTTTGCGACGAACCCCTCCAGTCGCTCCCTCTCCCGCGCGGGGACCTCTGGGCGCCCCTCCTGCGGCCCATTCACCAACCGGCGCAACTTCTCCCACAGCGGCTCGTCTCCCCCGTCACCGAGCCGCGCGATGAGCACCAGCGCGTCGTCGCTCGCGCGCACCAGCGGGGATCGGAGCACCGCCGCCAGCGGCACGTTCCGCCCGGGGTCAACAACCAGGTCCAGCAGGTTCGCCAAATCCCTGACCTCGTTGCGCACGAAGAACCTCTGCGCGCCGGTGATGTGGCAGGGCACGCCCGCGCGCCGCAGCCCTTCCTCATAGATGTGCAGGCTCCCGGTCGCGCGCAGCAGCAGAACCATGTCGCCGTAGGTGACCGCGCGCCCCTGATTCTCACCCTCCCGCGTAATCCGCAAGGCGCCGCGCAGTTCCTGCGCGCGACGAGCGATGGTCGCCGCCTCTCGCTTCCGCGATTCGGTCGCCAGCCCCTCGAGCAGCAGCACCTCAATCGAGGGTTCTGCCTTCTCGACGAAGGACGACGCCGGACACAGGCGCTCGAACTCAGTCGGCCCGCCGTACGGCGGGCTCCCGGCCGTCCGGCTTATGAACTCGTTAACGAAGGAGAGTATCTGGGGGCGGCTGCGCCGGTTGCCCGGCAGTCGCAGCACGCGCGCACCGCTCTTCTGCGTGCGCGCTTTGCCCACGTAATCCAGGAACACGCCCACGTCCGCGCCGCGAAAGCCGTAGATGGACTGCCACGCATCCCCGACCACGAAGACGCGCTCCGGTGGCGCGAGCCGTTCGAGTATCTCCACCTGTAGCCGGTTCGTGTCCTGAAACTCGTCCACGAGCAGCAACCGGTAGCGGGCCCGGAGGCGCCGCTGCACCGCAGCGTCGTTGAGCAGCCCAATCGCGCGCGTCTGCAGGTCGTCGTAGTCCAGCACCCCCTGCTCGGCTTTGGCGTG
>CAZGSV010000167.1:0-4893 GCA_964528605.1 uncultured Armatimonadia bacterium
GGCGCCGGCGCCGGCGTCTGAGGCCATGCTGAACCCCTCCCGCTCAATCGCGGGCTCAGTGCGGCGCGCGGGGCCCGGAGCGGCTGCGGCCGCGCCGCCCGCAAGCACACCGTCCGCGCCTGCGGCCGCGGGCAGCGCGCGACCGGCGGCCGCGGCTAGCAGCGGTGGTGGCGAGGACCGGGCGCTGGCGCTGTTGGAGCAGGCGCAGAGGCACCAAGCGCTGGGCCTGGAGTATCAGCGCCAAGGACAGTGGGCCAAGGCGCGCGGTGCGTTCAGGCAAGCCCTACAAGCCTGCGACGCGGCGGAGCAGGCAGGCTGTACCAAGGCGGCTACAGGGAGCGTCCGTTCGTCGTGCGGCACCTCGCTGAAGAACGTGGGCTCTTGAGACTTCTGGCGGCGATCGCGCTCGGCGCAGGGCTGCTGGGCGGCGCCGGTAGCGCTTGGGCGCAGCCCGCTGATACCCAGCCGGCCAAGGTGGCCGTGCCTCTAGTGGCGGTCTTTCCGCTTCAGCCTGCTGGGGAGGGGCAGACGATCGCGCTCGAGATACCGGAGAAGGTTTGGCGCGCGGCGCTGGAGAAAGTGCCCGAGGCCGAGGAGGGCGTCAGTTTTCTGCTGGTCAACGAGGATTCCTCGGCGGTGCAGCGCGCGGTCGAGGAACGGCGCCTGCGGCGCAGCGAGTTGGGGGGGCAAGTGACCGAGGATCAGGCGCGGCGGATCGCGGCGACGTTGGAGGCCCAGGTGGCGTTGGTGCCGCGGGTCAGTCTGGCAGGCGAGAAGCAAGACCGCCTCGCGGTCGCGGTGACCCTGGTGAGCGCCGGCGGCACCGCGGAGAAGCAAGTGCCCAGTTTCCCGCTGTCGGACTTAGCCGGCCGGTGGGACCAGGACTGGCTGGACTCGCGCTCGGCCCTGCTGGCGGCGAAGGTGCGCGAGCACGTCTGTCCCGCCGTCCGGGACTTGGTGGTGCAGGCGGCCGCCGCGCAGGAAGATGCCTCGCAGGCCCTCTACCGGCGCGCGCAGGAGGCGTTCCAAGCGGGCAATCTTGAAGAGGCCGCAAACCTGGTGCGTGAGGCCATTGGCGGCAAGACTCCGCGGGCTGAGTATCACTTGTTGCTCGCGGAAATCTCCTACCGGCAAGGCAAGATAGAGGCGGCCGCGAGCCAGTTCAAGGCCGCCGCCCGGCTCGCGCCCAACCCGCTGGAGGCCCGCCGCCGCTACGCCGAATGCCTGGCGCAGTTGGGGCAAGTCGCGGAGGCGATCGGGGAGTTTCAGACGGTGGTGAAGAGCGCTCCCGAAGACCGGGAGGCGATCGTCGCCCTAGCGCGCCTGTACCTGCGCGAGGAGCGGCCCGCGGAGGCCGCGGTCTTGCTCAAGAAGGCGCTGGACCTCGCTCCGGACGACACCGACCTGGCCCTCCAGTTGGCGGACGCGTACGCGCGCACCAACCGGCAAGAGGACGCGCTGCGCATCTACCAGCAACTGTCCGAGCGGGGCAACGCTCCCACGGACTTGCTGGAGCGCATGGCGGAGTTGCAGGCCGAGCGCGAGCAGTACGTGGCCGCCTTCGACTACTACGCGCAGGCCGCGCAGTCGTGGGGCGATACCAAGTACCTCAACTCCAAACAGGCGGAGCAGATTGCGGCCATCCTGGACAAGGTGTTGGTAGGCGCTCTGGAGGACGCGCGCGAGGCGCTCATAGGCTTCAGCAGAGGCGAGTCCATGAGGGAGCAGGCCTTTGCGGTGCTGGCGAGCCGGCGCGAGCGAGCGGGCAAGGCAGTGGCGCTGCTCGAGCGGGCCAAGGTGCCGCCGAGTTACCAGGCGCTCGTGGGGGCCTGCCGGCAAGCGGCGAGCCTGGTCTATCAGGCGCTCACTGACCAGGTGCTCTTCGTGGACCTCAACCAGCCGGGCTACAACACCACGGGCAGCGCGCTCTTCGAGCAAGCGGGCAAGGAGATTGTGCGCGCGCGGGAGATACTGAACTCGCTGTCGCGGGCGGCCCCGGCGCCGTAAGCCCTCTAGTACCGGGCTTCCATGGCCCGGGGGGGGCAGGCGGGGATGCACAGTTCGCAGGCGATGCACTTGTCCGCCTCGAACCTGACCGTCTGCTCCGGGCTGGGCCGGTAGAGCGCCACGGTGGGGCAGATCAGGACGCAGGCGCCGCAGTCGGTGCAGCGGGCCTGGTTCCAGATGATGTCGAGTTCCAGCGGCTGCACGCGCACGCCGGCGCGCTCGAGAAAGGCAACGCCCTGGTCGAGGTCCTCTTGGGCGCCGGAGAACTCGATGACCATCAAGCCCTCCTGGTCGGGAGTGACCGCGGCCTTCATGATATTGAAGTCCAGGTCATAGGCCTTGATGGTGCGGCAGACGATCGGTTCGCTCACCAGCGTGCGGCCGAAATGGAGCACCACCCTGCGGGTGGCAGTCTCGGTCTTACTCACCGCGGTCACGCTCCCTTAGCGGCTTGAACTCAACATCGTCGCCGGCGGTGGGAAGCAACTGCACCGGCTTGCCCAACTCGAACCGCCCGGCCTGCATCCACTGTTTCAGCGTCTCGGCGATCTCTAGCGCTTTGGGATAACTGGACATCGAGGTCGTCGGCACTTCCTTGCCGCGCACGGCGATCTTGCCGGACTTCAAGTCCGCGTAACTCACCCGCCCCAGCACCGGCTCGCCCTCGCCATAGGGATAGAAGCCACTGTAGTCCACCACGGGGGCGAGCAACTCGGCGTCGCTGACCCCGGTGCAGCGCGCCATCTCCTCGTCCAGTATCGGTATGGGTATGCCGATGCCGATGGCCAGGCTGACGCCGTAGCCGAGCAGGCTGACGCCCTTGACCCAATCGGTGCTCATCTGCTTGAGGTCGCCCACCACGGCCAGCGTGCCGGCGCCCCCCAGAGGGACCCCGTTGTCGGCACGAGGGACATTGGGGCTGTGCTGCGTTCCGTTCCAGAAGACGTAACCGACGCCGCCGCCGAGGAAGATTCGGCTGCCGATGCCGATGGTGCGGTAGTAAGGATCGTTGAGCAGGGGGCTGAGTTGGCCTGCGCTGCAGTAGTTACCGTTGCCGAGCCGCGGCTTGAGCACGCCTAGGTAGGTGTACAGGGTGCGGTCGCCGAGGTTCACTGCCACGTTGTAGTTCTGGTAGCAGTTGCGCGGATTGACCATCACGACCTCGTTGAGTTCGCGGATGTTGACCCAGGTCTCAATGCGCTTGCGCGGGTAGCAGTCGGTGCCGTAGGCCTCCGCCAGCAAACGCACGTCCTCGCCGGCGGCCAGGGCCTCGATGACGTGTCCGCCCCCGTAGCGGAACTCGCCCGGATGCTGGCGATTGAGGGGATCGCTCTCCGGCATCTCGGTAGCGCCCAAGTAGAGGTCCACGGCGGCCAGGCCGGCGCAGACGGGGACGTCGTTGAGCCACGCTTTCTGAATCTTGATGCGCGGCTTGCTGTGGCCGAGATTGATGAAGCAACCCGAGGAGCACATCATGCCGAACGTACCGGTGGTGACCACGTCCACCTTTTCGGCGGCCTTGGCCGCGCCGTGTTCCTGCACCACCTGGACCATTTCCTCGGCAGTGACGACTACGGCTTCGCCGCTTCTGATGCGTTCGTTGATCTGCTCCCAGGTCTTGGGCATACAAGACAACCCCCTTTGAGCGCGTTTAACAACTTTAGACGCTCAAAAGTTCCAAATCACCTTTGGCGCCCAGCGTGTCGCCTATAATAACCACAACCCCGGCAACTCCTTCAATAGCCATACCGCGGGCCAGAGCCGCCTCCATGTCGTTCGCCGACTTGACTAGGTTCCCGACGGCGGTGGCCGCAGCATCGGCCAGCGCGGCAGGCCGCCCGACCACGACCGCGGCATCCGCCTGCCCGAGACTGAGCGAGGGGCCCACGGTGGCGCTGGAACAGCACACCCCGAGGCCTTCGTGCCCCACACGGACTCGCAGGGCAACTCTCTCGGAGAGCGGGGAAGTGCCGGCGTAGATCGCCGCCACGGCCTCGTCCATTCCGCAGAGGAAGATGTCGCCGCCGTTCTCCACCACGACCTCGCGGCTGCGGGGCAGAAGCGCCCTGCCGACATACTCCGCGACCGCGCCCGCGACTGCCGCCATGGGCCCCACGCCGGCCGCGATGCCCGCTTTGAGCATCTCCTGGACTATGAGAGGCGCGTCTGGGTCCTCGGGCAGCGGGTCCAGGCTATCGAAGAAGCCTTGGTGGGCCTTGCCGTATTCGCGGATGCGGTCGCGAGCCTGGCAGGCGGCGTCCCAGGCTTCGGTGGTCAGGTCGTCGTCGGCCGTTATGAGTAGGTCCGTCTCCTCGACTCTCACCTCGAAGACGAACTTGCCCTTGGCGCGCACTAGCCTGCGGTATTCGCGCTTGCCGAAGCCGTGCTGGGTCAATCGGGGGCCTCCCGCGGGAGCATCTAAGCGCCCGCAGGGGTGAGATTATACACCGTCTGCGAGGCGAGGACAGGGGTGGAGGCCGTAGGGAGGTGCGTTCCCGACCCCGCCGGGGGCGGGGTCGCGGCCACCCGCCTGAGCCGGGCAGGCCCTACAGGGGGCGGCCACACGGGGCCGCCCCTACGCGGTCGGGGGTGCCGTACGCAGGAATTGTGCGCTTTCCTCTTGCGCGGGGGCGAGTGGCTTGGTATAGGTATGTACCCGTTAGTCAGATTGCCCCTCGGTGTGTTCCGGGGAAGGGAGAGGGCGCCGTGACCAAGTATATCTTTGTGACTGGCGGGGTTATTTCAGGGGTAGGCAAGGGCATCACTACCGCCTCCATCGGGCGCCTGCTCAAGGACCGGGGCTTCAAGGTCTCCCTACAGAAGATTGACCCCTACCTTAACGTTGACCCAGGGACGATGAGCCCCTACCAGCACGGCGAGGTCTTC
>CAZGSV010000168.1:0-4830 GCA_964528605.1 uncultured Armatimonadia bacterium
GTAGGGCCCGCCCGCCCCAGGCGGGTGGCCGCGGCGCCGCCAGGCGCCGATACATGTATGGGCCGCAGGCTTGCCTCGGCCCGCGCCGGCGCAGCCGTCGAGTCGTAGGGGCAGGCCCCGCTTGGGCGCCGCAGGCGACTGCCTGCCCACCGTACCGACACCCCAGCGCTTCCCGCCCCGCCCGTTTGCGCCATGCCTCCCCGCGGGAGGATAATGCCTCCAGGTGAAGGGGTTCCTCGCGCGAATGAACAGAGACGACCTCCTCAAGTACCTCGAACCCTTCGTCGCGGACCTGGAGCGGCAGGGCTCCCTGCACTCACAGTGGCTCAAGGACGCGCTGCTTCGTGTCCCTCGTCACCTGTTCATTGACCAGTACTACGAGCCGGAACCCGTCCCGCACTTCGTCGCCGTAGATCTGCAATGCCCCACCGAACAGCAACTCGCGGCGATCTACTCCGACGCCGGCCTGATGATCCGCGAACCCCCAAATCACAGCGCCGCCTCCCAGCCCTCTCTGGTGGCTGCCATGTTGGAGGACCTCGAGGTGGAGCCCGGCAACAAGGTGCTCGAGATCGGCACTGGCAGCGGCTGGAATGCCGGCCTCCTCGCCTTCCGAGTGGGGGACAATCACCTGGTCTATTCGATAGACATCCAATCGGACCTCGTCGAATCCGCACGGGCGCACCTGCGCGCCGTCGGATTCCCTAACGTGAACTTGAGCGCCGCCGACGGCGGGTACGGCTGGCCCCAAGCCGCCCCCTTCGACAGAATCATTGTCACTGTAGGCGCCCCGGACATCCCCCCCGCCTGGCGGGAGCAACTTGCGCAGGATGGAGTTCTGCTCGTGCCCCTAAAAACGGGGGGAATAGGCGATCCCCTGCTCAAACTGCGCAGACATGGCCCGTCCCTCGAGGGGAACTTCGTCGGCTGGTCCGGCTTCCGCACCCTCCAGGGAGACTTCTGGCGCGAAGACCAGGACACGCTGGAGCCGCAATCCGACCCCGCTATGGACAGACTGCTTGCTAGTCAGCCGACAAAGGTGCCCTTGGCAGAGCCTATGGACATGCACGCCCGCTTCTTCGCCCATCTCAAAGGAGCACGGCTCCGTGCCCTTGTTGACCTTAAGGGCGGTCTACCCCCCGTTCCTCCCGTGTTCGATCGCGAATTGCACTCGATCTGTGTTGCCGACCCCGAGCGACCAGAGATCAAGGTGTACGGAGACCGTCGGGCAGGAGAGCGACTCGCCCGGGCGCAGGAGGAATGGATCGCCCTCGGGCGCCCTTCAATCACCGATTACGAGGTCGAACTCGTTGACCCCACCCTCGCCACCGACGAACCCAACACCTGGATAGACCGTAGGCCTCACGCGACGTTGAAGTTCTCCCTGCTACAGGCTAGGATCAGGCAGATCAACTGGCGTCGCGGCAGGCACTTAGCGCGCCAGACCGACAGGGGTGGACAGGCAATGCGAGGTCTTTCTTCTTTCGCAATCGCGGTCGCGGCGGCCTTCACGTTCGCGCTGGCGCTCACACCCGCCTCCGCCCAAACGCCAGCACCGCCACAAGGAGGCATCACGATGCAATCCATAACCACCCTCGAAGGTGTCTTCTCCGCCAAGGACTTCGCCGCCAAAGCCGACGGAACCACCGACGACACCGCCGCCATCCAAGCCGCCGCTGACGCCGCCTCCAAATCCGGCGGCGTGGTTTATCTGCCGCCCGGCAAGTACCTCGTCTCCGGCAGCATACGCGTCCCCGTCGGCGTCGCCCTCGTCGGCGCCAACCAGGCGCCCCTCTACATCGAGCCTCTCATCGGCTCCGTCGTCTGCGCCACCGGCGGCCGCGACAACGAGAACGCTCCCGCCCTCTTCGAAATGGGCTCCTCTAGCACCGTCGCCGGCCTCACCGTCTTCTACCCCGACCAGAAGCCCGACGATATCCACCCCTACCCCTGGACCTTCCACCTCCAGGGCGGCGACAACACCGTCGAGAACGTCACCCTCATCAACTCCTACAACGGCATCTCCGTCGGCCCCGAGGGGAACGTCCGCCACCGCATTCGCTCCGTCTATGGCTGCGTCCTGCGCCGCGGGCTCGTGGTTGACTCCTGCAGCGACATCGGCCGCGTCGAGAACGTGCAGTTCCACTGCCACTGGTGGTCGAGCACCGCCATCGGCGGCAACTGGCAGCCCGTCTATGACTACATGTGGCAGAACCTCGAGGCCTTCGTCTTCGCGCGCACCGACTGGGAGTACGTGACCAACACCTTCGTCTTCCCCGCCAAGATCGGCTACCGCTTCATCAAGACCGCCAACGGCGCCTGCAACGGCCAGTTCTGCGGCATCGGGGCCGACGCCACCGAGAACTGCGTCGTCGTGGACGAGATTCAGCCAATGGGCCTGCTCATCACCAACGGACAGTTCGTGTCCTTCCACGGCACCGACCCGACCGAGATCGTCGTCAACCCGACGTGCACCGGCCAGGTGCGCTTCGTCAACTGCGCCTTCTGGGGACCGGTGAAGCAGAACGCGCTGCTCAAGGGGCAGTCATTCGTCTCCTTCGCCGATTGCTACTTCAGCAACTCCTCGGACAAGGAAGACGACACGCCGCTCCTCCAGGCCGAGGGCGGCCGCCTCCAAGTGCGCGGCTGCACCTTCGCCACCCGCCAGCCCGGCATCCACCTCGGGCCCAACGTCGAGCACGCCATCATTGCGGACAACAACTGCCCCACCGGCCTCATGGTCCTCAACGACATCGGCCCCCGCGCCATTGTCAAGGATAACGAGTAGGGGCTCCCCGCCTGCCGCGGCTGGCTTACCCGAAGCCTCCCGGCGTCGCGGGCCGGGCAAGCGACAGCCCCTGTGTCTCGCCACTTGCTGCTGCTCGCTCGCGGCCACTATACTCGATGCGTTGGCGCAGGCTCCCAGGCGTCTGCACCCGCGCGCCGGAACGTGAGGAGGCTCCGTATGCCCAGGAGGTTTACCGCCGTCATCACCAGAGAAGGCAAGTGGCACGTGGCCCATTGCGTGGAACTCGGCGTGGTGAGCCAAGGCAGGACCATCGAAGAGGCGCAGGCCAACCTTAGAGAAGCCGTCGAACTCTACCTCGAGTCGTTCGGAGACGAGGACCTCCCCGAAAGCACTGGCGAGGTGGTCCTCTATCCGCTCGAGGTCGCAGTCGGTGGCTAGGCTCCCGGTCCTCTCCGGCCGCGAACTCATCAGACTGCTGGAGCACGGCGGGTTCCAGGTAGTCCGTCAGAGCGGCAGTCACGTAAGCCTCCAGAAGGGCGAGTACAAGACGGTCCGCTGCACGACCAACTCGCGAAGGGCACGTTGCTCGGCATCCTCAAGCAATGCGGGCTGTCCAGAGGAGACCTAGAGCAGTGGCTCGAACAGCGGCAGTCCTGTCCCCGTCCGAGTGCGCCCGCCGTACGGCGGGCTGAGGGTCGCCCCTACGGCCGCGGTGTGCTGAGCGCGTACTCCTCCGGATACGGCTCCCCGTGGCCCATCGTCGCGCGCCCAACGAACGCCCCCGTCGCCGTCCCGCTGTTGTCCCTACCTACTACCTGCTCTTTGCCGCCTACTGTCGTCCCCCCACCGCGTCTCTGCGCGCCTTGAGTTCGCGCCAGGTCGTGAGGATGATGCCTTCCTCCTCAAGAACCTGCTTGATCTCCGGGTCCACCATGCACTGCCAGTCGGAGACCCAGCGCGGCGCCGCGTTGGTGATCTTCATGAAATCCTCGGTGGGCTTGGCGCAGTGCACGATCATCTCCGTGAGCCCCGGCTTCAGATTGCGCAAGATCTCGATGTACTTGGCCTTCCTCTCCTCGGGCGCCCACTCGTAGTTGTCGGTGATGAGACTGTCGAGCACCGGTAGCCCGGAATCCCAGACCATCTCGACGATCGCCCTCAGTCCCTCGCCCAACTGCGGCGCTTCCGAAGCGATCTGCTCCGGGCTCAGGTTGATCATCATCATGGGGATCTGCTTCTCGATGGCCACCTTGAGGTAGCGCTCGGCGATGGCGGGCGTGGCGAAGAGGCTGCCCATGTGCGTGTCAATGTGAGTGGGGTTGATGCCGAAGGCAGCGGCGCGGTCAATCTGCGCCCGAATCTCCCTCTCCACGTCGTCAGGCGTCGCGTTCTGTATCACTTGGTCCTTGTTGTCCCACAGGCAGCCGAAGGGGTCCGCCAGACTCGGAACCGCCCACTTCCCCGCAACCGGACCCCAGCGGTAGTAGTCCCATTCCGAGTTGAGGGCCAGGTGCAGGCCGGCGTCCACCTCGGGATGGCTCTTCAGGTACTCGGCAATCTCTCCCACCCAAGGACACGGCATCATGATGCTGAGGGAGGAGACGATGCCGTTCTCGACGGCATCTGTGGCGCCCATATTGGTGGCGTGGGACATGCCCACATCGTCGGAGTGGATGAGGAGGACGCGGTCGTTCGGCCCCCAGCCAAGCCGCTCGGCGAAGGTCTGCGTGGTCGCCGCCTGCGCGCAGGTCATGGAGAACGCCAGGGATAGAAGCGCAATTGCCAGTGCTTTAGCCATCGCTGCTTACCTCCGGGCTGAGTGATGGTCAGCGCAACGTGCTCGAGAGGCTAGCATACGATGCCGCCCTACGCCAGCCATGAGGCGCGCCGTGCCCCTACGATGTGGACCGGGCGGCGCTGGAGAATGCAACCATTTTCCAGGAACGTCTCAAGCGAGCCGAGCGTCTGACGGGCGCTTCCGTGTCTGCCCTACGGGCTTGACTGCACTACGTAGTCATCAATCATGTCGGTGGAGTCTTGGCACCAGCCCACGCCCCACACCTTGCTGGACGACTCGGTAG
>CAZGSV010000169.1:0-4715 GCA_964528605.1 uncultured Armatimonadia bacterium
AAGACGGTGACATCTTCCTCAACCGCAAGCGTGTCGCCACCAAGGGCGAGGTCGAGACCCTCCGCCGCCTCATAGAAGAGAAAGTCAAGACCTCTGCCGCCCCGGCCCCAGCGCCTAAGTAGCGCAGAGTCGCGCGACTCACCTCGCGCTCCGCGGTAGTGCCGCCTGCCTCCGGCGGGCAGATCGCGCTTCCCGCCCCCCCCGCCTGAGTCTTCCTGAGGCAGCGCTTGAAAGCGCCCTCCAACCCGGCTAGACTCCGCCTCACGGACCGCTTGCGGAGGTGCGGGATGCGTTCCCTTGCCGTGCTGCTCGTTTGCCTCGTCGTACCGGTGATGTCCTTGCTCGGCTGCGGCGGCGACGCCGGCGCCCCGGCCCAGACCGGCACTGCTCTAGACGTATCCAGCACTCCTGCAGGGGCAGCCGTCTTTGTTGACGGTCAAGAGACCGGACGCGTGACCCCAGCCATCCTGACCGACATAACCGCCAGCGCCCACGCGCTGGCGCTGCGCCTGACCGGATACGAGGAGTGGCTCGCCAACATCTCACTGGCCAGCAACCAAACCCTGGAGGTGCGGGCAACCCTGGTTCCCGCTTCCCCGAACACGGGTAGCATTGCCATCGAGTCCAACCCTTCGGGTGCGCAGGTCACCCTCGACGCACAGGCAACCGGAGTCGCTACGCCCGCGCTCTTCACGATGCTCGCTCCCGGGCCGCACACCGTCTACCTCGACCTGCCCCAACGCGAACGCTGGCAGCAGACGGTGCAGGTGCAGGCAGGCCAGACCACGCGCATCACGGCGCAACTCCTGCGCCTGTTCCTCGCAGGCTCAGCCTCGCGCACGATAACGCCCGCCGGTGCGGTGTGGTTGGCCGGCTTCTCCAACAACCGCCGCTCGACCGGCGTCCACGACGACCTGAAGGTCGCCGCCCTGGTCCTCAGCGACGGCCAGCAAGAGATAGTCTTCCTCAGCGTGGACTCTCTCGGCCTCATGGCGCCGCTAGTGGACGCCATTCGCGAGGCAGCAGGCATTGAGCCGGGACACCTGATCCTCGGCTCCTCCCACACCCATTCCGGACCCGACTCCGTCGGCCTCTGGGGGCCCGACGAGTACCATTCCGGGGTGGACCCCGCTTACCTGGAGCAGGCCCAAGCGCAGGCCGCGGCCTGCATCGTTGAGGCGCGGAGCGAACTGCGCGCCGCCCGCATACGCCTCGCCTCCGCCGACACCGAGGACCTGGCGCTGTCCCACAACAGTCGCGCCAGCGCCCAACACCCCGATCCCACTGACTTTGAGATGAGCCTCATGCGGGTGCAAACGCCCGCAGGTCAGGCCATTGCCACGGTGGTCAACTGGGCCTGCCACGCCGAGGTGCTCACCGAGGAGAACACCCTGGTGACCGCCGACTACGTCCACTACCTACGGGCCAAGCTGGAGGCCCAGGGCGCCGGCAACGTGCTCTTCCTCAACGGGGCCATCGGCGGCATGGTCACTCCTACCACCGAGGAGCGCACCTTCGCCGCCGCGCAGACCATGGGTGAGCGCCTGGCTTCCCGCGCGCTTTCCGCTCTCCAGGGTACGCAAGTCATCGCCGAGCCAGCGCTCTCGGCTCAGGCGCAGACCATGCAACTGCCGCTCGGAAACCCCATCTTCTACGAGGCCTTGCAGCGTGGTCTAATCTCTCGCACGACCATCGAGATGCCCAACACCGACCCTCGCTACAACCCGTACGGCCTGGGCATGGAGACCACCGTCACCGTCGCCAGCGTCGCCCCTGCCCAGTTCGCCGTGTTCCCCGGCGAGGCCTTCCCCGCCATCGGCCTGCGGGTCAAGAGCGAGATGACCGGCCTGGTGCGCTTCTTCGTGGGGCTCGGCAATGACGAACTGGGCTACGTCATGGACGACAACGAATATGGCGTGTGGCCGCACGAGTACGAGTCGAGCATGTCCGTCGGCCCGGCCACCGGGATGCTGCTCGAGGCGGCGCTTGTGGATTTGCTCGCCCCCTAGCCACTGCTCATAGGCTCCACACCGCGGCGCGGGTAGAACCGTCAGGCCTCTGACCGCGCTTGAGCGGCGGCAGCCGCAGCCCGGAAGAGCCGCGCCTTTGTGGACCGAGCAATCCAGACCAGCATCAGCATCACCGGCACCTCGATGAGAGGACCGACCACCGTCGCTAGCGCCACCGTGGGCGTGAAAGCCGTTATCGCCAGCGCAATCGCGATCTCGAAGTCGCGGCCGGTGGCGTTGAAGCCCACCGCCACGGCGTCCTCGTAAGTGAAGCGCAATCTGGCGCCAATCAAGTACACCACGTTGAACATGACGAAGAAGAAGATGGTCATGGGGATGGCCATTTGCACCACGATCAGCGGCTTCTCAATTATCAGGTCGCCCTTCAACGCGAACATCACCACCAGCGTGAAGAGCAGCCCCAGTATGGACAGCACGTTGAGGGCGTGACGGAACTCCTCGAACCGCTTCTCGCCCAGACGGGCAACGCCGATCCTGCGGGTGAGAAACCCGAGCAGCAGCGGCAGCCCCAGGTAGAGCACCACGCTCTCGGCCACCACCCAAACGTCAAAACTCACCCGGCCAATCAGGAGGCGCGCATAGACCGGGATCAGGATCATCTGCGCGATTGAGTTCAGCGCCACAAACACCAGCGCCATGGCCACGTTGCCCGCCGCCAGGAAGGTGAACACGATTACCATCGCGATGCACGGGGCCAAGCCGTAGAGAATGAGGCCGGTCATGAGTTCGTTGTTGCCGCTCAGGAACACATGCGCCAGGCCGGCCGCGAAGAACGGCGCGACGGCGTAGTTGAAGAGGAGCACCAGGCCGAGTTGCTTGGGCGAGCGGAACGCGGAGCCCAGTTCGTTGAGCCGCACGTTCGTCATCGCCGGGTACATCATCATGAACAAGCCCACGACCACGCCCAGCGCCAGTGAGTTGGGCAGGTTGAACTTGTACGTGCCCGTGAAGATCGCCTTGATGGCGTCAATTGGCGGCGTCAGTTCGAAGTTGGAGATGCCGTAAAGCTTGCCTATCACTATCCCCAACGCCATGCTGAACACCACGAAGAACGGCAGCAGCCGAAAGTCCTCCAGTTTGCGTAGCACCTTCATTCAAACACCACCCGTGTGGAGTACCCCGCGTGTCCTCCTATGTAGCCTGGCACAACCGGAATCGTCGGGAGAACACAGGGGTTGAGCCCCGTCGTGGTGCCGAGCAGGCACACCAGCGGGTAAGCCAGCCAGGAGAAGGCCTGCAGGTAGTGCTGGAGAGTCTGCGTGAGCGACTCGATCACTGCGAGGCGCCGTCTTTGACGAATCCAAGTTCCCTGAACTTGGACACAATCTCCTCCTTAGGGAAGAAGCCGAGATGGCGGAAAACCTCCTTGCCTTGCGCATCGAAGAATATCTGCGTGGGAATCAGTTTGACGCCGTACCTCTGCGTCACGCCCTCCTCCTCGTACACGTCTACCACAACCACCTCCACCTTCCCCTTGTACTCCTGCGCCAGTTCCGTCAGGATGGGCTGCATTTGCTTGCAGGGCACGCACGTGCTCGAGCCGAGATCAAGTAGAGTGGGGAGCGTTTTCGCTTCCGCGGGATTAGCCGAGGGCGACAGAGCGCGATGCCGCTGAATAAGGCTGAGAGCCACCTCGATCACAACGACCACTACCATGGCCGCCAGAATCAGGCCCAACGCCCGCTTCGATTTCTTCATTCTGTCTCTGCCACTCTAGCCCTGCTGCGGAGCGGCCGTCGTGAGCCAGGACACGATTTCGGGCACCTCGGCCACGCGCCCCGCACACTTCACCTCGCCATTGATGACCAGCGCCGAGAATACCACGAAGAACGGCAGCAACCGAAAGTCCTCCAGTTTGTGAAGCACCTTCATTTGAGCATCATTCGTGTGGCGTACCCCGCAAGATAGATGCCCGCCAGAATCAGCAGCCACCCCGCGCCCTTCTGCACAGTGGGAGTGTACTTGCTCAGCCGCTCGAGACTAGTGAGCGCGCCGGTGATCGCACCAAGCACCACCAGCGGCAGCCCGTGGCCGAGGGCGTAGACAAACAGCAGCGAGGCTCCGTAGGCAACGGCCCCTTTCGAGGCCACCAGCGCCACGACAAGGGCTAGCACCGGCGTGGCGCAAGGAGTGGCGACCAGGCCAAAGAGCATCCCCAGGGCGAGCGCGCCGAGGAATGTGCTTTGCTCTGACCAGCGCGACTGCAGCGGCGCCAGCGCCCCGAACTTGAGCGAGTATAGGCCGGCCAGGTTCGCCCCCACCGCCAGGCAGACGACGGCAGCAATGAATAGCCAGGCGAAGCGCGGCAGGCCGAGTATGTTCCCGAAGAAAGAGGCTGCCGCCCCCAGCACCGTGTAGACAATCGCAAGTCCGAGAACGAAGGACAGCGCCAGCAAGAAGCCGCGCACCTTGGACTGTCCACCGTGGCCACCGATGTAGCCGAGCACAACGGGAATGGTCGGCAGCACACAGGGGTTGAGGCCGGTGAGAGCGCCACCCGCGAATACTAGCGGATAGGCCAGCCAGGAAAAGGCTTGCGCGTGCTGTTGCAGCGACTGCACCAGGGACTCAAGCATTACGCCGCAGCCTACTTAGCCTACTTTGCCAAGCCCAGTTCCTTGAACTTGGCAACAATCTCCTCCTTAGGGAAGAAGCCGAGATGGCGGAAAACCTCCTTGCCTTGCG
>CAZGSV010000170.1:0-4569 GCA_964528605.1 uncultured Armatimonadia bacterium
GGGTTCTCGTGCGGGATGGGGCTGATCGGGATGTGCGCGATTGCCATTGCGCTCATCTCGAAGTCGGTGGCGCAGTTGCCATTCTAGAGGCATGGGGAGCGCAATGGCGTTGCGCCGAGGCGCCAGCCATTGTACGCTGGATTGCCGTTCGGAGATGATCTCAGTGTCCGGAGGCTACGATGGCTCAGATCGGGATTGACCGCGAGAGAATCGCTGACTTCTGCCGCAAGCGGCACATCCGCACGCTGGCGCTCTTCGGGTCGGTCCTGCGCGAGGACTTCGGGCCTGAGAGCGATGTGGACGTTCTCGTGGAGTTTGAGCCCGGGCACGTACCTGGCCTCGCTTTCTTCACCATGGAGAGGGAACTCTCCGAGATTCTGGGTCGCAAGGTGGACCTCAACACTCCTGAGTTTCTGGGCGAGCGTCTCCGGGAGCGGGTGCTGCGCGAGGCGGAGGTGGAGTATGCCGCACCGTGAGGCGGGCGACCGACTGCGGCACATGCTGGAGTACTCTCGGGAGGCGGTTCAGATCGCGCGAGGCAGGACCAGGGCTGACCTGGACGCTGACCGACTGTTGAACCTCGCGCTGGTGCGGCTGCTGGAGTTGATCGGTGAGGCCGCGACACGCATTCCGGCTGAGGAGCAAGCGCTGCATGGGACGGTACCATGGGCCGAGATTGTGAGCCTGCGCAACCGGCTTGTTCACGGCTACGACGCGATCGACTTGGATGTGGTGTGGCGGATAGTGGAGGATGACCTCCCGCCGCTGATCGAGGCGCTGGAGCGGATCGTTCCGCCTGAGGGCGAGGGCTGATTCAACGCGGGGCAGGCGGTATTGCCGGTCGCGGCGGTTTGGGAAAGAGGAGTAGACTCGGTGGACGCCGGTGCTGGCGGCGGGGTTCTCGTGCGGGATGGGGCTGATCGGGATGTGCGCGATTGCCATTGCGCTCATTTCGAAGTCGGTGGCGCAGTTGCCGTTCTGGAGGCATGGGGCGCGGAGTGGCGTTGTGCCGAGCGGCTGGTACGGGCTGGCCAGCGCTCGCTGGTGCGATGGGGGACGCGGGCCTGGGCGGGTGGGACGGGCCGCTCAATCGTGGGCGGTGATTCCCAGGGCTTCTCTGACGGTTGCTTTGCTTAGTGGGCCGGTGTCGGGCACCGGGCGGAGGCCGCCGGAGTACACTGCGAAACCTCGCCAGCGACCGATGTACTTTGGTGGCGGGGGTGTGACCTGTGTCACTAGGCCGGGTGGCGGCGTCAGTTCGGGACGGTACTGCCTGGGCACCACGATGACGTTGAAGGCGGGGATGAACTGCTTCACGCGTGGGATCCTGGGAGGCGGAGGGCCGGTGAAGGCGAAGACCGCACCGGGGAAGTCTTCAGTGGGGCCGGGCCGGTAGGGGTTGGCGCGTTTGACTTCGAAGCGCCAGCCTGGCGGGGTGAGGGGTTTGAGAGCCCGCCTGAGTTGAGACACCTGCCGCTCGGTCAGCCGGCTGGCGGCGGTCGGGCGCCACACGAGGGATAGGACTAGGAGCGCCGCGACTGCGGCGATGAGGTACAGGGCCAGCCGGCGGGAAGCGTTGCGGTTCATTGCTGCGTGATGGCGTCGTAGAGGGCGGCGACGTTCTCGGCGGGGACGTCGGGCAGGACGGCCTTCGTGGGTTCCATGACGTAGCCGCCGTCCTTGCCTAACTTCTCGATGCAGTCGCGGACGGCGTCGCGGACCTGCTGCGGCGTGCCGCGGGGCAGCAGCCACTGGGTTCCGATGCCGCCGTTGAAGGTGATGTCTCTTCCGTACTCGCGCTTGAGCGCGAACAGGTCCATGGCTTCCGGCTGGCAGGGGTTGAGGATGTCCACGCCGATCTCGATGAGGTCGGGAACGATCTCGCTGACGTCGCCGCAACTGTGGATCATGACACGGAAGCCCTTCTTCTTGGCGCAAGCGTACATCTCGCGCAGGCGCGGCTTGAGGTAGCGGCGCCAGTGGTGGGGGCCCATGATGAGTCCACGCTGCTGCCCGAAGTCGTCGCCGAAGTAGACGGCGTCAATGGGATGCCGGGAGATGTGGTCAATGACGACGAAGTGGAGTTCCATGAGGCGGTCCAGGAGTTGCTCGACGAAGCGCGGGTGTTCGACGAGGTCAATGAGAATCTCTTGCATGCCGCGCAGGGCCCAGGCGCGTTCGAAAAAGGCCATGCCCACGCCGGAGAAGATGAAGCGGTCGGAGTAGTCGGCGCAGAGGCCGGGGAGGTGGGCGTAGAGTTCCGGTCGGGTGAGGTCGGGGAACTCGTAGCCGTCGAGCGTGGGCTGGGGGAGGGGAGGGCGGAGGACGTGGAAGATGTTGCCCTGACGCCAGACGGTGCCGAAGAGGTCCTCGAAGGTGTCGCCTTCTTCGTGAGCCTTGCGCATGACGTCTATGCCCGCGCCGAGGAAGTGGTTGACGATGCCCTGCATGGCCTCCTCGCCGCGTAGGGCCCGGAGTTTCTCCTGCGCCTCGGGGCTCATGGGGAGGTTGTAGGGGACAATATCGGCCTCGCGGTGGTCGAGCGCGGCGTAGACGCGTTGCTTGGGTGTCATTGATGACTGATGCCTCGCTTACGCAGCGTCGTGAATACTCACGACCAGGCTAGCATAGGCGACGCTGGGGAATGGCTCAAGGGGGCTGGGCGAAACGCAAAAGGGCGGGCGCTTGACCCGAGGCGCGGGCGTTCGTAGGCTCCCAGGAAGCGCGCGCGCCGGCGCACGAGTTGGGCGTCGGGTGGCCGCGGCGGGCTGGAAGTGGCGTGAGGTTGGAATATGGAGCAGGCTAGGCTAGGCAGAACGGGTTTGCTGGTGTCTCGGATTGGCTTTGGGGCGATAAGGCTGTCCCATGTAAGTTCCGCAGTTGCGGAGGCGTGCCTCAACCGGGCTCTCGACCTGGGCGTCAACTTCGTGGACACAGCCCGAGGCTACGGTGACAGCGAGGCGAAGATCGGGAAGGCGCTGAAGCGCCGGCGCGATGAGTACGTGCTGGCTACAAAGACGGGGGCTCTGGAGGCGTCGGCTGCGAGGGTGGAGTTGGACACGAGCCTGCGGGAACTTCAGACCGACCGCATTGACCTCTACCAGTTGCACAGCGTCTCCGATCCCGAGAGATGGGCGAAGGTGACCGGGACCGGCGGTGCGCTGGAGGCCGCGAGGAAGGCGAAAGAAGAGGGGAAGGCGCTGCATCTGGGCATCAGCATCCACCGCGACCTGGAGACGATGCGGGCGGCGATCGGCTGCGGCGAGTTCGAGACCATCATGCTGGCCTATAACGCTCTCGACTCCGAGAACGTGGGCGCGGAGATTATGCCCCTCGCGCAGGCCGCGGGCGTGGGGGTGATCATCATGAAGCCGCTGTCCGGCGGTGGCTTGACGGCTAGGGTAGGCGATGACAAGAGCGCGGACCCGTTGTCGGTGGATTGCCTGCGCTGCATTCTCAGCCGGGCTGAGGTGAGCGTGGCGATACCCGGGATAGAGTCGGTGGCGGAGGTCGAGGCCAACGTGACCGCAGTGGAGCGGCCGATGGGCGAGGCCGAGCAGGAAGCGCTGCTGCGGCGCATCGGCGCGCTGGGCAAGTCCTTCCGCTACGGTCAGGTGTGCCTACAATGCGGCTACTGCCTGCCGTGCCCGAACGAGGTGCCGATACCGAGCATCATGCGGGCGGCGATGATGGCGCGCGAGTACCCGGACAACCTGCGGCATATGGGCGTGGAACTTTACCGCTCGCTTGAGGTGAAGGCGGAGGCGTGTGAGGATTGCGAGACGTGCCTGCCGCGGTGTCCGGCTTCGCTGCCCATACCGGAGAGGCTGCGAGAGGCGACGGTGTTGCTGGCGCGGTAGTTCCTGAGCCCCCGGCAAGAGCGGGGCCTAGAGGGAGTTGTTGCGGCAATGCGTTGGAAGTTGTGGGTTGGCGCCGGAGTCGTACTGCTCCTGGTAGTCGTGGTGGCGGCGACCCGGGCGCCTGAGGTTTCGGTCACGCAGGCGGCGCGTGGCACGTTGGTGCTGGAGTTCGCCGCCACGGGAGAGGTGGAGACTGTCGAAGCGGAGGTGGGGCCCCGCGGCCCCGGCATCGTGGAGGCGATGCTTGTTCGGGAGGGGGAGAAGGTGACTGAGGGGCAGGCGCTCGCGCGTCTGCGGGCGCAGGCAGAGAAGGCGGCGGTGGAGGGTGCCACGGCAGCAGAAGGGGCTGCGCAGGCCGAGTTGGGTCGCGCTGCCGCAACACTGAAGAGCGTCGCGAACTCCACCGAAGCGGGCATCAAGGCGGCGCAGGCCGAGGTGGAGGCGGCCGCAGCGCAACTGGCCCTGCTGCGAGCGGGCGCGCGGCCGGAGGAAGTGGCTGTGGCTGAGGCAGCCTTAGCAGGGGCCCAAGCCAGGGTGGACCAGGCCCTGGCCGGACTGGAGGAAGCACGGAAGTCAGAGGGCGAGCAGAAGGCGTTGGGCGCAGCGCAGGTGGGCGCGGCGCAAGCGAACCTGGAGGTGGCTCAGGCTACTCTGCGCAAGGCGGAGGCCGGCTACCAGTCCGAGGAGATCGCCGCGGCGGAGGCGGGCG
>CAZGSV010000171.1:0-4351 GCA_964528605.1 uncultured Armatimonadia bacterium
CCATCGCCACCAGCAGCGAGCCATCCTCCAGGCGGCGCACCGGGATGCATTGGTAGCGGTCTATCAAGGGCCGCGGTACCACATGGATGACGTCGCGCTCCACCGGGGTCTTGGCGAAGTCAATCACCTCGAGACCCAGTTGCTGCGCGTGCGCGAGCGCAACGTCGTCCTCGCTGGCGTGGCCCAGGCGAATCAGAATGGCGCCCAACTTGTCGGAGGACTTGCGCTGCTCGTCGAGCGCCTCCTGCAACTGCTCCTCGGTGATGACGCCTCTGTCGATCAGAATGCGGCCTATGCCAGGCCGACCCTTACCCAAGGGTGACACCTCCTGAGGAATGGCCACGGCACCATGGATAAGTTACCCATTTGGGGGAACCGAACATACCCCACTTAGCGCCAGCGCCTCCCATCGGTCGTCATTGTCGCCTACGCCGGCTATTTTTTCAAGTCCAGAGCCCTGTCCAACGCCTGCCGCATCACTTCCAGAGGCGCCTCCCGCCCCGTCCAAATCTCCAGTGCCAGCGCGCCCTGGTAGAGCAACATCCCCAGCCCGGTCAGCGTTCGAAACCCCTTGCCCGCTGCCGTTTCCAGCAGCATTGTTTGCCTAGGATTGTAGATGGTGTCAAGTACTGCCGCCCCCTCTGCCACCGCCTCCCAGGGTGCCGGCGGCATCTCCCCCACATTGGGCCACATGCCCGCCGGCGTGACGTTGACCACCACCTGGTACGGCCCGGCCTCGGCCATTTCCCTAACTTCCAGCGCACTGGCAGCGGCCCAGGCCCGCCCGGCCAGGGCGTTCAGCGTGTCCGCCAGGGCGGCCGCGCGCTCCCGCCTGCGGCTTGTCACCACGACCGACTCCGCGCCGGCCCGCAGCAGAGAGACCCCTATCCCGCGCGCAGCCCCTCCGGCCCCCAGAACCAGGACTCGTTTGCCGGCCAGGGCCACGCCTCCCTCCTTCGCCGCCAGCAGGAAGCCTTCCACGTCCGTGTTGAAGCCCTTGAGCCTGCCGCCCTGGTTAAGAACGGTGTTGGCGGCGCCTGCCAGTCGGGCCTCCTCGCCGGCTTCGTCCACCAGGCGTAGCGCCGTCTCCTTGTGCGGAATGGTTACGTTCACCCCTTTCAGGCCCAGCGCCCGGATACCCTCGAACGCCGCCTCAATCCGCTCCGGCGCTACCTCAAGAGCCACGTAGCACCAGTTCAGCCCCAGGGCCTCAAAGGCGGCGTTGTGCATCTCCGGCGAGCAGGAATGGCGCACCGGATACCCCAGCACCGCCACTACCTCCGTGTCACCCCGTATCTGCACCGCTGCCTCCCTGCCTCTGCGGCAGCACCCCCGGCTCGGGCCACATGCCGCGCTTCCGCAAAGCGCGTATCACAAGCCCCTCCAGAGCCCGAACCAGGCGCGTCACGATGAACTCGCGTTTCGAAAGCGGCCGCACCCAGATGCTCGTCGTTCCCGCCAGTTTCCCGCCGAGGATGTCCGTGAAAAGCTGATCTCCCACCACTGCCCCCTCCCCGGGCCTCGCCTCCACCAGTTCCAGCGCCCGCTGCACTGACCGCGGGTTGGGCTTGCTGGCAAAGGGCAGGTGCTCGATGCCCAAGGCTCCGGCTATGTCCCGCACCCGCCACGGCCGCGAGGAGTTGGAGCAGATGCACAACCGCAGCCCACTCGCCTTGGCCCGCTCCACCCATTCCCTAGTCCGCTCGTCCACCGCGCCGCTCTGCCATTCGGTCAACGTGTTGTCGAGGTCCAGCAGTAGCGCCTTGATACCGTGCGCCTGCAACTGAGCCGGCTCAAGGTCGTAGATGCGCTCAACGACCATGTCGGGGCAGAGCCAGCGCAGCAGGCCCATGGCCAGCTATTGCCCCCGCACGGCGCGGATGGCCCGCTGGTGTTCCCCGAACGTGCGCGAGAACACGTGGGTCCCGTCGCCACGCGCCACGTAGTAGAGATAGGGCACTGCCGCCGGCCGCAGCGCCGCCTCGATGCTGGCGCGGCCGGGATTGCATATCGGCCCCGGGGGCAGCCCCGGATGCAGATAGGTGTTGTAAGGTGAGGCCACCCGCAGATCGGAGTAGAGCAGCCTAGGCTTGCGCGCGCCTAAGGCGTACTGCACCGTCGCGTCGCACTCCAGCCGCATCCCCATGCGCAGGCGGTTCACGTACACGCCTGCGATAGTCGGCCGCTCCCCCGGGGCCTTCGCCTCCGCCTCCACCAGCGACGCCAGAATCACCGACCCGTGCAGCCCGAGCGGCGCAGCCGCGATCGCCTCCGCCAGAGGCCGGTGGCCCTTGCTCTCGAAGGTCCTGAGCATCGTCTCCATCATCTTCTCCGGGCTCGTGCCTCGGTCGAACAGGTAAGTGTCGGGGAAAAGGTAGCCCTCCAGGGAATCGGGCGGAAGCGGGAACTTGACCGCCCCGGCAAAGGTGCTGGGCTTGCCCGCCCGTTCCACGAACTTGGCCGCCGGGCACAACCCGGCCTTCTCGAATACCTGCGCCTGCTCCTTGATAGTGAGCCCCTCGGGGACGGTGACCTCGATCGCAGGCGCGCGGAACTTGTCTTGCGCCAGCCCCTCCATCACCTTGAGCGCGCTCAGGTCGCGTGGCAGCAAGTGCCAACCGGACTTGAACTTCCGATCCAGGCCTCGCGCGCGGCTCACCAGCGCAAACAGCCGCTGGTTGCGGATGATCCCCTTCCGCTTGAGCACCCTGGCGACCTGCTGCGCGCTGGCCGCTTGCCAGATGCGCACCAAGGCCTTGCCTGTGGCCTTAGGGGGGGGGCTAAGCGCGGCGGCGGCCCAGAGCACCACCAGCAACACCACCGCCACCGCAATCCCAATGGCCGCTGCGACGCGCTTCACTGCTCTCCTGCCTTGGCGGAGCGGGAACGATCCAGAAACGACTGCAACAGCAGCGCCGCGGACACCATATCAACGCGCGCGCGCCCCCGCCGCTCGTCCGTTCCGACCTCCCGCATGAGCGAGAGCGCCTGCTTGGTGGTCAGCCGCTCGTCCCACAGAACCATGTCGACCTCCGGCGGCAGACATTGCCGCAGGCGAGCGGCAAAGGCCTCCGCTTCCTCCGTGCTGCGCGACCGCTCATGGCGCAAGGTGCTCGGCCGTCCCACGATCACCTGGCCGACTCGCTGCTCGCGCGCCACGCCCGCTATCGTCTCACACGCCTGCTCGCTCTGCTCGATCACGCGCAGCGGTCGTGCCAGCGTTCCCGTCTCGTCGCTCAGGGCGAGACCAATCCTCTTGGCGCCGTAGTCCACCGCTAGGATGCGACTGCCCATGCCGCGCCCGTCCTCAAGTTCGTCCGGCGAGCCCTTGCCGAATGCGCTCCCGCATCTGGCGGAGCACCTCGTTCACCTTGGCGGCCTCGGTGCCGCGGCCGCGCGCGAACGTAGGTTTCCCGCCGCCTTTGCCCCCAAGCGCCTGCGCGGCCTCGCGCACTAGGTCGCCGGCGCTCAGACCCCGCTTGGCCGTCGCTTGCGATACTTTGCAGGCCAGCGCGACCTCCTCCGCGTCCGCAGCGGCCAGCAGCACGACCGCCTCCTTGCTGTGACTCCCGACCGCATCGCACAACTCCGCCAACACCGCCTTCTCGCTCGCTGGGACCGCTTCCACAATCACCTGAACCCCATCCACCGTTTCCGCTCGTTCCACCAGTTGGGCGGCAAGCATTCCAGCCAGCCGCTCGCGGCAGCGAGCCACTTCCTGCTGCGCGTCCTTGAGCGCCGCCAGCAAAGCCTCGACCTTAGCGGCGCCTTCCTCCCGTGAGCCCGCACCCACCGCCTTGGCGATGCGGTCTATGGTGTCTTCTGCCTGCCAAACCGCTTCCATGGCCGCCTGCCCCGTGACCGCGGCCACCCGCCGCAGCCCGGCGCCGACGCTCTCCTGGCCCACGATGTGGAAGAGGCCGATCTCGCCCGTGCGGCTCAGATGCGTGCCGCCGCACAACTCCTGGCTGAAACCTCCCACCTCCACCACGCGCACGACCTCGCCATACTTCTCGCCGAAGAGCGCCATCGCCCCTTCGGCCTTGGCCTGCTGCAAACTCGCCCGGCGCACGCTCACCGGTGCGTCCTCGCGCACGCGTGCGTTGACCAGCGCCTCGATCTGCCTCAACTGCTCCGCGCTCACCGCCTGCTGGTGAGAGAAGTCGAACCGCAGCAGGTCGGGCTCGACCAGCGACCCGCTCTGCACTGCGTGCTTCCCCAGCACTTGGTGCAGCGCGTGGTGCAGGAGGTGCGTCGCCAGTTCGCGGACGGCAAGATCATGTCCGGCGAGAAGCGCCCCGACTACGGCCCGGTCATCGACATCTGCACGAAGGCCTCGTTGCGTGAGCTC
>CAZGSV010000172.1:0-4327 GCA_964528605.1 uncultured Armatimonadia bacterium
CGACCCGGTGGCGGTGGGGCAGTTGGTGCGCCTGGCGGAAGGGCTGGACGCGCAGGGGCAGTATCTGAGGAACGCCGGGGCAATGCAGGCGTGGGTGACGGCGAGCGAGACGTTTTTGCGGTCGGGGCAGCAGTCGCTACAGGAGGCGCGGGAACTTGCGGTGCGAGGCGCCAACAGTACGCTGGCGCCGGCCGACCGGAAAGCAATAGCCGAGGAGGTGGAGGCGCGGCTGCGCGCGCTGCTGGACGCGGGGAATGGCGAGCAGGGGGGGCGGTATCTCTTTGCGGGATACCGCATCCGGCAGCGGCCGTTTGCGGCGGCGCTGAATGAGGCGGGGCGCGTGGAGAAGGTCTGCTACGTGGGTGACCAGGGGGCGATGGTGGGGGCGAGGTCCGCGGACAGCACGTTGGCCTACAACGTCACTGGGGTGGAAGGCTATGGGGGGCGGACGCACACGCTGGTCGGCAACGCTGCGGGGTTGGGCGCCTACTCGCCAGGCACGTTCTATGTCAACGGGGTGAAGGTGACGGCGGAGGCGGGGCTGAGCGCGCAAGGCCTGGCGAACCTCATCAACGCGACAGCGGGAGAACAGGTGAGGGCGCGGGTGGATGGGGATGGCAGGCTGCGCATCGAGAGTCGGGATTGCAGCGGGTGGGTGGTTCTGGCTGCGGGGACGAGCGACGTGTTGCAGGCCGCTGGGATGGCGGACGCGGCGGGCAACGTGGTTGCCGAGCAATGGGCTCCGCTGAACGCGGTGGCGGCGCTGCTGGAGTTGCGGCGTGCTCTGACGGAGGAGGGTTCAAGGCTAGGGGTGGCGTCGGTCACTGGCCACAGCGGGGGGGGCATAGATGCCATCGCGGGCGTGCGTAACTTCGGAGCGACGAACTCGTTCGCGCTGATGATGGAGTTCGATGGCTCGGGCAACGTGGTGGCGGGCTCGGTTGGTTACTTCCCGGTCAGCACTGCGGGGCCTCTGACGGCGGAGCAGCAGGCGCAGTTGGAGGCGGCCAACGCCGGCGGGCGCCTGAACGCGGAGTCCTTTTCGGCGTTTGGGATTGAGTTGGCGCTCAACGGCTCGCCTTCGCGGGCGGGCTGGCAAGTGGTCTCGGTGGAGGGACCGGTTCCGCAGGCGGGTGCGCGTGAGATTTCGCTGCCGGCGGCGCGGCTGGCCGCTCCCGGGTGCGGCATCACTTCAGTGTGGGGAGAGGCGGCGAAGGCGGCCGAGTACCAGTTGAGGGTGGAGCAGGTTGAGTTCGGGGGCGTCGAGGTCGGCGGCGCGGGGGCGATCGTGGGCGCGGTGAACGGTGCCGGCGGCACCGGATGGCAGAACGCCGGGGAGTTCGTGGTGGAGGTTGCTGGCGGTCAAGTACAGAGCCTGCGCTTTCGCCCAGCCGTCTTTGGCGGGCGGGCGCTGACCTCGAGTGAGGTGGAGTCCATCGAGGCGGTGAACCAGACGCACCCGGCCCTCACGGCTGACCTGCTCTCCTCTCTGGGTATCGAGTTGGTGCTGGGCGCCCCGAGCGACGGGACGCAAACGCTTGCGGTGTCCCCCACGACGGCGCGCGTATCGGTGGTCGCGCGCGACCCGGCTACCGGAGCGGAGACGCGCACCGAGGGCAGCCTGTATGCCAACTCGAGCGCGGCGACGGCTAAGCCGCCGCTGCCCGGGGTGACGATCAGCGCGGGCGACCTGCGCCCGGGGACGGCGGTGGTAGTGGCGCGGGCGCTGCTGCAGGAGATAGACCTGGCTTTCGAGCAGATGGGCACGACGATCGGGCGGGTAGGGGCGTTGAGTCAGGGGCTGCAGCGATCGGTGAGTGACCTGGAGCAGCAGGAAGTGACGCTGCGGGGGCTGCAGTCAGAACTCGGGGACGTGGACCTCACACGGGCGGTGGTGGACTTGCAGAGGTTCGAAATCATCTACCAGGCGGCACTGGCTGCCGGGGCGAGACTGCTGCCCGGTTCGCTGCTGGATTACCTCACGTAGCAGGCCGAGCCCGGGGGGGGCTGCCGCCGAACACCGGAGCGCGGCGCACGTGGTGGCGCAGGCGGGCGGAGACTCAGACTCGAGCGGCGAGCCATCGGAGGGCGCGGGCGACGACCGTCTGGAGGCTGGGGTTGCCGAAGGCGAGCCGGTCGTGGCCCGATTGCAGACAGAACACGCGCGAGTTCTTGTACTGGCGCGTCCAGGCAATGGTCTTGATGCTCTTGGGGTGATCGGTGGTGAGCAGGACCTCGCTGCCCTCGCCGGCCCCATTCATCAGATAGGTTTCGTCCACCATTTCCCAGGGCGTGAGGCCTTGAGTGATAGGGTGATGGGGGTTGGCTATCTCGATGCGGAGTGTTTGGGAGTCGTAGTACTCGAAGCGCCGGTTCCGGATGCCGCATAGTTCCGACCAGAGCGGCCATTCGGGGAAGGCCAGGAGGGCGTGGTGAAGGATGAAGATGCCTGGCTCGATGTTCCCGAGTTGCTCAAGGGCTTCCTTGGTTTTCTCGTCCCACCAGTTGGTCTCCTGGCCGGGCGTGGCTTGGTGGAAGTTGTAGAAGACGACGACCTGGTAGTGCCGGCGGGCGTCCCCGACATCGGTCACGAAGTCCTCCATGTGCTGCGGACAGAGGTCAATGTCGGGGATGCTCCGAAAGAGGGTGTGCAGGGCGGGGACGTCGTAGGGATGCTGGCCGGTGACGAGCGCGACTGGAATCCTGTTGGTGGTCTCCAAGGGTGCGTTCATCGTCGGGATTCCCTTCCTCTGGTGCCCTGCCGGTTCGGCGTTGGGCCGCGATTGCTGAGGGAACGCTAGCACGCGCGGGGCGAGGATGGCCAGTCGCGGCTGAGGCCGGGGGAAGTCAGGGCGTGCGCGCGTTCGCGGACGCGCGGCGAGAGCCCGTGCGGCTTTGACAGGGGGGCTGAGGAGCGCCTAGGATGCTGGCTGCGTGGCGCGTGGGGGGCGTGGGGAAGAGAGTGGAGCGCTGCGCGGACCAGGTTTGGCCACAGACGCGAAAGTCGCACCTCGGTTGCGGGCAGGCGCGAGTTTGCCGGGCGCGCCCACTACGGCGGACTATGTGCGCCGATGGCTGCTGGTGGCGATAACGCTGTGCTACTGCACTGGCGTTCTGGTGGATCGGTATTTTGCTCTGTCGGTGCCGCTGGTTGCGGCGGGGTTGGGCTTGGCAGTGCTCGCGACGGTCGTGTTGCGCTCCAGGGGGTCGGAGTTGTGGCTGCCGGGGCTGTTGGTGGCGGTGGGGCTTGCGGGGGGGCTGCTGACCGAGGTGCGGAACCGCAAGGCGGACACGGACTTGTCGTGGTACGCCTCGGCCACTGCGGTAACGCTCAAAGGGTACGTGCTGCAACGCGACTGGACGGAGGCAGGCCAGCAGGCAGCACTGGTAGCGGGCGAGGAGATGGTGCTGAGCAAGCGAGAGGCCCCGGTGAGGGTGACGGGGCGGGTGATGGTCTTCTCGTCGGGCAGGCCGTTGCGTCTTGGGGGGGCCTACTCCCTGCGCGGCAGGCTGAGCAGACCGACAGGCGCCAGCAACTGGGGCCAGTTCTCCTACGCGGACTACCTGTCGCGCCGGGGCGTCTATGCGGTGATGCGGCCGAGCCGGGTGTCGGAAACGAAGCTGTCCGGTCTCGCAGTGGGCAGGGCGGCGGCGGGGTTGGCCGGCAGGACGCAGGAGGCTATCGCGGCGCGGTTGAGGAGAGTGGTGCCGGAGGACAACCGCACTCTAGTGGCAGGGATGCTGGGGAGTTTGATCTTTGGGAATCGGGCTTGTCCGCTGCCGGCGGTGCTCGAGGAGCAGTTGCGGCGTTCGAACACGGTGCACATTCTGGTGGTGTCCGGAACGCAGGTCAGCATGCTTGCCATGCTGCTGGTGTTGCTGGGGCGGCGTTCGCGGATGCCGCGCCTGTTGCAGGGCGGGTTGCTGCTGGCGTGCCTGTTGTTCTACGCGCTGATAGTGGGTGGACAGCCGTCCGTCGCGCGATCGGTGTTGATGACGCTGGCGACGGTGGGGGCAGTTTGGGCGAGACGAGACCTGGACCTGTACTCCGCGATGGCATTTGCGCTGCTGGTGCTGACGCTGTACGAGCCGATGGCGTTGTTCGACATCGGCTTGCAGTTGTCGTTCTTGGCGACATTTGGGGTGGTGCACGTGGCGCCGGTAGTGACGCGATGGATGCGAGGGGTGCCGCGTTACGTGGGTCTGACGGCGGGAGCCTCACTGGGGAGTCAGATTGTGGTGGCGCCGGTGCTGGCGTACTACTTCCACCAGTTGTCCGCAGGGGGGGTGTTGGCCAAGCTCGTGGTTGTGCCGCTAGCGGGGGGGC
>CAZGSV010000173.1:0-4289 GCA_964528605.1 uncultured Armatimonadia bacterium
GAGGAAGAGGACGCAACCTCTAGATGCCTCCACCTGGGCGATGTGGCCTCGTAGGGGCGACCCGATGTGGTCGCCCTCCGTAGGGCCTGGGCGTCATTCCTGGCCGCGGCGCCGGACGGCGCCGAGTAAGGGCGGCCCGGCGTGGCCGCCCGCCGTAGGGGCGTGTTGCGATACGCCCCTACCTGGTCGCCGAAGGAGGGGTTCGCCGGCCTGTGCTATCATGGCGCGGCAAGGCCGGTCTTCCGTGCAGGGAGAAATCCGATGAGCATCGTGCAGCCGCTGGGCCCGCGGACTCAGGTGGAGCAGACGCCGGAGGGACTGAGAATCACGATCAAGGCCCGCCGCGTGTGGCCCCTCATTCTGTTCCTGTCCTTCTGGCTGTGCGGCTGGGCGGCGGGCGAGGGGTTCGTCCTGGTCGCGTTGGCACGGGGGGTGACGCAGGCGCTGGGCCAGGGGCCGGGAGGCGAGAAGGCGACGTCGCTTGGGGGAATGGGCTTCATGCTGCTGTGGCTATGCATCTGGACCGTGGGTGGCGTCTTGGCGCTCGCCTGTTGGATTTACCTGTTGGCCGGCGCCGAGGTGATTGAGGTGGATTCGCAAGGCCTGACGCGCCGGTTCAGGCCGCTGGCCTTCCCCAGGCCGCGTCGATACCTGGCCGCGCGCATCAGTAACCTGAGCGCGATCAATCCCCCCCCGGAAAGCGAGCAACGGTCTGGCGCGCAGCCGCCGTGGTCGCGCAAGTTCGGGGGAATCGCGTTCAGTTACGCGCCGGAAGTGATGAATCTGGCGGAGCAGGCGGAAGCGCAGGAGCCCGCCGTACGGCGGGCCGAGGCCAAACCGCCCGACTGGCTGGTGAAAGCCACGGGCCTCCGCGCCGAGGACCTCTCGCTGGGCGAAGGCGAGCGACCTACGTTCGATCTCAACAGCGTTTTCCTCGGTTCCGATGTTGACGCAGACGAGGCCAAGGCCATCGTTGACACGATTCTCCGCCGCTACCCGGACCTGGGTCGCGGGGGCGAGCAGGAGGAGAAGTGGTAAGACCGGTGTATGCGCACGAGGCAGAGAGGGTGAGGCGCGCTTGAGACTTGAGGAGTTGCGTCCGCTCCAGTTGCAGAAGGCGCGCGACCGCGCGCCCGTGGCGTACGTCCCACTGGGCACCATCGAATGGCACGAGCGCCATCTGCCCTTGGGCAACGATTCCCTCAAGGCCCACGGCATCTGCCTGCGGGCTGCGCAACTCACCGGCGGCATCGTCTTCCCGCCGCTCTACTGGGCCGTGGATCGCTGGGCGGAGAAGGACGGCCGGCGCCTGCGCGGCAAGGACTACGACGCCGGCTACCCGCTGCCGGGGAGCATGTACCAGGTTGACGAGGACCTGTTCGAGAACCTGCTGCGCCAGATGCTCAAGGAGATCTTCGCGCAGGAGTTTCGCGTGGTGGTGCTCATGACCGGCCACAACGCGCGCAACCAAGAGGCGATAGTCAAGAGCGTGGCGCACGATTTCAACATGGAGGCCGGGCGCCGGTGCGTCTGGGGCCTGTGCGAGTACGAGCCGGTGGCGGACAAGTACGAGTTCGCCAGAGACCACGCGGGCAAGTGGGAGACCTGCCTTCAGATGGCGCTCAATCCGGCGCTGGTGGACATGTCGCAGTTGCCGCAGGACTTGAAGGTGCCGCTGACGGCAACCTCGGGCGTGGACCCGCGCATTGACGCCTCGCGCGAATTGGGGGAGAGGATTCTCGAGGACCTGGCGCAGGCCATCGCCGGCGAGGTCAGAACGATGCTCGCCGCCGCCAAGGCAAAGGAGCGTTGATAACCTTGTTAGACCGCAAAGGAACCCTCTGCCTCTTAGCCGTCATTCTCGCACTCTGCCTCTGCGCGCCGGCTGCCGCCCTCCAGTCCGGCGAGCCGGTGACCGGCGCGAAGGGTAGGGTGCAGGCGGTGCAACACGCGGACACCGGCACCATGGATGTCCTCGTGGACGGGGAGCCGGTCATCGTGGGCGCCGTCGCGGAGATAGAGGTGAACGGCAGGACCTACACCACCGCCATGCCCGGCGAACGAAGCGTTGACGTTGCCGAGGTCAACGTGCGCTTCGGCCCGTGCCAGCAGTCGGAGATGTGGTGGGAACCGCCGGACCTGCCGCTCGAGGTCGCCTGGCTGGTCACCGCCTTCGACGAGCAGCCTTTCATCACCGTGCGGGTGCAGGCGCGCTGGGAGGCGGACGAGCCGGCCGCGGTGTCGGTCATGTGCCCGGTCGCGGTGCCCGCGGACGGACAGGGGCTGGTCTGGCCCGGGCACGATCCCAAGAACGTGCGCATCCTCGAGAACGGCTACGACGTTCTGGGCGATCAGTTCGCGCGCGTGGTCTCCGGCGCCGAGCGCTCCGCCGCGGACTGGAACGCCGTCGCCTACGACCTCGAGCAGGGCACCACGCTGGTGAGCGGTTTCCTCAGTTACGAGTTCTCCGCGCCCGTGATTGTGTGCGAGCCCGCGGCGAACGGTTTCCGCCCCTGGCGCGCCGAGTGCCGCTACCTGCCGGTGCTGTCCATTCATCACGGCGAGTGGGGCATGAGCGAACTGCTGTACCTCAATCCGCTCGCGGAGGACCCCCTGCAAGCCGCGGAGGACTTCGCCGGCACCGTCGCCGAGGCCCTCAACATCAAACTGTGGCCGGGCCCGGTGCCCACCGGCTGGAATTACTGGTACATCGAAGACCGCAAGGTCAACGAGGAAATGATCCTGAGCAATCTCGACTTCGCGGCGGCGCACTTCAAGGACTGGGGAATGGATTACTTCCAGATTGACGACGGCTGGATGAAGGCGCGGGGCGACTGGGAGCCCAACGAAAACTTCCCGCACGGGATGAAGTGGCTCGCGGACGAGATCAAGAAGCGCGGCTTCAAGCCCGGCATCTGGTACAGTCCGCTCATCGCCGAGCCGCAATCGCAACTGTTCAAGGATCATCCGGACTGGGCGCTCGACATGATACCCGCGGGCCAGGCGCTGGCCGACACGACGATAGTGCTGGACCCGTCGAAGCCTGAGGTGCTGGCCTGGCTCGAGGCGCTGACCGAGAAGTTGGTGCGTGAGTGGGGTTACGAGTGGCTGAAGCCGGACTTCACCTACTATGCGCTCTTCGGCACGTCCTACGCGGGGGGGCGCAAGACGGCGGTGGAGGCCTATCGAGACGCGATGCGGGTGATTCGTGAGGCTGCCGGGCCTGATTGTTTCATCGCGCAGGTGACCGCCCAGGGCATCACCTACGGCCTCACCGACGGCCAGCGCACCGGCTTCGACTCCTGGCCCGGCTGGGATCTGCCCGAGAAGAACGACCTGGGCTCCTGGAGCGGCCCGGGGGGGCGCGGCACGATGCCCATGATGCGCAACGCCATTCGGCGTTGGTACCTGAACGGACGCGTCTGGTACATCAACCCCGACGGCATCCAGATGCGCCCTCCGCAGACGAAGAACGAGGTGATCGTCAGGACCACCGCCACGGCCCTTTGCGGCGGCATCACCAAGATGGGCGATGAGTTCGTCAAGATGGAGCCGTGGCAGGTTGACGCCTATCGCAGGACGATTCCCGTGTATCCGCACTCGGCCCGGCCGCTCGACGTGTTCACCAGCGCCGCGCCGCGCCTCTGGGACCTGAAGGTCACGACGGAGTGGGAGACCTGGCACGTGGTCGGCTTGTTCAACTGGGGGCAGACGGTTGACGCGGCGACGGGCAAGGAGCAGCCGGAGGGGATAAGGCTCGAGTTCGCGCGTCTGGGCCTCGATCCGGCGAAGCGGTATCACGTGTTCGAGTTCTGGAGCCAGAAGTACCTGGGAGTGTTCACGGGCGGAATCGAGAGGAGGCTCGAGCCGCGCACGGTCGAGTTGCTTGCGATACGCGAGGCGCTCGACCGGCCGCAGCTGGTCTCGACCGACCGGCACGTGACGGAGGGGGCCATCCTGCTGCCCGAGTTGGTCTGGTCGAGCGCGGATGACACGCTGAGCGGCACGGCGCGCTGCGTAGGGGGGGCGACCCACACGATGACGTTCTTCGTGCCCGAGGGCTGGCGCCTGGCGCGCGCCTGGGCGAGCGACGGGCGGATCGAAACCAGTGTCGAGGGCCGAATCCTTCGCGTCACGCTAAGCGGGCCTGGCACCGGGGAGGTCGGCTGGGGGCTGAACTTCGAACGCACCTAGCCCCCCTGGCCGCCCTCCCTCCGTAGGGGCGGGGGTTGAGGTGGCGGCAGGTGCCTGGTGTGGGTACCAAGGCAGTACGCACGTTTAAGTACGTC
>CAZGSV010000174.1:0-4267 GCA_964528605.1 uncultured Armatimonadia bacterium
CCCCCCCGACGCGGTCGCCAGTATCTCGACCTCATGCTCTCCCGCGCCCAGCCCGCTCACCAGCGCAACGCCCGTGTTCATCCCCTGCACCATCTGCCCCCACGAGACCATCTCCACCCGCGGCCCGGCCCCCGCGGGCACGCACCCCGTCTGCGCCGCGTCAAACCGCCGCATCGGCCAGGCTGCCGCACCGCTCGGCCCCTCCCATGGCTCCCACGCCAACACCGTCCCGCCGTACAGCGGCGCCACTACCCTCGCCGGCTCCCCGGGCGCTGCCGCCAGTACCGCGCAACTGCCCAGGATGTCCGTCCCAGCGTCCCACCGGAACAGCACCCGCCCCTCGCACGAAAGCAGATACAGGTAGTTGTCCTTCGTGCCCCAAGCGCTCTCCGCCCGCCCGTCACCGTCAACGTCTACGACCACAGGCGCCGAGTCCACCCGCCCCTCAAGTCGCTGCTCCCACACCACACTCCCCGAGGGGCTCAAACAGTACACTCGCCCCGAGCCCGCGGACAGCAGAATCTCCTTCTGCCCGTCCCCGTTCACGTCCGCCACCACCACCGTCGTCTCCACCGTCCCCTCCACCTCGACGCTCCACCGCAACCGTCCGTCGCCCCTCACGCAGTAGAACCGCTCGTTGTCCGACCCCAAGAGCGCCTCCAGCCCGCCATCCCCGTCCACGTCAGCCAGCACCGGCCCGCACGCGTTCGTCGCCCCCGTAACGAATTCCCACAAGGGCCGCCCATCAGCGTCCAGGCAGTGCACCGCCCCCCCGTCCTCCGCCGCCAGCACCTCCAGCCTCCCGTCGCCGTTGAGATCCCCCACCGCCAGCGCCGCATTCACTGCCCCCGGCAGGCGCACCAGCCATTCGATGTCCCCCTCGCCGCTCAGACACACCACGTCACCGTTTTCGCACCCCACCACCACTTCACACGCGCCATCCCCCTGCAAATCTGCTGCGGCACACCCGGCCCATCCCACCGGCCCCGGCAGTTCCCTTCGCCACAGTAGCCGCCCCCGCGCGCTAACGCAGTGCACCACGCCCTGGTCCTCCACTATGACCACCTCGAGCCCCGGCGTAGGCGCAACCTCAGCCACGCAAGGCGCGTTGCGGACCGTCCCGCCTCCCTGGTAACGCCACTTGGGCGCCCCCTCCTGGCTCAGGCACATTACCTCCCCTCGATCACGAAACGCGCACAGCACCTCCTGCTGCCCGTCCCCTTCCAGGTCCGCCACCACCGGCGACGCGTAACTGGTGTCCTGCACCTGGTAGCGCCACACGAAGCGCGGCTCCTGCGCACCCCAAGCGCACGCGCACGTCAACACCAATCCAACCAGCGCCAAACGCAAAAAAGACACCCCTACCTCCTGTAACCGCGTCACCCGCGTCGTTGGGGAAGCCGCAGGCCCGGTGCTCTGTGCCGGGCCGCAGCCCTACTTCGCCCTCAACTCAGTCGCCAGCGCCTCCGCGTCCTTGGGCCCAGCCCACAGCAGCGTCCGATGCTGCCCCTTCACCACCATCGCCGCCAAGCCCTTCATATTGATCCCCGCCTTGGCGACGCGCTTCGCCAGCCGCGCTCCCACACCCGGAGCGTCCGGCCCGCTCAGCAGCACCGCCTCCACCTTGCGCGCCTTCAGCCCCGCCTCCTTCGCCGCCCCCATCGCCGTGTCCGAACAGTCCGGCAGGCAGACCACGCTGGCCGCTCCGCCGCCAACCCCATACGCCACCACGCCCTCCAGGTTCACACCCGCCTTCGCCATCGGCCCCAGCGCCTCCGCCAGCGCGCCAACACGATCGCGCACCTCCACCACCACCAAAGTAACCCTCTTCGCGGCCATCTCTACTTCCCCCTTTCGCACCTCTGGAGACATTCTATCAAGCGCCTGCCCGCCTGCGCACCAATTCTCCACTCTTTCTCCCGCCTATTCCCTGTGGCGCCACCGCCGCCCAACTCGTATACTGTGCCCAACCCACTCTCGAGAGGATAGCGCCGATGAAAGGCCTCGTTCTTTGCGCGGGAAAGGGCACCCGTCTCCGCCCCCTCACCCACACTGGCGCCAAACACCTCATCCCCGTCGCCAACAAACCCATCCTCTTCCACGTCATCGAAGACCTGGTCGAGGCTGGCATCAACGACGTCTGCCTGGTCGTCAGCCCCGACTACGCCGACATCGCCGAAGCCGTCGGCGCCGGAGAGCGCTGGAACGCCCAGATCACCTACGTCGTCCAGAGAGACCCCCGCGGCCTCGCCCACGCCGTCACCGTCGCCCGCGACTTCCTCGCCGGCGACTCCTTCGTCATGTACCTCGGCGACAACCTCCTCCAGCACGGCATCGCCGACTTCCTCCGCGCCTGCGCCCTCGACGGCACCGCCGCCGCCTTCATGGTCTACTCCGTCCCCGATCCCCGCCGCTTCGGCGTCGCGGAAGCCGCCCCCGACGGAACCGTCATCAGCGTCGCCGAAAAGCCCGCCCAGCCCAAGAGCAATCTCGCCATCGCCGGCATTTACCTCTTCTCCCCCACCATCCACGAAGCCATCAACTCCATTCAGCCCTCCGCACGCGGGGAACTCGAGATCACCGACGCCCTCGCCTACCTCATCGCCACCGGCCACAAAGTCCTCGCCTTCCCCCTCAAAGGCTGGTGGCGCGACACCGGTAAGCCCGAAGACATCCTCGACGCCAACCGCCTCCTCCTCGAGCACGTCGAAAGCGACTACAGCCCCACACTCCTCCGCGACAACCAACTCGGCGGTCGCGTCATCATCGGCCCCGGCTGCCAACTCACGGCTTGCACCATCCGCGGCCCCGTCATGCTCGGCCCCGACTGTGTCCTCGAGAACGCCTTCGTCGGCCCCTTCACCGCCATCAGCGAGCGCTGCCTTCTCCGTAACTGCGAAATCGAGAACAGCATCCTCATGCCTGAGTGCGAAATCCTCGACGTCCCCGGCCGCATCGGCGGCAGCCTCCTCGGCCGCCACGTCACCATCCAAGGCAGCACCGGCCGCCCCGAAATCCACCGCCTCATCCTCGGCGACGAAAGCCAAGTCGTTCTCTAACCCAACCCCCACCCCCATCCCTCACCGCGCCGTTGTTCACCGCGCCCAGGGCTGCTATTCTCCTCCTCCAATGCCATCTCTTCGGGAGGGAACGCGGTGAGCAAGACACTGCCCCTGGACGGACAATGGCACCTCTACTTCTGCCCCGACGGCAGCGGCGACCCCCAAGCCATCCTCTCCTCGCGCAATATCGAGTGGCTCCCAGCCCGTGTCCCCGGCCTCGCCCACCTCGACCTCTTCGCCGCCGGCAGAATCGAAGACCCCTTCTTCGAAACCAACACCCGCAACCTCCGCTACCTCGAAAAGCAGGAGTGCTGGTACCGCACCGTCTTCCGCCTCCCCCCTGACTTCGCCCGCGACCGCGTCGAACTCGAGTTCGACGGCCTCGATACCTTCGCCGCCATCTGGCTCAACGGCATCCAAGCCGGCCGCCACGCCAACATGTTCACCCCCCTCTGCCTTGACGTCACCAAGCACCTCCGCGCCGGCGCCGACAACGTCCTCCTCCTCCGCCTCGCCTCCCCCATCGCCGCCGTGCGCGACCTCGACCTCACTGGTTGCTCCGCCGCCTTCGACACCACCGAAAGGCTCTGGGCCCGCAAGGCTCAGGAAGGCTACGGCTGGGACATCGCCCCCCGCATCGTCACCGCCGGCATCTGGCGCCCCGTCCGCATCATCGCCCGCGACCGCGCGGCCCTCCGCGACGTCCACTTCACCTGCAAACTCCGCAAGGCGAGCGCTCTCCTGCGCTTCGACCTCGAGATCGAGGATTTCACCGGCGCTAAGCCTCCACTAACCGTCACCCTCCAAGGCGCCCACGCCGACCAGAAGTTCCAGGCCAGCGCCGAAGTCTCCGGCCCCAGCGCCTCCCTTGAACTCACCCTCCGACGCCCCAAACTCTGGTGGCCCTGGGACCTGGGCGAGCCCGCCCTCTACGACGCCACCGTCACCCTCGCCGCCGGCCACCAAGTCCTTGACCGCAAGCACATGCGCCTCGGCCTCCGCCAAGTCCGCCTGCTCCAGCCCAAGGACGAGCGCGGCCGCGCCTTCTACTTCGAGATCAACGACAAACCCGTCTTCGCCCGCGGCCTCAACTGGACCCCCGCCGACGCCCTCTACCCCCGCGCACAAGGCCAGAGGCACCGCCTACTCCTCGACATGACGCGCGCCATGAACGCCAATATGCTGCGCGTCTGGGGAGGCGGCGT
>CAZGSV010000175.1:0-4264 GCA_964528605.1 uncultured Armatimonadia bacterium
TGCGAGTGCCGAAACGCTTTTCGCCCAACCAATGACCTCCTGCCGTCAATGCCTTCTCGCCGCCGGAGAGCGCCAGCAGGTTCTTGTGCTCCTTCCCCGGCAGCCGCACGCTCACCTCAACCCCGCTCTCGAGCGGGTTCTTCGGATCCGTAAGCAGCAGTTCCGCAGCGCCGCCCTGGAACATCCTGCGGAACATGTTGTCGAACTCCACGCGCACCCGCTCGAACGTTTCCGCAAACTGCATCCGCGTCCGCTGGTCTATCTCGTCAATCGCCCGCCTCAGCCCCTCCGCGCCCTCCTCCAAATCGAGTATCTGCTCCTGCAAGAAGATGCGTCTCTGTGTCAGCCGGTCGAAGTGGCCGATGGCGCCGATGTTCACCTCGCCCAGCGCCCTAATCTGCGCCCGCAGGCTGCGCACCTCGCGCCCGACCGCCTCGCGGTTCTCCAGGTCGCCGGCCGCCTGTGCGTTGCTGAGCGCCTCGTTGGCGCTCAAGGCGAACTCCTGCGCCAACCTGTCTTGTATGGAATCCCGCTTGCTCAGCGCGCGACCCAGGCTTGCGCGCACGTCCTCCAACTCCGCCCCCAGCCCCGCCTGCTCACGCATCAGGCCCCGCAGCCTCTCCCGTACGCCCTCCGCGCTGATGAGCGCCTGCCCACGCTCTTCCCGCAGGCTGCGCAGCCGCGCCTGCAACTCCTCCACCGCGCGCCCTTGCTCCTGCGCCAGCGCCGCTAGCCGCTGTTCCTCCGCTTGCCAATGCCCGAGCGTTTCCTGCGCTCCGCGCTGCTCCCCGCGATTGTGCTCGACAGCCTTGCTCGCTTGCTCCGTCTGGGCCTCGGCCTGCTCCAGCCGCTGCCTCGCTGCGTTGCGGCGCTCCTCAAAGGCGACGACCTCGGTCCGCAGGCCCGCAACCCTCTGCGCCGCGCGCCGGTAGACCGCGTCTAGGTTGGCCAGTTCTCCCTCCAGTTCCGCGCTTCCCGCCACGGCGTGCCGGCGCCTGTCCTCAGCCGCCTCCACCTCCGCCGCCAGTTCCCTTCGGCGCCGCAGCAACTGATCCACCTGTTCCACAGTCTGGCGCTCGTGCTGTTCCCTCTCGGCCAGCCGGCTCTGCTCCCCTGCAAGCGCGCCCTCACCAGACGCCCTCTGCGCCTCCAGCGCCTCGCTCTTGGCCAGCGCCTCTTTCTGTCTTGCTAGGCCGCCGGCGAGTTCCCCTGCGAGCGCTTGGCGTCTCTCCGCCAGCGCCGCACGCGCTGCTCCCATCTCCCCCAGGCGCGATTCCAACTGCGCGATCTCCGCTGGCAGCGCCGCTATCTCCTCGCGCCGCGTCAGCAGCCCAACCGACTCCGCGCCCAACGAGCCCCCCGAGACCGTCGGCCAGGGGCCGAACACCTCTCCCTCCGTCGTCACCACCACGGCCCCTCGGTTCGCCCGCGCGTACTCCTCCGCTGCCAGCGCGTGCTCGCACACGGCCACCCCGTGCACCAGTACCTGCACCGCCGGCTTGAAGGGCTCCTGCGCTCTCACGATCTCCGTCGCCTTGCGGAATCCCGGCGGGAGAGCGACGGTCTCGCTCGGAGTCCCGGATTCGCCAACCAGGTCAACCGGCACGAACGTCGCGCGGCCCGCGCCTTTCTCGGCGAGCAGCCGCGCCGCCCGCCGCGCCTCCGCCACCGTCCCACACAGCAGCCAGCCCAGCATCCGCCCCAGCGCCGCCTCCATCAACCGCCCGTACCCCGGCGCCACCTCGATGGCCTCGCTCAGCGGCACGAACCGACCATCAATCTCTCCGCGTCGCGCCGCCTGCACCACTGCCCTTACGCCCTCGCTGTGCCCCTCGAGGTCTCGCTGCAATGCCTGCAGCAAGGTAAGGCGCGCGCGCCGCACCGCCAGCCCTTGTCGCCCCTCGTTCTCCTCGCGCGCCAGCCCCTCTGATTCGGCCTCTGCTTGGCCAATGGCGGCGCGCACGCGCTCCACCTCGGCAGCCAACCTGCCGGCCTCCCCGGCCGCTTCGGCCGCTCGCTCTGCGCGCCCCCTCTGTTCCTCCACCATCGTCGCTACGTGCTGACGCGCCTCCTCGCAAGCCCGCTTCGCCGCCGCTAACTCCCTCTGCCGCTCCTCCAGAGCGGTCTCCGTGATCGCCTGCTCGCGCGTCAGCACCGCAATGGTCTCTTGCGCGGCTTGGAGTGCCCGCGCCTCTTGTGTGCTCGAGGAGGCAAGACCCGCCTGCTGCGCTTCCGCTTGGCTCAGGTCACGCTCTGCCGCCTCCAGTTCACGCGCGAGCGCCTCCAGCCGCGTCTCCAAGGAGGCGCACTCCTCCACGAGCGACCTCACCTGCTCCTCACGTTCGCGCAGCGCGGTCGCCCCCTGCTGCGCCTGCTCCGACAGCACGCGCATCCGCTCGCGCGCCGCCGCCTGCGAGTGCCGCGCGAGCAGCGCCTCCCCCTGCGTCACCTGCGCCCGCTGCCGCGCCTCGTCCAGCCCCGACTGCGCCCCCTCCGTCTCCGCCTCCAGAGCCGCCATCCGCTCGCGCAGCGCGGCCTCCTGTGCCTCCAGGTCCGACGCTTGCTTCCTCAGTGCGCTCCTCTTTGAGTCCAGTGCGGCGGCCTCGCCTTGTAGCCGGATTACCTCCTGGTAACTCACGCGAAACTCGTCGAGCAGGTAGGACAATTCCAGTTCCGCCAAGCGCGCCGACAACCGCTTGTAGGTGCGCGCTTTCTCCGCCTCCTCCACCAGCGGCTCCAGTTGGCTCTCCACCTCCGCCAGCACGTCCCGCAGCCGCGCCAAGTGCCGCTCCGTGTTCTCCAGCTTGTTGAGCGTCTCCTGCCTGCGGAACCGGTAACGGCTCACCCCCGCCGCCTCCTCAATCAACTGCCGCCTCGCCTTGGGGTCCGCGCTCAGCACCGCGTCTATCTGGTTCTGGGTGATCACCGCGTACGCCTGCCGACCGACGCCCGTGGTGAGGAACAGCTCCTGAATGTCGCGCCGGCGCACCCTCGCCCGGTTGAGCAGGTACTCGCCCTCCCCGGAGCGATCTACCCTTCGAGTGACCTCCACCTCGGTGAAGTCAACCGCCAACTCGCCGCTGGAGTTGTCTATGGTCAGCCGCACCTGCGCCAGCCCCAGCCCGCGCCGCCTCTCCGTGCCCGCGAAAATCAGGTCGGCAGACGTCGGCGCGCGCAACTCCCGGGGGTTGTGCTCGCCCAGGGCCCAGATGATGGCGTCCGCGATGTTGCTCTTGCCGCACCCGTTCGGCCCCACTATGGCCGTTATGCCTGGGTGGAACTCTAACTCCGCTGTTACCGCGAACGACTTAAACCCCTGTAACTCAACCCGCTTTAGATGCACGACGCTCCTCCTGATCGCGCCCAAGCGCAATAGTACAGCGCTCCAGGGCCGGCCCTGGTTCAACCCTCGGCGCTTCCAGAACCGCTCTAGCAGCGCTTCCCCAGCCCGTCCTCTTGACCCGTTCGCACGAGCGTGCGAACCTGGGTCCTGTCATCGTGGCCGCCGCGCTAGGGCGGCGGGAGGTGGGCCATGCGATCCTGTCTTCGCTGTGGCGCTGAAGTCCCGTCCGACGTGCGCTTCTGCAACGTCTGCGGCGCTTCCTTGGCCGCGAAGTCATGGGTTCTCCCACTGGCCGTTGTGGGCGGCTGCCTGCTCCTGGTGGTCCTAGTGGGTGGCATATTGGTCGCAATCATGTTCCCTGTTTTCCAGCGTGGCCGCGGTGACGCGCAGCGGGCGAACTGCATGAGCAACCTTCGCCAAGTCGATCTCGCGTGCCTCACGTATGCGGTCGCAAACGAGGAGCGGCTGCCGGCGTCGCTGGACCAGGTGCAATCCCAGTTGCCGTCGGCTGTGCTTCTCCGCTGCCCCACGAGCGGCGAGCGGTACCAGTACTTCCCTCTGGGCAACCTCAAGGACATCCCGCACCCTGCGGACGCGGCCATGATCCGGTGCCCCACCCACAACAACGTCGCCTATGCCGACGGGCACGTTGAGAGGGTATCAGGGGCAACGGGCGCCTCTCCGCCCGCGGTCGCCGTGCCCGCCCAGGGCCCCGCAAGGGTTCCGCCGCCGGTATACCCGCAACCTGCTCCCCCCGCAGCCCGGCCAGCAACCGCCCCCCCCGCTCCCCCGCGAGCCGGGGCTCGTCCCGCGCCGGCTCCGCCCCGCAAGGGCGCAGCGGCTCGCTAGCGCGCCGGGCATGCGCCCCTCGCGCCCCATTCCGATGGTCTACGATATGAAGACAATCGGAGCCAGGGCCAT
>CAZGSV010000176.1:0-4231 GCA_964528605.1 uncultured Armatimonadia bacterium
CCGCGCTCAGCAGCGCCTGCATCGCCGGCGGGATCAACTTGTGCGCCACGAAGACGAAGTAGTTGTCCACCCCCTCTCGCGCCGCCGCCTTGATCGTCGCCGCCACCGAGGGTGCCGTCGTCTCAAAGCCAATGCCCAAGAAGACAACCTTCGCCTGCGGGCGTTGCCGCGCCATCTCCAGGCTCTCCAGCGCCGAGGTCACCACCCGCACCTCCGCACCCTCGGCGCGGGTCGCCTCCAGCGAGTGCCCCCCCGCCGGCACCCGCACCATGTCTCCGAACGTGGTCACGACCACCCCCGGCTGCTCCGCCAACAGGCATGCCGCCGCAATGTCCTGCGCCGAGGTCACGCACACTGGGCACCCCGGACCCGAGATCAGCGAGAGGCCTTCCGGCACCAGCGAGCCGAGGCCCGCGCGCAAGAACGCCACCGTGTGCGTGCCGCATACCTCCATGAGCCGCACCGGCCGCCGCACCACCTCCGCCAGCCTCCTCGCCAGCGCCGCTGTTGCCTCCCGGCCCCGGAACGGCCCAGCCAGATCCTCAAGCCTCATGCAGTCCCCCGAGAATGCGCAGCGTCTCCTCGGCCTCCGCCTGATCCACCCGCTCGATGGCGAACCCCGCATGCACGATCACGAAGTCCCCCACCTGCACCTCCCGCAGCAGAGCCACCGATATCTCGGCGCGCACGGACCCGTACGACACTTCCGCCCGCTCGCCCTCGATCCTTTCAACCCTTGCGGGAACGCCCAAGCACATCCTTTACGCCACCTCGCGTTCGGCCTCCACGGCCGCGTTCGCCAGCACAACCTGCCCCAACGCCAGCCCCCCATCGTTGGGCGGCACCTCCTTGTGAACCAACGGCGTCAGCCCGCGTCCGCGCAACCGCCTCACAACCTGCTCCAGCAGCAGCAGATTCTGAAAACTGCCTCCGCTCAGCGCCACCTGCCGCGCCCCAACTTCTTCGCACACCCGAGCCGCCGTCCCGACCACGACCTCGATCACCGCGTTGTGGAACTTGCGCGCCATCAGCGGCACGCTCTCCCCCCGCGCACGATCCCCCAGCAACGCTTCGAAAGTCGGCCGGAAGTCGAGCAGCAGCGGATCGCCCTCCGCCGTCGCGTAAGGGTATGCCTCCGTGGTGTCCGCGCGCCAGGCCTGCCATTCCAACTCCATCGGCGCCTGCCCCTCGTACGAAGACCGCTGCCGCAGCCCCGTCAAGGACGCCGCCGCGTCGAACAGCCGCCCGCAACTCGATATCAGCGGCGCGCCCACTCCCCGCTCCGCCGCCATCGCCAGCAGCCGCGCGTCCTCCGCGCTGACCTCGGCTGGCCGTAACCGCTCGAAGGCCTCCAGCCCCTTCTCCAGGCCCAGCAAATCCAGCAGCACCGCCAGCGCCATCCTCCACCCCTGCCGCGCCACCACGCCCCCCCCGGGCATCGGCAAGTAGCGCGCGTGGGCGACCCGGCGCAAGTCTGCGACCCCGCCGGCGAAGAACTCGAAACCCCAGAACCGCCCGTCGTCACCGTACCCCAGCCCGTCCAGTGCCACCCCCACCAACAGCCCCTCCACGCCGTTCTCGGCCGCGCACGCCGCCACGTGTGCCCGGTGATGCTGCACCGCCACCAACCGCACCCCCTCAAGTGCCAGCGCGTACTTCGTGGACAGATACTCGGGGTGCAGGTCGTAGGCCACGATCTCGGGTTCGATCATCAACTGGCTCCGCAGCCGTTCGACCGAGGCCACAAAGCGCTCGTACGCCGGCTCATTCTCCAGGTCCCCGATGTGCTCCCCCAGGAAAGCATGTCGGCGGCGCGCGAGACAAACGACGTTCTTCAACTCCGCACCCACTGCCAGCGTCGGCCGCACCTCCCGCGGGAGCCTCACCGGGAACGGCGCGTAGCCGCGCGAGCGCCGCGCCATGAACCACCCTCCGCTCCACTGCCGCACCACCGAGTCGTCCGACGAGGCGTGAATGTCGCGGTCGTGCAGCAAGAAAGCATCCGCTATCTTGCCCAGCCGGCCGCGCGCCTCCTCATTCTCCATCGCAATCGGCTCGTCAGAGAGATTCCCGCTCGTCATCACCAGCGGCCGGCCCACCGCACCCAGCAGCAGCACGTGCAGCGGCGAATAGGGAACCATCACGCCGAGATGCGGATTCCCAGGCGCCACAGCCTCCGCTACCGCCGACGCGGGCCGCTTTGGCGCCAGCACGATCGGGCTCCGCGGCCCCCGCATGAGCGCCTTCGCCTCCGCGCTCAGCGTGCACAAGGCCGCCGCTTGCGCCAGGTCAACGCACATCACCGCAAACGGCTTCTCCTCCCGCTGCTTTCGCTCGCGCAGCCGCCGCACCGCTGCCTCGTTCGTCGCGTCGCAGGCCAGGTGGAAGCCGCCAATGCCTTTGACCGCGACCGTGCCTCCCTCCATGATCAGCCTGCGGGCAGCCTCTATCGTCTCCTCCGTCCCGCTGGCCAACTCCTCCCCCCCCGGCGCGACCAGCCATATCCGCGGCCCGCAAACCGGACATGCGATCGGCTGCGCGTGGTAGCGGCGGTCCTCTATGTCCTCGTACTCCGCCCGGCACCGCGCACACATCTCAAACTTCGCCATCGTGGTGTTGACCCGGTCGTACGGCATCCTCACAATGATGCTGAAGCGCGGGCCGCAGTTGGTGCAGTTGATGAAGGGATAGCGGTAGCGCCGATCCGCCGGGGCCAGCAGTTCCCGCGCGCAATCTGCGCATATCGCCACGTCGGGACTCAGGAACACCTGCTCAGGCGCGCTCTCCCGGCTCCCAACTATCTCAAAGGCCGCGTAGCCCGCCGGCGGCGCCCACTCTACTGCCACGTCCTCTATCAGTGAGATCGGCGGCCGCTCCTCGCGCAGCCCCTGCAGGAAAGCCTCCACGCGCTCGCGCGGCCCTTCTACCTCAATCTCCACCCCATTGGTGGTGTTGCGCACGCGCCCCGTTAGCCCGTGCTTCCGTGCCAAGCGGTGCAAGAACGGCCGGAAGCCAACGCCCTGCACGATGCCCGTCACGCGCGCCACTGCCCTTACGGTGCTCTCGCTGCTAACGGTCATTTCTCACGGTGCCCTCTACCACTGAAACGCCCGTACGGCCACTCGGTTCCCGCGCACTCGCACCTGCACGGCCCCGTCGGTGTCGGTCCTGAGCAGTTTTCCCCCTAGTCTTTGCGCCACCGCCGTCAACCCCTCGCTCATCGTCCGCCCTCGTCCCAGCAGCACCAGCGCCGTCAGTCTGCCCTGCCCCTCCAACTCCGCTATCGCCCCGGGGTCCACCAAAGTCAACGGCGCAAACACCACCACCCGTCTGGCCTGCCCTATGCGCTCCAGCAACGATGCCGAGGCCGTCGCGTGCGGACACCAGACCAAAGCCGTGTCCCCCGCGCACACTACGGCCGCGGCCTGCTCGCCCACGTTCGCCGCCAATCCAATCGCCCCCTGCGCGCCGACTCGCTGCACGGGAATGCCCTGGCGCGTCGCCACGTGGGCCGCGCGCTGCGCCGCCGGCGAGCCCGCCTCCAGGTCCGCTCTCGTCACGATCTCCTTCACCGGCATCTCCTGCAGCACCGTCGCCAGACACGACGTGTGCTCGAAGTCCGACGAGGTCACCACAACCCGCTGCACGCCCCGCACCCACTCCCGCAGCAGGAACGGCAGAATGACTCTCTCCCCCGCGTCGCTCGTGCCCGAACTGTAGCCCCCGGCATCCAACAGGTAGGTCCGCCCCCCCCGGTCGCGCACCACCGCCGCGTAACCCGCGCCTACGTCCAGGGCGGTCATCTCGATATCGGGACGCCGGGACGCTACGCGCCAGGCCGCAGCGACGGCCACGACCAACACCCCACAAACCAAAGCCCTCCGCCAGCGCCACTCCCGCGCCTTCTGCCAACGCGCGCTTGTAACGGCCACCGCCACCATGCCTCCGTAAACCGCAAGCGTCGCCTCAACCGACCACGGGAAGTTGTGCGCCGCCGCGTAGCGCCATCCCGAAACCTGGCCTACCACCCACACCAAACAGCGCACCAGCCACGCCAGCGGCCAACCTATCACCGCTCCCAGCGCCGGCGCCATGAACGCCAACGCCGTCATCACAACCCCACCAACTAACAGCACCCCCGCTAGCGGCACAACCACGAGGGTGGCCAACACCCCCACTGCGGACAACTGGTGGAAGTAGTACGCCAGCACCGGCGCCACCACAATCTGAC
>CAZGSV010000177.1:0-4000 GCA_964528605.1 uncultured Armatimonadia bacterium
ATGGTGCCGGTGATGTCCTGGGTGAGGGCCTGGTCAATGCGCAGGCCGATCTCCTGTCCCGGCTTCATCTAGCCGCTGACGAGATGTTGGGAGATTATCTTGTGGGCTAGGTTCATCGTCTCTCCGTTGTGTGGGTTTCCCGCATCATTATAGCCCGAGGCCGCGCCCCCCGGCGAGTGCGGAAACTAGGGACAGCAACCCCTTTCCCTGCGGCGGAATGCGCGGTCGGTGAGCCTGCCGGAAAACGGGTTGCTGTCCCGAGTTTCCGAGGGCGATGTATAATCACCGCCAACGGAGAAAGGCCATGGAGCCGGATCGCAACGAGCTTGAACAACTGGTGCAGCGAATCGTCGAGGAAGCCCATCCCCTCAGGATAATCCTGTTCGGCTCCGCCGCTCGCGGAGAGATGACCCCCGACAGCGACGTGGATGCGCTCGTGGTTATGCCGGAGGGCACGCACCGACGCCATACGGTCGAGCGTCTGCACCAGCGACTGTTCGGCGTGAAACTCGCCGCGGACATCATGGTCGCGACCCCAAGCGACCTTGGGCGGCATCGCGACAACGTGAGCCTCATCTACTACCAGATCCTCAAGGAGGGGAGAGAGATCTATGCGGCCTGAGGCCGGCTCGGCCGCAGTCGTAACTCGAGGCTTCAGCCTTGATGCAGTGCCCCCCTCACCGCGCTCCCACCCCGTCAAACTTAGAGGTTTGAGTTGCGCTGCGGCGCTAGGCCCTCACGTCAGCCACCGCTTCACCCAATCGAACGCCAGGCGGCCGCTGAACTGATGGTCGCCCTCAAAGACGTCCATCTCCACTCGCTCCGGAATCCCCAGCACCTCGTAGAGCCGCTTCACCCGCCGATACTCCTTCTTGGCGCCGTCGAACGGGATGACCCGCTCCTTGGTGCCATTCTCGAACAGCACCGGCCGCGGCGCGATAAGGCAAGCGATGTCGCCGATGTTCGCGTAGCGCAGAATGTTCGGGACGAACTGCGACCCGCACACGCCCAGCCAGTCGAGCACCAGGCGTTGGTAGGTCGAGAGGTAGCCACTCACCACGGCCGCCCGCACGCGCTCGTCGAGCGCGCTCACCAACAGCGTGTGCGTCGCGCCTTGGGACAGGCCGACGACGCCGATGCGCTCTGGATTCACCCGCGGCAGCGATTGCAGTAGGTCAATGGCGCGCATCAGGTCCCAGATGTTGCGGTTGAGCGGATTCAACCCGACTAGCATCCCCTTGAGGAAGGCGATGTTGCAGCGGTCGCGCCCAGGCACGTCCGCATGCGCGCGCTCACCCCACCCGCGCGCGTCCGGCGCCAGCACCACGTAGCCGCGCTCGGCGAACTGGCGCGCGTAATCGTAGTTGAGCGCGCAGATGAGTTCGCGGCGCTTGGGATCGCCGCGGTCAAAGCCCATCACGTCGTCCTTGCCGTTGCCGTGCCCGTGCAGGCACAGCAGGGCGGGCAAGTCCGCCTTGCGTCCCAGCGGCGTGAGCAGGTATGCGGGCGCCGGCACGTCCGGCTCCGTGAAGTACACCACCTTGCGCTGTAGGTATGGCTGCGCCTGGCCCTTCGGCCTCACCCGCTTCTCCTCCAGCACCTGCATCCGCAGCGGGCAGCGCCGCAGCGGAAACGGGCCCAGCAACTCGAGCAGTTTGCAGTGCAGCGCGTCGCGCCAGGTGCGCCACTCCTCCGGCGTGCGCACGTTGCAGGCTAGGACTTGCTTCGTCTCCCGGACGCGGCTCCGAACGTAGGTCTCCCACGAGAAATCGAACGGCTTCGGCTTGGCGGGCATGGCAACGCCTCCTCGAACCCCGAGAGTATAGCGGGCGCCCTAAGACAAACGAAACGCAAGCGCGCTATAATGGCGCTAGATGAAACTCAGGTGGTGATTTCCCTAATGCGCGTGTTGATGATAGCGGTGCTCCTCGCTGTCCTCGTGACCGTCGCGCTTGCTGTCGCGACTTCCGGGGCCGAACAGGCCAAGATGCCCAGGCTAATCCAGCGCTTGCAGCCTGAATACCTGAGTCGGCTGCACCAGGCGGTTGTGGACTTTCGCGCCGATAGCAAGGAACTGCCGAGCCCACCCGGCCTAACCGACTATCGGGTCGTCCTGCACGCCCATTCCAACCTGTCGCACGACAGCCCCGGCACCAGGGAGGAAATCGTCAAGGCCGCCCACCTCGCCGGTGTCAACGCCATCTTCATGAGCGAGCACCCCGCGCCCACCTACGACTTCTTTGCCGATGGCCTGCGCGGCGTCACCGAGGGCGTGCTCTTCTATCCGGGCGCGGAGGGGCGCGGCTTCCTCACCTATCCCACCAGGACCACGGACATCCGCGCGCCGGCCGACGACCAAGCACTCATAGATGAGATCGTCGGTCAGGGCGGCCTCATCTTCTTCTGTCATCCCGAGGAGCGCAGGAACTGGGACCTGCACGGCATGACCGGCATGGAGATCTACAACCCGCACGCCGACCTGTTGGACGAGGAAGGCGGCTGGGAGACCATCTTCATCCCCGGCGGGGAGTTCTCCGCCGCCTGGCTGCTGAAACTCGCCGGCGTTTTGCGCGACTATTCCAACGAGGTCTTCTGCTCCATCTGGGACCCCAACACCAAGATACTTGCCCACTGGGACGAACTGTGCCAGACGCAGCGCGTGACCGGCATCACGGCCAACGACTCGCACGCCAGCGGCGGCGTGGTGATCACCTACGAAGCCGACGATCAGGTTGTCATCCGCGAGATCCTGGGCGAGGAAAGAGCGCGCCTCGATGCCAAGCAGTTGAACCTGGTCAAGTTGCTCGGCAGGCAGCCCAAGGTCGGCGAGCAACTCTTGCGCGTTCACTTCGATCCCTACGAGCGCTCCTTCGGCTACGTGAGCACGCATGTCTTCGCGCCGGAGTTGAGCGAGCAAGCGCTGTTCAGTGCGCTGCAGAATGGCCGCTGCTATGTGGCCTTCGATTGGATCGCCGATCCCACCGGCTTCGAGTTCGAGGCGCGGCAGGGAGACCGCAAGATCGCGATGGGCGAGGAGGCGAAGTGGCAGCAGGGAACCTCGTTGCACGTCAACGTTCCCATTGCGGCGCAGATTCGCTTGTTGCGCAATGCGCAGCCGTTCTCGCAAGTGGAGGGTGACAGCCTCGCGTGTTCCCTGCCGGAGCCGGGTGTTTACCGGGTGGAGGTCTGGACCAACCTAGCCGGCCAAGATTTCGCCTGGATCTACTCCAACCCCATCTACCTGCGCCCGTAGGGTGCTGTAGCTCGGCGGCCCGCCCTCTTCGCCGTAACATTTGCGGGGCTCAACCGCTCTGTGGTATAAGAACCACACTCCGTGTCGTTCGGAGACACAAGGGAAGCAATGGTTCGCTCATCCAGTACTGTGGTGCGCACGACCTCTGGCCCGGTAACCCCCGGCGCCATGTTGTTGTGCATTATCGTACGACAGGTGGGTGAGCGGGCCTTGTAGGCGCCCCGACAGAAGGCACTCGCGCTCGCCCACCATCGGACTCGATGGTGGGCTTTTTGCTTTCTAGGAGGGTGCCAAAGGCGCGGGCGAGAGCGACCGGACCCTACCAGAGCGAGGACACGCCTGCCTGCGATCGCCCGTAGGGCTCAGACAGACGGGTCTCGCTAACGGTCCGGCCGCCCGCCCGCACCAAAGCGGGAAGCCGTATAGCGCGGCGCGCGGCCAAAGGAGGAAAGCAATGTCGGCCGAATGGTTCGAGGTTTTCTTCAACGAGGTGTACCCGGAGTGTTGGGGGGGCGGTGATCCGTCTCGACCTGAGCACACGCCTAAGGAGGCGGACCTCGTCGTCGCCGCGTTGGGTCTGGAGCCGCCGGCCCACGTCCTCGACTTGGCCTGCGGGCACGGCCGGCATTGCTTGGCTCTGGCCCGGAAAGGCTTCCGCATGACCGGCGTTGACCTGACCGAGCGCTTCCTCCAGGCAGGCCGGCAGGCCGCGCAAGAGGCCGGGCTGGAGATCGAGTGGAGGTCGGA
>CAZGSV010000178.1:0-3985 GCA_964528605.1 uncultured Armatimonadia bacterium
CGGCGAAATCGTTGTCGCCTACCATCATCAAGGGTCGTACGACGCCGAGGGCAAGTGGGCAGGGGCGTTCTCTGACCGGGTTGACACGCTGCTGGTGCGCTCTGGCGACCGTGGCGAGACCTGGTCCGCGCCCTACCCTCTCACTCACTCCGCCTTGAATGGCCGTTCGCCCTACGGAAAGATGCTCACTCTCCCTGGCGGCGAGATGGTGATGAACATCTACGGCTATCCCCACGCCGGCGAGAAGCGGCGTGTGAGTTACCTGCTCCGGTCCCGCGACGGCGGGCTGACTTGGGGCGACCCTTCCCTCATCGCCGAAGAGTTCAACGAGACCAGCCTGGCCCTCCTGCCCAACGGCGAAGTCCTGGCCGCCTTGCGTACCGCCATGCCCAACCCCAACCTATGGGTGTCCCGCTCCATTGACGGCGGACGCACCTGGTCCCCTCCGGCTCCAGTGACGGAGAGCAACGAGCACCCAGCCGACCTCCTGGTGCTGCGGGACGGGTCGGTGCTCATGGTCTACGGGCGGCGGCACGAGCCGTTCGGGGCGGAACTGATGCTGAGCACGGACGGCGGCCGCACGTGGGGTCACAACAAGGCGCTGGCCGACGACGCGCTCAGCGGCGACTGCGGCTATCCGTGCTCGGTGCAACTGGCGGACGACACCATCATCAGCGCGTACTACGCGGTGGGGCCGGAGTCCACCACCTACGACGCCACCGGGAGCAAAGCAGTGGCCGTGGTCTACCAGCCGGCGGCGGTTCTCGCGCCGTAGCGCGCGAGGGCCACGACCCGCCTCAGGCGGGTAAGCGCTGGGTCGCCCCTACGGGCGGCGCACGGCCGGGGTTCCTACCCGCGGGCGAGCGGCCCCCTGGTGAGGCAAGCGGGCCGCAACGAGGACGACTAACGCTCGACGAATGACGGGCGCGCTAGTCCTTGGAGAACGTGGCGACGTAGGCGTGGGTCACGCCGCTGTGGGTCTCGCTGTAGGTTAGGGTCAAGATCGTGCCGCCGCCGATGCCATAGGTGGAGACGTGCTGCTTGCCGACGTCAGTGGCGCTGGGCGCGGTGCGGGCGATGGCCACGAGCGTAGTCCCGTAGACGCCCCACTCGCCGGTCTCAGTCCCCCCCTCGACGGTCGCGCTGTAGGTCGTGTCGGCGTTGACAGTGAGGTGGAAATCGGGAACGGGCAAGACCGGCGTGCCGTCTTCGGTGACCGATGTCTGCGTCCAGGCGCCGACGAGCGCGACTTCGCTGCCTAGACGGCGGAAAGTCATGACCAGAGTGTGAGGCGTGCCGCTGACCAACTCGATTGCGGTAAACGTGAGGGTATCGTTGGCGCCGTTGAGCACGTAGGAGGCCGGGTGCTGCCTGCCGACGTCACCCGGGACGCTGGAGGCCTGGGCAACGCCGACGAGCCACTTGGGACTGACCGAGGGGGCCGAGGACAGCCAGATGCCGGTCTCCCAACTGACGGGGACGTCTAGGTCAACGGGGGAGACATCCTGGCGGTAGGTGCCGCCGGCGTTAACGGTCAGTAGCACATGGTCGGTGAGCGGGGCCGGGGTGCCGTTGTCGGTCATGCTCTCTTGGCTCCACTTGCCGACGAGGGCGGCGTCGTTGCCGGTCATGCGGACGAGGGTCATCACGACGGTCACCGGCGCGGCGGCCACTTCCTCGGTGTAGGTAAGAGTGAGGACATCCCCGGAGAGGGTGTACTGAGCGACCTGGATGCGGCCGATGTCTGCGGGCACGTTCGAGCCGGTGCAGACGGCCACCAAGGTGCTGTCGGTGACGCCCCAGTTGCCGGTCTGCCAGTTCACGGAGTCGGGCTCGTCGGTGTCGGCCCGATAGGTGCCGTCCGCGTTGACAGTGAGCAGGAAGCGCTGCTCCGCAGTGACGTCAACGTCGTTGGCAGTGCGCGAGGTCTGCATCCAGACGCCGGCCACATTCGCCGCGGTGGCCAGGCGCGCGAAGACGGCGACATAATCGTGCTCGACGCTAGCCTCGGTCTCGGTGTAGGTCAAGGTGAGCGTGTCGCCGGATACCTGGTATTGAGCGATGTGCTGCTTGCCGACGTCGCCGGCGCTGGTGGCGGACCGGGCGATGGCCACCATGGTGGTGTCATAGATGCCCCAATCCCCGGACTCCGTGTTGACCTCGCTTCCCTCCTGCGTGTTGGCCGCGTAGGCACCGCCATCGCTCACAGTAAGCACGAAGGTCGGAAGCGGAGATACCGGGGTTCCGTCTTCGGTCTGTGAGACCTGAAGCCACTGGCCGACCAACTGAGCGTCAGAGCCGAGGCGGCGGAAGGTGGAGATGTAGGTGTGGGCGGTGCTGTCCACGGTCTCGGTGGAGGTGAGGGTGAGGGTGTCGCCGACAACCTCGTAGGTGAAGTCGCGGTGCTTGCCCACGTCGCCCGGAACGCTGGAATCCCGGCACACGGCGTTCAGGGAATCGCCCGAGGTGCTCCACGTGCCGGTTTCCCAGTTGATGACGCCGGCGGCGTCAGTGTCCACGCGATAGGGGGCATCCGCGTTGAGGCTGAGGAGAAACTTCTCGGTCAGGGACACGGGGGCGCCGTTGTCAGTTTGAGCGGTCTGGCTCCAGACGCCGACAAGCGCCGGATCGTGCTCGGCGCCGCCTCCGCCACAGGCGGGCAGAAGCAGGGCAAGCGCCAGGAGAACACCAGCAAGACAGAGCGCGCGCCAAACCATGGAACTCCCTCCGATCTCAGTAAGCCGGTGGAACCTATCCCAGGGCTACCACAGATGGGCGAGCGCGTCAACGGGCACCGGCCCTTCGGACGTCTCGGGGGCTGATGGGGTGGGTAGATGGCCTGCGCCGTGGCGCCATTGGGCCTCGCTGCCTCGCATGCACTAGCGAGGCCTGTTGCGCGCGTTTGCGCGACCCTTCAGAATGAGCCCCATGCGGAGGAACCAGAATCGAGAGCAGGCCGACCTGTGGCTGAGGCAGGCACGTTACGACCTGAAGGCCGCCCGCGACAGCCTGAAGGCAGGCAACTTCGAGTGGGCCTGCTTCCAGGCCCAGCAAGGAGCCGAGAAGGCACTCATAGCATACCTCAACCTCGCAGGCGAGCGGCAGGTGTTGTCGCACTCCGTGGCGGCGCTGCTGGAGCGGTGTGCGCGACTCGCGGCGGAGTTCCGCGAGGTCAGCCAGGCGCGCGAACTGGACCAGTACTACATACCGACTCGCGATCCTAACGGCCTCCCCGGTCAGGTGCCCCACCACTACTATCACAAGGAGCAGGCGCAGCGATGTCTCCGGCTGTCACGGTCAGTGATCGCACTCGTCAGGAGATTGAGCAGGCGCTAGAGCGTCTGGTTCCGCGCATCGCGCGCGCTGCGGCCGGAGCGGATCATTTTGTTCGGCAGCGCTGCGCGCGGGGATGTGCACCAGGGCAGCGATCTGGACCTCATCGTCGTTGCGCATACCGACCTGCCCTTCTTCGAGCGCATAGGACAGGTGCTGGCGCTGCACCGAAGCACTCAAGGCTTAGATGTGCTGGTGTACACGCCTGAAGAGTTCGACAGCATGCGGCGTCAGGGGCGCCGGTTCATCCTGGACGCGCTGCGCCGAGGGAGGGTTCTCTACTCGGCGCAGCGACGCAAGCGCATCCGTTAGCACCGGGCTGGGACGCCGGCCCCGCGCCGTTGACACGGGGGCGGGGCGCGCTAGTATGGGCGCATTCCGCAGTTGCGAAGCGGCGCGGAGCCGCCGCACCAGGGCGCCGCGCCGACGACCACTGTAGCAAGCGAGAAGGCCAGGCGATGCTCAGAGTTTGCGTAATCGGAATGGGACCCATCGGCAACCGGCACGCCGATATCTACCAGGCGCATGCCTTGGCGGAGTTGGTCGGCGTCTGCGACCTCATCAAGGAGCGCGCGGATGCGGCGGGCGCGCGCCTTGGGGTCAAGCGCTACTACGACGCGCAGGAGATGCTGGACGACCTGAAGCCCGACCT
>CAZGSV010000179.1:0-3978 GCA_964528605.1 uncultured Armatimonadia bacterium
CAGGCGCTGCTGAGCGCGGGAGAGGTGGCTCTAGACGGGTACATCTGCCCGGGGCATGTGAGCGCGATCATCGGCGCCCAGGCGTACGAACCGCTGGCGGAGCGCTTTCGCGTGCCCTGTGTCATCGCGGGCTTTGAGCCGGCGGACCTCATGAGCGCGATGTGCGCGGCGGCGGAAATGGTGGCGCGGAGCGAGTGGGGCGTGCGCAACGAGTACCGGCGCGTGGTGCGCTGGGAGGGTAACGGGAAAGCGCGGGCGGTCATGGAGGAAGTGTTCGAGGTAGGGCAGGTGGTGTGGCGCGGGCTGGGGGTCATACCCGATAGCGGACTTCAATTGCGGGAGCAATACGCGCGCTTTGACGCGCGCCGGGCGTTCGATCTGAGCGCTGCGGGGGGGGAGGGCGAGGCGCCCGGGTGTAGGTGCGGCGAGGTGCTACGCGGGCTTATCCGACCCCGCGAGTGCCCGCTGTTCGGCGCGGCGTGCACCCCGGCGACGCCGCAAGGAGCGTGCATGGTTTCCTCAGAGGGAACGTGTTGCGCACACTACCGATATGGGGCTGCTGGGGGGGAGGCATAGCAGCATGGCCGAGAAGCGGATTCTCTTAGCGCATGGGGCCGGCGGGCGGCTGATGCGCGACCTCATCGGGGGCGTCTTCTTCCCGCGCCTAGGCGGCGAGGTGCTTACACGCGGAGAGGACGCGGCCGTGCTGGAGAAAGCGGACGGGCGACAATGGGCGTTTGCCACGGACGCCTTCGTGGTGACGCCGCTGTTCTTCCCGGGGGGGGATATCGGCCGGCTGGCGGTTTTCGGCACGGTCAATGACCTGGCGGCCATGGGGGCTAAACCTCGGTTTCTAAGTCTGGCGATGGTGCTTGAGGAAGGACTGGACCTCGGGGTGCTGGAGAGGGTGACCGACTCCGTGGCGAGGGCGGCCGAGGAGGCGGAAGTGCAGGTCGTGTGCGGGGACACGAAGGTGGTCGAGCGAGGAGCGGCGGACGGGATCTACCTCTGCACCGCAGGGCTGGGGCTGATAGAGGGTGAGCCGGCGAGCCCGGCTCGCGTGCAGGCGGGCGACGCCGTGCTCATCTCGGGCACGGTGGGAGACCACGAGATGGCCGTCTTGCTCGCCCGCGAAGGGCTGCCTTTCGAGGCGGAACTCGAGAGCGATTGCGCGCCGCTGGCAGGGCTGGTGGCTGCGGTGCGAGGCGAGGTAGAAGTACACGCGATGCGGGATCCGACCCGGGGGGGGCTGGGCGCGGTGCTGAACGAGATCGCTGAGCAGGCGGGGTTGCAGATCGAGATAGACGAGCGGGCGGTGCCAGTGGCGCCTGCGGTGGCGCAGGTGTGCCAGGTGCTGGGCTTTGACCTGCTCTATCTGGCGAACGAGGGGAAGATGGGGTTCTTCGTGCCGGCGGCACAGGCGGCGCGAGCGGTGGAGATCATGCGGGCTCACCCGTTGGGGAAGAGCGCAGCCATAGTAGGGCGCGTGGTCGAGGGCCGCGCGGGTAGGGTGGTCCTCAATACCGTCGTGGGGGGACGGCGGATTCTCGACTTGCCCTTGGGCGAGCAACTGCCGCGGATTTGCTAGTCCTCAGGCAGGGACGCGCCGGACATGCTGACAAGGCAACAGCGCGCTTGACCGGCGGGGGTATCCTCATCCAAGGTGAACTGGCGTTGCGCAAGCGCATACGTGGCTGGCTGATCGTGCTGGGGGTAGCCGCTGGACTTGTGACCGCGGGGCGGTACGATGCCACGCGCTTCGAGCCGGATCACCCGAGATTGTACCGGGTGGAGGTGCCCATCGTTGGCCTGCCTCACGCACTTGAGGGGCTGCGCATAGTGCAGCTCTCGGATGTTCATATGGTGAGTCTAGGGAAGCGGGAGGAACGCGCTCTGGCATTGGTGCACGAAGCGAAACCGGACCTGATAGTACTGACTGGGGACTACGTCGGCGACGGGGGAATCACCCCTGGTTACGACCCGGGGCGGTCTGCGGCCAGTTTTCAGCGCTTCCTGCAGTCGCTGCAAGCCAAGTACGGCGTGTTCGGCGTCGCCGGCAATTGGGACCCTGTCGGGAGAGGTTGGTGCCGCGGGGCGGAGATGCTGGAGAACGAGGGGCGGGCGATCGAGGTAGGCGAGGCTAGGGTCTGGGTGGCAGGAGTCCCCACGGTCAAGACAGACCTGCAGGGGGCCCTGCGCGGCCGACCGGAGAACGCAAGTGTATGCATACTTCTGGCCCACGTCCCGGCCACCGGCGCGGAGGCCGCCGAGTTACCGCATCCGCCGGACCTCATCCTGTGCGGTCACTCGCATGGGGGGCAGACGGCTCTGCCTTTCTTCGCTGAGTTCCCCTACGGCTGCGAGAAGTACCGGCGAGGTCTGTACCGCGTTGAGGGCAGTTGGCTGTATGTGAACCGCGGCCTGGGAATGCATAGCGTTCCCGTCAGGTTTCTCTGCCGGGCGGAAGTGACTCTGCTCACGCTGAAACGCGCCGACTAGCGGTCGGGCGTCACGGGCTCTGCAACGCTCGTCGTGGCGCGGTTCAGGTCAGTTGTGATGATCCGGCCAATGCTTGTCGCACAACTTCATACACACGCCGTCCACGACTGGATGGAGAGCCTCGAATTCGCACTCGCCTTACAACCGTCCTAACGCATCCTTGACTTGCCCTTGGGCGAGCAACTGCCCCGCATCTGCTAGTTCTGGACAGCGGCTGCCTAGCCGGGCTGGTGCCGGCCGCGCTTGAACCGGTGAGACAGGGCTTCCTTTAGGCGGTCCCAGAGAACACTGTTGCTGGAGTCGGCGCTGATCACTGCGAGGGCGCCGGTCGGTAGGCTGGCGAGGCCGGGGTAGATGAGGTAGCGCGCTGAGGACTCGGGGTTGAACTTCTCCTTGAAAGCGTGGAGGCCCTTGAAGTTGTAGAAGCGGTTCACGTGCTCGTAGATGTAGTGCATCGCGCGTTCTATGGCCGGATCGTCCACCTCGGCTCCGACACCGGAGAGGGGGCTGAGACCCAGATTGAAGGTGGCGTAGCCCTGCTCCTTGGCCCACTGGATGAGCGAGACGAAAAGGAAGTCCATGGTGCCGGGCTCCACCTCGCGGCGCCGGCGCATCAGGTCAACGGTAGTCTCGTTGAGTTGGTACTCCGGGATGATGTTGGCGGAGGCGGTGATGTCGCCCTCGGGGCTGTGAACGGCCATGACAGGGCAATTGCGGATGTACCCATCATCGAACCAGCCGAGGGAGAAGCGTTTCTCGGCGCCGTGCACGGTTGCGAGCCACTCGTCGCTGACGGCGCGCAACTCTTCGAGCAGGTCGCCCGGCAGCGGCGGCTGATGCAGGACCGCTCGGTATCCGAGTTTGGTGAGGCGGTTAATGGCCGGGCGCAGCTCGTTTGGCTGTGTCGGGCATTGTCTGCGTTGCCCTCTTGGGCTTGTTCGGGCGCGGGCTGGTTGAGCCCCCGCCGTGGTGGAGCGGTGAGATTGTGGCGAATCCGGCGAGAGTAGAAAAGAGGCATGGACCGCCTGCAGGGGGCCGACCGCATCGGAGGCATCGCCCGGGGGCCTGAGGCTCGGGAGGTTGGCGGTGTCGGGGGTGGCGCACTACACTGGGTTTGATGGTTAGGCGATTCATACCGGCGGCGGTTCTAGTCTTCGCGCTGGCGGTAAGCGGCGTGCCGTGGGGATGCGGCCGGCCGAGCAGGTCGGCGCGGGTCGGCGGTTGGCAGCAGGTCGCTGCGCCTCCCGCGGGTTCGGCTCCGTCGCCGGGCTCGGTGTCGGCTCCAGGCGCGGAGCCCCCCGGCTTTTCGGGTCACGCTCTCACTCTGCCTGCGGTCACGCCTACAGTCGTCTTCCACGGCCCGCGCGATGCTCCGCAGATTGCGCTGACGTTCGACGCGTGTGAGACGGAGAAGCCAGCGGGCTACGACGCCGACATAGTACGCGTCTTGGAGGCGACGCGCACGCCGGCGACTCTCTT
>CAZGSV010000180.1:0-3946 GCA_964528605.1 uncultured Armatimonadia bacterium
TCCGCCGTATCGCGCCAACTGAAGCCCTTGGCCCGTTGCAAGCACCGCTCGACGAGCGCGGCGCGGTAGGCCGCGTCCTCGGTGATGCTCCGGATCGAGTGCGCGATTGACTCCACGTCGTTCGGGTCGCAGTACTCCGCTGCATCGCCGCCGGTCTCCCGCAGGGCCCCGACGTCGGAGGTCACGACGGGTGTGCCGCAGGCCATGGCCTCTAACACGGGGAGCCCAAAACCCTCGCACAGGGAGGGAAACACGAGCGCCTCGGCGCCCTGATAGAGGCATCCCAGTTCCGCCTCGCCCACGTAGCCCCGCACCTGCACCTCTTGGTCGAGGCGCAAACTGGAACGCAGACGCAGCACCTCTTCGCCGCCGAAGCCGGGGGCGCCGGCGAGCACCAAGTCGAAGTCCAGTTGCCCACCCTCGCGCAGCAAGCCCATCGCCGCCACCAAGCGCGACTGGTTCTTGCGACGGCAGATCGTGCCGACGTTTAGGACGTAGGGACGAGAGAGGCCCAACGCTCGCCGCGCTGCTTCCTTGCCGCCCTCGGCGGGCCGCAGGCCGCAGCGCGCGGCGTCCGGGGTCACTACTACGCGCTCCTCATTGACCCCCATCACGGCAACGCAGTCCGCCTTGGTCTGCTCGGAATGGACCACAACCGCGGCGGCGCGCCGCACGGAGTTGATGACCACGGTCCACAAGAGGTCGAGTTCCCGGCGCGGGTAGCAATGCGGGTGATGCACCCAGCAGCAGTCGTGGACGGTGACCACGGGCTGCGCGCCCAACAGCCTCGGCACGATGGTGCCTGGCAGATGACACACTTCCGCGCCCGTGATTCCCACGAGCACCGGCACGCCGACCCGAAGCCACAGCCGGGGCATCGGCAGGCTGCGCACGGCCATTCGGCGTTCGGCTATGGCGCGCTCCACGGCCTCGGGCAACTCGCTCGCGCGCGGGCGCCGCGGCATCAGCAGCGTGACCTCCGGCCCGTCCTCCAACTCGGCCAGCCCCTGAACCAAGCCTTGCGTGTAGTACTGAACGCCCGTCTTACCGCTATCGAGCAGATAAGATGCCTCTAATGCGCACCGCACTCGGCTACCACCCTCCCGCCAAGGCTCTCGGCGCAGTCCGCTGTCGGCCCGCGCCCTACTGCTCCTGCGGGCCGGGCGCAAACACCTTGAGTTCGCTGATGGACCAGAAGTGGCGGTCGTCGCGCCCAGTCTGCACTATCTTAAGGTAGCGCACGCGCACCGCGGGTTCCAGCGTCACGTACAACCGCCCGGCGGCTTGGTGTTCGGAGGCGCGCTCGTCGCCGCCCGCAACTCGCCAGTGCTCGCCATCCTCCGAGGCGAGCAAGTTGTAGCCGCGCGGGTAGTCCTCCGGGAAGTCCCCGGCATCCACCAGCACCCTGGCTACTTCCACGACCCGCCCCATGTCCAACTGGAACCACATCCCGGGCTGCATGAGGGTGGCGCTGCTCCAGCGCGTGGCCGGGGCACTGTCGAACGCCAGGGGCGTGCCCGCAGCGTTATGAGAAGCGGTGGCCTGCCAACCGTGCCGGTCTATCTCGGGCAGCGCGCTCGGCGCCTGCGCCCGCACGCGCAGCCAGTCGGGCACGGTGTCGTCTTGCTTGGTCACGCGCAGTGACACGGTCCATTCTCCGCCCGCCTGTGAGACCTTGGCGAGCACCACATTCCAACCCTCGCGCAGTTCCACGTCGGCGGCAACGCTCTGCTCATGTGCCGGGGAGGCCGTTTCCTGGTAGGCCACGCGTTTGCCGTTGACCCAGAGCGCCATGCCGTTGCCGCTGCCTGACGCCAGTCTGAGCCTGCGCTCCTCGGGGGACACCCCTGCGGGTGCGCACAAAGCGCAGGACACGTACGCAGCACGATTGGGTGGCGTGGCGCCGAAGATCTCCTCGAGGTTCAGGGATTGGCCGCGCGCGTAGACCCGCCGCCACACGCTGCCTCCGACGACCATTCCCTCTTCGGGCCGCGCCTCAGCCTCCCCTTCCAGCCAATCGCGCTGCAGGGCCTCCTCGGCTGATTGCGCCAGGAACGGGCCGCAAGCGAGGAAACTGTGCACATAGCCGTTCTCGTCTGTGCTGAAGGCCTCGAGACTCTCCGGGCGAGAGGCCACCTCGGGCCGCAGGCGCCCGCCCAGGTTGGTCAGCAGCAGGGAGTAGAGTTGGCGTGACTTCTGGTAGAAGGGCAGCGCCTCGATCTGGCAGAGCAGTATCTCTCCGCGGTCACGTCGCACCCGCACGAGGGCGGCGCCGCCGGGATGCTCCTGGCGTTCGGACCTAAACAGCGCGGCCGCCTTTGTCGTCTCGGGCTGCCAGTTCCAGCGGCTCCAGTCTGTCTTGTTGGTGACTAAGAGCGCCTGTCCGCCGTAGCGCTCGGGCTGGGCCAGGACATGGCGGACGATGGCATGGCGCTCGCCGCGCTCGAGCCAGTAGAGGGAGTCCAGGTGCATTCCGCGCAGGAGGTCGTCCTCCGCGGCGCGCACCAACTGTCCGTACTCCAGCGGCTCGACCGCAAGATCACGCAGGCGCAGCAGTTTCGCCCAGGGGTCCGCGCTCTCGGGCCGCAAGCCGCACACAAGCACGGTTCCGCCCCTGCTGAGCACCTGCTCCACCTGCTCTTGCGTCGGGCCCGGGTGCGGAGGGGCGCCGCCGTCGAGGACTAGGATGTCCGCCTGCTCCGGCGCCTTGCTCTCCAGTCCTAGCGCGGACAGGAAGGCCGCCAGCCGAGAGTCTGCCGGCGCGACGGCGGCCGCGCGAGCCGGGGGGGCGCTGGCGCACGCCTCTAGGATTAGGTTTCGTAGCAGGGCTGCGGCTGCCGGGCTGGTGGTCGCCTTGCCAAGCAGGCACAACTCACTGAACATCCACTGCCCCTCGCCCTCGAACACTCGGAGTGCTACGGGCCTACCATCGCCAGTAGTGGCGAGCGGCTGGGCGCTCCAACCCAGCTCTGCTTCCAGCGTGGCGTTGGCCACGTGCCCATCGGGACCCCAATTCCAGAGGTCCTCGACGCTGAGGCTTGCTGCCAAGTGTTCTTCCCCGGGCGCCGTGAACGCCCTGTCTTGGGGGCCGGCCGCGCGACGCACACCCGCAGCCAAGTCTTCGGGCCGCTCGCATTGCTCGAGCACCACCACGGACTTCCCGGCCACCACGGCCGCTCGCAAGGCCGCCGCTTGCGTGTGGGTGAGGGCCTGCCCGGAGACCACGGTTACGGTTCCGCGCGCCGCCTCTGCTGCACCGGCGCTCACCTCGGCGAAGTCAACGCCGATGGCGCTCAACAATTCCGCCGCAGCCCGGTCGCCTGCCAGCACTCTCACCGCGCTCCCGGTTGGTAGAGACAAACGGTTCCAGACCGGAGGCCACACCTCCCAGCGCCAATCCTCTCGGTGGACCTCTGCCCCTCCCTGCAAGAGCGCCACCGTCACCTGCGCAACACGTATATCCAGAGCGCCGGGCTCATCGGACCGGCCAGCCTCAACGGGGCCCAGGCTCGGCAACTCGAAGTCCACCGTGACCTGCGTCATCTCCCCGGGCGGCAGCGCCAGCGTCCGCTCGCCGCTGGCGAAAGTCTCGCCTGCGACCTGTCCCTCCCAGCGGAGTGTCAGTTGGGTGTCGGCCTGCGAGTCGTTGTGGACGTAGACCTGGCGCGTCAAGGCGCTGCCCGCGTAGTAGGCAGTGGGCGCCGGCTCGGCGAAAAAGCGCACCGGCCGCATCGCCTTGCCGATCGCCTCGAGCAGCGGCGTGGGACGGAAGGGAGGCATCTCCTCATCCCAGCCGGCGTTGAGCGTGGTGCAATAGCGGCCAATGCGTTGCGGCTTCACCCCAGGCCCTTCCAGGCTGGTGGAGGTCAGAGTCCTGTCAAGGGGCAGGGGCTCCAGGGCGTGCCAGACCGTGCCGAATAGGGTCACCTGCGTGGCCCAGCGCCGG
>CAZGSV010000181.1:0-563 GCA_964528605.1 uncultured Armatimonadia bacterium
ATGATGGGGCCGGAACCGATGATCAGGATCTTCTGCAGGTCGGTGCGCTTAGGCACGTTTCCCTCCCCAGTTGCTCATCATCTCGAGGAAGCGCACGAACAGATAGTCCGAATCGTGCGGCCCGGGCGAGGCCTCGGGGTGGTACTGCACGCTGAACAGAGGCCATTCCTTGTGCCGCATACCTTCGTTGGTGTGGTCGTTGAGGTTCTCGTGCGTCATCTCCATCCCGAAGGGCGCCACGGACTCCATGTCCACCGCGAAGCCGTGGTTCTGGGTAGTGATCTCCACCCGGTCCGTGTGGTGGTTCAACACGGGGTGGTTAGCTCCACGGTGACCGAACTTGAGTTTGTAAGTCGAGCCACCGACGGCGAGGCCGACTATCTGATGGCCCAGGCAGATGCCGAAGATGGGTATCTTGCCCAGCAAGTTGCGGACGGTGGTGATGGCGTAGGTGACCGCCTGCGGGTCGCCCGGGCCGTTGGAGACGAACACGCCGTCCGGCTTGCTCTCGAGGATTTGCTCGGCGGGCAGCAGGCAATGGATCGCCTCCTTGGGCAGCAGCC
>CAZGSV010000181.1:573-3858 GCA_964528605.1 uncultured Armatimonadia bacterium
AGGATTTGCTCGGCGGGCATTGAGGGAGGGGTCACTGCCACGGCGCAGCCGTAGGTTTCGAAACGGCGGAGGATGTTGTGCTTGATGCCGCAGTCGAGCGCCACTACGCGGAAGCGGCGGGGCGGGGTGGGCAGCGGAGGCGGCATCAACTCGAGGTCGCGGCGCTCGCCCTCAGTGGGCAGCGGCAAGGGCTCTCCGCACTGGCCATGGCCTTTGCGCTCGCCGATGTGGTAGTTGGCGCCGTGCCAAGGGCGCGCCTCCTTCGGCGCCACGACCGCTACCAGGTCGCGCCCGACCAAGCGGGGGGCGCGCTTGGCCAGGTCCAGCGCAGCGGCGGGCAACAGGGTCTCCGTGGTGATCACGCCGATCTGGGCGCCCACGGTGCGGATGTGCGTTGTGAGTGCGCGCGTGTCTATGCCGCTGACCCCGACCACGCCGAAGGCTCGCATGAATTCCGAGAGCCTGGCCGTGGCGCGCCAGTTGCTCGCGTATTCCGAGAACTCGCGGGCGACGAACCCCTCCACATACGGCCGCGACGACTCGAAGTCCGCTAGGTTGACGCCGTAGTTGCCGATATGAGGGTAGGTCATCACCACGATCTGTCCCTGATAGGAAGGGTCGGTCATGACCTCCTGGTAGCCGGTCATCGCCGTGTTGAAGACGACTTCGCCGGTGCGCTCGCCGCGCGCCCCGAAGGACGTGCCCTCGAACACGGTGCCGTCCTCAAGTGCCAGAAGTGCCTTGTTGCTCACGTTCCCACCGCCTCATGCAGACCGAGCGGCTCGAGCAAGGACGCCGCCGTCGGGTCGCAGTGGGCCAACCTGCCCCCAACCAGGGTGGCCAGGACTTTGCCTCGGACTTCCCATCCCTCAAACGGAGTGAACTTGGCCTTGGAAGTGAAGTCGGCTCCCCGTATGCGATAGGGGGTGCCGGCGTCAACGATGACCAGGTCTGCACGCATGCCCCGCTGCAGCGCGCCTCGATCGGACAGCCCGAGTATTCGAGCCGGCGCCGCGCTCATCATCTGAGTCAACTGCAACAGGCTCAAGCCGCAGGCGCCGTGCAACAGAGGCAGCGCGGTCTCCAATGCTACTATCCCGAAGGGCGCCTCGGCCAGGGGCAGAGACTTCTCATGTGGGGCGTGCGGCGCGTGGTCGGTGCCGGTGGCATCGGCGCCACCCTCCGCAACGCGCTGCCGCAGTGCTTCCACGATGGTGCGCGGGCGCAAGGGCGGGTTGACTTTGGCCAGCGATCCCAGACGCTCAACGTCCTCGACACTCAAGAGCAGGTGATGCGGGCACACATCTCCGGTAACTCGGCCGCCCCACTTTCTGGCCTGGGAGACGAGGTCGAGCGAGCGAGGGGTGGTGAGGTGGGTGAGATGGACCTGAGCGCCGGTCTCAACGGCCAGCAGGGCGTTGCGCGCCACTGCGACCTCCTCGGCGCTCGCGGGTATGCCCCTGACACCTAGGCGCTGGGCTACCGGCCCCTCGTGGACGACGCCGTCGGCGCTGAGCGACTCGTCCTCGCAGTGGAGTATGAGCGGCACGTTCGCCGCCTTGGCCTGCCGCATGGCCTCGCGCATCAGCGCCGCATCCTGGATGGGGAAGGCGTCGTCGGAGAGGGCTGAGGCCCCCGCGACGGCGAGAGCGGCGCAATCCGTAAGGCGCGCGCCCTCGTTGCTCACGGTCATCGAGGCCGCCACGAGCACGCTCACCAGGCTCTCTCGAGAGGCGCGCTGAAGCAGGGCAGTGACGATCTCCGGCGTGTCCAGAGCCGGAACGGTGTTGGGCATGCACACCACGCTCGTGAAGCCCCCACGCGCCGCTGCCTGTCCGCCGCTGATGAGATCCTCCTTGTACTCCTGCCCGGGGGTTCGCAGGTGGGTGTGCAGGTCAATGAGGCCCGGCAGCACATAGACTGCTGCCAGTCGCAGCCGCGGCTGCGGCCCCTGGCCCGGAGGCAGGCAGGCAGCGATGCGCTCGCCCTCCACGACGAGGTCCGCCTCGCCGTCGAAAGCGCTGGCGTGGTCAACCAAGTGTGCGCTCAGGGTGAACCGCATTCTAGTCGCGAGCGGTCAGCAGGACCTCGTCACAGCCGTCAATCTCCTGCAGGTGGACGACAACCCAGTCGTTCTTCGAGGTGGGCACGTTGCGGCCGACGTAGTCGGGCCGGATGGGCAGTTCGCGATGGCCGCGGTCAACGAGGACGGCCAGTTGCACGCGGGCGGGCCGGCCGTGCTGCATTAGAGCGTCGAGCGCGGCGCGGGCGGTACGGCCGGTGTAGGCGATGTCGTCCACCAGGACAACGGTCTTCTCGTCAATGGTGCCAGGGATACGACTCTCGTCGGGCACGGGCTCGTCGGGGTCTCGGTCGTCGCGGTGCGGGCGCACGTCGAGGAGCCCGACGGGCACCTCTCCGGGCTCGATCTCCTGCAGGCAGCGGGCGAGGCGTTGCGCCAGCGGCGCGCCGCGCGTGCGGATGCCGAACAACATCAGGCCCTGGCAGCCTTTGTTGCGCTCGACGATCTCATGGGAAATGCGGACTAGGCCTCGGCGGATGTCCTCTGCGTCTAGTAGGGTGATGGCCATACTAGCCGCCGGAGCGCAGGGACGGGGGTACGAAATGCAGCCCGTCCTCGGGGGACGGGCGCGTTGTCGGGTTAAGCAAGACTATCTTGTGCCACCACCTTTTCCGCCTCGCCGGGCAAGATTAAAAGGGGCTCATCAAGAAGTATAGCACTCGGCGGTTAGGCGCGCAACGCTATGCCCGCTTTTTGCCGGAGATTCGGGCCGGCCGAGGCCCACCAGAGCCGCGCGCGATTGACCCAGGCGGCTTTTGCGGTTGACACGGCCGGGCGGCACTGATAGCCTACCGGCGCGGCGTTTGAGCGCCCTTCTAGGTTCGGCGACCGTGTCACGAGCGATGGGGACGCCACTACTGCGAACCGGGCGGGTTATCCAAATCCTCGCCAGACGAGCGCGGGCTAGCTGGCTGCTGGTGGATTTGCAGGGGGTGCAGCAGAAGGCCATCTCTTATGACGACTGGTGCGGGGAGGTCAAGACGGGCGACCGCGTGTTGCTCAACGTGGCTGCTGTGCAGATGGGGCTGGGAACCGGAGGACATCATTTCGTGGTGGCCAACTTGGACCGCCTCGAGCACGACGCGGCGGGGGTGCCGAGCGCGATGAAGGTGCGCTACACCCCCGCGCAGGTTCCCGTTCGGCCTGTTGAGGAAGACCCACGCTACCGCGAGCAGATCACCGGGTTCTCCTCGCTGGCGGGC
>CAZGSV010000182.1:0-3621 GCA_964528605.1 uncultured Armatimonadia bacterium
TGGCCCGGTTGTCATCGTCGAACATGGTGCAGTTGGTAACCTCGATGTGCGCGCCGGGATCGTCGCTGTCCACCACCAGCAAGCACCACGGCGTGGTCTCGTCCTGATCCACGTAGCTGGTGCCAAAGATGAGCGTGTTCTCGAGCCGGCTGCCGTCGCCCCACATCTTGACGCCGTCGCCGTAGTTGTTGGCGACCACGCAGCGGTGGATGTAGGTGTTCTTGGTCTTGGAGTCGAGGCCATCGCCGAAGTTGTAGCGCGAGATGGTGTGGCTTACCTCCAACGGCCCCTCGGAGCCTTCCATCCCCAGGCCGTCAGGGCGGGGCCAGCCGGAGGGCTGCTCCAGGCCGTTGTAGAACATGCCGGCGTACTCGAGGACGCAATCCTCAATGAGCACGTTCTGCCAGCCTGCGCCGCCTTGGGCGCTGGGCGCGCTGACGCCGGGGCCACCCGTGTGGTGCACGTGGACGCTTTCCATGGTCACGTTCTGGATGTTGCCCGCGAGGTTGATCCCGGCCTCCTCCACGTCATAGACCTCGACATTGACGATCTCTATGTCGGACGCGGGGAAGCCGCTGGAGCCCCCGGCCTCGATGCCTCCGCGCGCGCCGCCCGTCCAGGGGTTGAGCACGCTCGTGGTCTTCAAGTTCTCCAGCCTGATGTGGCTCCTGCCGCCGACCTCGACCAGGGAGAGGATGGCGTTGGCGCCGCGCAGGACTGGCTCCGCGCCGGGCTCGCCCCGGAGGGTAATCCAGGAGCCGTCCACGCCGGAGAACTCGGGCACCACGTCATCAACGCCGTAGTCGTCTATCACGTATTCGGCCTGCGCTATCACCAGCGTGTCGCCGGGGAGCAGTTGGCGCGCGCCGTAGCCCGGCGTGGCCCAGGGCTCGGCTTGGCTGCCGACGTTGCTGTCGCTGCCGGTGGTGGCGACGTAGTAGGTAGTCGGGGTGTGCGACGTGGGAGGCAGCGGCAGGTCCAGGCCTGCGGGAGCGTCGGCAGGCACATCCACGTAGCGGGTCTGCGGGTGGTATCCGGCCGCGGTGGCGGTAAGGGCGCGCACCCCTGCGGCCACCCCGCTGATGGAATAGCGCCCCTCGGCGTCGGTCGTGTCCGTCAGCGTCGTGCCGGCAACCGACACCGTCGCATTAGCGATGGGGTCGCCGGTAAGCGCGACCGTCACCGTTCCCTCGATCGTGCCCGCGCCACCGCCACCCCCTCCCCCCCCGCCGCAGGAGAGCAGGCAAAGCGGAGCCAGGACGGCCAGCGCACTGATGAGTGAAACGCGCACACAATTGTGCATGACCGAGCACCTCCCCGAGATTCAAGTCGCGGGCGCCGCGCCGGAGAGCGCGCGCCCGCAAGCCCCGATCAACCAGGCGTTGCCCATGTTGGCGGTGGGAGGCCACAGTGTCAAACCGGAGCGAGGGATCGGTGGCCGGCGGCCAGCGCGCGGTGCCCGCGCCCTCTGCCCGCCAGGGTGACGCACATGGGGGTTGGTCCTTTCGCCCGCCAGGGCGTAGGGACGCCATCTTATGGCGTCCGCCCCTACGCCGCACGGCGTGCGGCACATCAGATATCAGGCCGGGGGGTAGTGCTTGTCGCGGCCGGGCCCCCGCGAGAGTAGTAGGCGGCAAACAACAGGCAGCGTACCGCAAGCCCCCCTCAGAACCACCTCTTCCTGCGGAAATACATGAGCATCCCGATTACCACCGAAAGGTTGATCACCCAGAAGAACCCATACCCCCACCGCCAGTTGATCTCCGGGAAATACTTGAAGTTCATCCCATAGACGCCCGCCAAGAACGTCAACGGCAGGAAGATCGTGCCGATCACCGTCAGCACCTTCATCACTTCATTCATCTTGTTGCTGACGCTGGACACGTAGACCTCCAGCATCGGCGACACCATGTCGCGGAACGTCTCGATGGTATCAATCACCTGAATCGTGTGGTCATAGACGTCCCGGAAGTAGATCGCCGTTGACTTCTGTATCAGGCTCGAGTCGCCGCGCTCCAACCGCGCCACCACTTCGCGCAGCGGCCACACCGACCGGCGCAGAAACACCATCTCCCGCCGGAAGTCGTGAATGGACTGCAAGGTGTCCGGCTCCGGCTCGGTCACCGACCGGTCCTCCATCACCTCCAACTGCTCGCCCAAGCGCTCGAGAATGCCGAAGTAGTTGTCCACCACGATGTCCATCAGCGAGTAGGCCAGATAGTCGGAGCCCATCGTCCGAATGCGCGCCGCGCCGTTCTTGACGCGGTCCCTCACCGGCACGAAGACATTGCCCTCGGCCTCCTGGAACGACATCACGAAGTTGCGCCCGATGACGATGCCCACCTGGTGCGCCTTGGTCTCGTCTTCCTTGTCGTCGTGGTACAGCGCCTTCAGCACCACCCACATGTAGTCGCCGTAGTCCTCCATCTTGGGCCGCTGGCCGGCGCTGACGATGTCCTCCAACACCAGGGGGTGCAGCCCGTAGTAAGTGCCGAGTTTCTCGATGACCTCCGGCTGGTGCAGCCCGTGCACGTTTATCCAAGTGACCGTCGGCGTGTCGCGGAAGGGAAAGCATTCCTCCACCGACTGCGCTTCCAGTTCCTGGTAGTGGCCATCGTCGTAATCAATGATGTGGATGCGCACCTGCTCGGTCTCTTGCTCGCCGATGTGAACCATCGTGCCGGGCGGAAGACCGGCCTTCTCCGACCTCTTTCTGAACGGCCTGCGCACGTGAATGCACCTCCTGTCTGGCGGAGTGACAGCCGAGGTTTCGCCCCCCGGCAAAGCGCCCGCCCGAGAGCATATCGGAGAGGGGCGCCCTGGGACGCGAGGGGGTGTTACGCCGTACCAACGCCTGTGTCAAGCGGCCCTCGCCGGCCGCGCGAGGTCACTCCGCGCCCCATCCGCGGGCGCCCGCGAGCGCCCACCCGAGCAGCGCCACCAGCATCACCCATCCCAGCTCACGCGCCCATCGCATTGCCGGGTGCCTCCCCATTCCTCCAGCCTCCGCCTCCCGGCGCGCTTTGCTGTGATAACTCCTATGGCGGCGGAAAGGATTGCGCATTCTCCAGCCGAACGCTGGCCGCCGCACGGGGCACTGAACGCCTCGCTCGCGCAAGCAGGGCGATAGCGTACATCATGCGGCTAAGGCATCAGCGAACGCAGGCCTGCGGTGAGAAAGGCAAAGATCGCGGCGTAGGCAACCCACGACAAGATGGCCGCCGCCACGCCGATCCAACAGCATATCTGGGCCTTGGTCGAGGCCGCCTGCGCCCCCGCATAGTCGCCGGCAGCCAACTTGCGCCTCACCTGCAGCGAGTAGATGAGCGCGATGATTCCCGCCGGCATGAAGCACAAGACCGTCACCAGCATTGCGAAGCCGAGGTGGTCCGGCACCTTGCGTTCCCAGGCGGACGCAGGGCTCCTCGTGAAGGGAGAGTCAACGAGGGGCCCGCCGCACTTGGTGCAGTACTTCTGGTAAGTCGCGGCCGGCGTGCCGCAGTTCAGGCAGAAGAGCAGCCCGCCGGCCTTGCTCGCGGATGGTGCGGCCGGAGCGGCCGCCCCCGTAGGGGCGAGCGTAGGGGATGGCCGCCCGCCGTACGGCGGGGCCGTCCCGCCCTC
>CAZGSV010000183.1:0-3560 GCA_964528605.1 uncultured Armatimonadia bacterium
TGAGCAGTTCCTGGCGGGACATGCGTATCTCCCGCTCGAAAGCCCAACGCTGGTAGAGATAGTCGAGCAGCGCCAGCGCCACCAGCGCCCCCGCCGCCCGCCAGAGCAGTTGGAAAACCACCTCCGCCAGCGCCGCCGCCGTAGCCTCCAGCGGCGCCGCGCTCGCCCTCGCCAGCATCGGCAGCCGGCCATGCAGCGCCGTGTACCCCGCCAGCCCGACTATGGTCACCTTCGCCATCGCCTTGAGCAACTCCGCCGCCGACCGTTGCGAAAAGAGCCGCGCCAATCCGCGCGCCGGATTCAGCCGAGTCCAGTCGGGCCGCAGCGGATACGCGCTGATCAGAAACCCCGTCTGCGCCACGCTCACCAGCAAGCCCGCCAGGCCCGCGAGCACCACCGGCCCTCCCGCCATCTTGCAGGCGCTCAGTATCACCACGCGGTACAGCCCCTCCACCGAGGACTCGTCCAACCGCACGCCTGCACTGGCAGCAAACATCGCCCGCATGCAGCGGGCCGCTTCCTCCAGCGCCCCTTCGCGCAGGTAGCGCCAGGCAAGCAGCGCCACCAGAAACGCGACCGCCGCCGTCAACTCCCCACTGCGGGGCACTTGCCCGCGCCGCCGCACCTCCTCCCGTCGCCGCGGTGTCGCTTGCTCCGTCTTCTCTTCCCAGGACATCTCCGCCCCCTACCCCGCTCCCAGCGCCCTGACTACCGGCGGGGCATACCGCCATAGGTCCGGAAACGCCTGCTCCAAGAACACCACCGTCCAGGGCAGCGACACCGCCAGCGCGAACAGGCCCAGCGCGATCTTCAACGGAAAGCCCACCAAGAACACGTTCGCCTGCGGCACTACCCGCGCCAGCACGGCCAGCATCACATCGGCTAGAAACGCCATCGCCACCGCAGGCGCGGCTACCCGCAGAGCGGCCACGGTCATCGCTTGCAGTAAAGCCACCAGTGGCCCCCAGGAAACCTCGCTCACGCGTGTCTGTCCGACAGGCAGCCAAACGAAACTCTCCCCCAGCCCTTGCAGCAGCAGGTGGTGCCCGTTGCTAGCCAGCACCGCCACCGCAGCCAGGAAGTAGGCCAGGCGCGTAATGGCCGAGCCTCGCCCCCCCGCCGCCGGGTCAAGCATGGCCGCCACGCCCAACCCCATCTGCATGTCCAGCAGCGCCGCTCCCATCTGCGCCGCCACCACAACCATCGAAGCCAATAGCCCCATTGCCAAGCCCACGAGGCACTCCCGCGCCATGCCCGCCGCCAGCGCCCCCCCGCCCAGGTCCGTCGGCCCAGCCCACCCCGCCGCTCCCGGCGCCAGCACCCACGCCACCACTATGGCCAGCCCCGCCTTCACCGTGCGCGGCACTACGTTAGCGCCGAACACGGGGCTCAGCGCGAATAGCCCTGCGCACCGCGACAACACCAAGAGAAACACCACCCCGACCTCGACCATTGCCCCTAACCGACCAGACGCGGTATCGAGCGAATGAGCGCCTCCGTGAACGCCAGCGCCTGCCGCAGTATCCACGGCCCGCAGAGCGCCAGCCCCAGTGCCGCCGCCAGCAACTTCGGCACGAACGTCAGCGTCATCTCCTGCACTTGCGTCACCGCTTGCAGGATGCTTATCCCCACGCCCACCACCAGCGCGATCAGCAACAGCGGCAGCGACGCCTCCAGCGCCAGCACCATCGCCTGCCGCCCCACCTCAATCACCGCCGCCTCGCTCATATCCCCACCCCCTAGTGGAAAGTCAACAACAGCGACTCCGTGACCAAACGCCACCCGTCCACCAGCACGAACAGCAGCACCTTGAAAGGTAGGGACACCATCACCGGCGGCAGCATCAACATCCCCATGGACATCAGCACGCTCGCCACCACCAGGTCTATGACCAGAAAGGGCAGATAAACCAGAAACCCGATCTCGAACGCCCGCTTCAGTTCACTTATCGAGAAGGCGGGCACCAGCACGTAGGTGGGCAGGTCGTCCGGCGTCTTCGGGCGCGGCTCCCCCGATAGGCGCAGAAACAGCGCCAGGTCCTTTTCGCCGGCCTGCCGGAACATGAACTCCCGCAGCGGCTTCAGCCCGCTGTTCACCGCCCCCTTGAAGTCGCCCTGGCCCGCCATATACGGCTGCACCGCCTCCTTGTTCACCCGCTCCAGCGTCGGCGCCATGCTGAAGAAGGTCAGGAAAAGCGCCAGCCCGATGAGCACCTGGTTGGGCGGAATCTGCGACACCCCGATGGCGCTGCGCAGGAACGCCAGCACGATGACGATGCGCGTGAAGGAGGTGAGCAGTATCAGGAACGCCGGCGCCAACGTCAGCAGCGTCAGCGCGATCGCCAACTGTATCGTCACCGGCAACTCCACCTGTCCCGGAGTGCCCGGCTTCAGCGTCAGAGTCGCAACGGGCTGCTCGCGCGCCGGCTTTGCGCCCGCTGGCCCTGCTACCGCCAACAGCGCCGCCAATCCAAACAGGCACACAATGACTGCCTTAGCGTTGCGCATCTCTCTCACCCGGAGCTGCGCCTGCGCGAGGCCAATGCAGCCAAGCGCGAGCAGACGCTGTGCGCTGCCGCTCGTAGCCCTCCTCGGTCCTCCCCGCTCAGCCCTCGCCGCGCCGCCGCCAGCAGGCCCGAGAAGCCTGCCTGCCCCCCCTGCGCGCGCTCGCGTACCACCGCCGCCGCCCCCGCGTCGGTCACCTCGTGCAACAGCACCACCGACCTCGAGGTGGAACCCAGCAAGAGCACCGCGTCACCGATCTCGACCAAGTGCAACCAGCGGTCCGGCCCGATCGGCCTGGACTCCAGCACCACAATCGCCCGCCCTGGCGACCAGCCCCGGCGAGCGCCCCCCGCCCGCAGCGCCGCCCCGAGCAGATAGACCACGCCCACCACCAGCACGAGCGCGAGCAGCATCCAGGCAATAGGGAAACTCGCCTGCCGCGCCGGAGGCTTGGACTCCACCTGCGCAAGCGTCGTTACCCTCTCCAGTTTCTGCTTGGCGCCGTCCCGCGCACTCGCGGCCGCAGAGCAACCAGGCGGCCCCGGCTTCGTCGAGCGCGCCGGCCCCGCCAGGCACGCGCCGAAGGCCAGGGCGCAACACACGCTAACCAGGATCAACGCCCGCATCGGCGCCCCCCTCCCTCTTGCCCGGCGCCACCGGGTTGAGCAACTTCGTTACCCGCACCCCGAAGTTCTCCTCCACCACCACAACCTCCCCCCGCGCAACCATCTTGCCGCCCACGATGACGTCCACGGGCTCGTCCGACGCCTTGTCCAACTCGACGACCGAACCTACCCCCAACTGTAGTATGTCGCGCACCAGCATGTGCGTGCGCCCCAGTTCCACCGTCACCTTCAGCGGTATGTCCATTACCAGGTCCAGCCGCGCCGCTCCACCCTCCCCCGCGCCCTCGGTCAGCGGCTCAAAGACCGCCACTTCCGTCGCCTCGGCGTGGTCGCCGTTGTCCTCTTGGCTACCGTGAGCCTCGCGCGCCGCACGCGAAGGAAACACCGCTGCGGCGTCGAGCACCCGCGCGGGCTCGATCCTCAGTTCGGC
>CAZGSV010000184.1:0-3507 GCA_964528605.1 uncultured Armatimonadia bacterium
GGTGACCATTCCGGGCGAGCACGGGCGGCGCGCGATTGCGATGATAGAGGCGGCTTATCGCTCGGCGGCGAGCGGTGAGCCGGTGACGATTGCCTGAGGGAGGGACCGCCCATGGAGCGGCTGAGCCCTTTCGACTGCATTAGCCCTCTCGACTACCGCTACTACGCCACCAAGCCGGCGGTCTTCGAGCGCCTCAGCCCGTATCTGTGCGAGGCGGCGCGGGTGAGATACGAGGCCAGAGTGGAGGCTGCGTTGGTGCAGGCATTCGCGGCCCGGGGCATCTGCTCGGAGGCAATTGCGGCAGAGGTCACGCGCGCCTGCGAGGCGGTCACCGTGGAAGAGGTGGCGCTGGAAGAGGCGCGGGTGGTCCACAACACGCGCGCCCTGGTGAACTGCATTCGCAACCGGGTGGCCGAGGAGGGGCGCCGGTTTGTCCACCTGGGTTTGACCTCCTACGACGTTGTTGACACCGCCACTGCCCTGCGCCTGCGGGACGTCACCCGCGACGCGCTGATCCCCGAGTTGGTCGCGTTGGAGAAGCACCTGATAGCGTTGGCACTGCGGGAGAAGGCGACGCCGCAGATCGGGCGGACGCACGGGCAGTTCGCGGTGCCCATCACGTTCGGCTTCGCGGTTGCCGGTTACGTGAGCCGGCTGGGCACTCGCATCGAGACCTTGCGAGCCGCGGCCGAGAACTTGCGCGGGAAGATCGCGGGAGCCGTCGGCGCCTACAATGCGCTATCGCTCTTGCTGCCGGACCCGATGACGTTTGAGGTTGAGGTGCTGGCGCGGCTGGGGCTGAAACCGGGGTCGCACTCCACGCAGATAGTGGCGGCGGAATACCTGACCGATCACGCACATGCGGTCGCGAGCACGCTGGGCGTGCTGGCGAACCTCGCCGACGATATGCGCCACCTGCAGCGCAGCGAGATTGGGGAGGTGGGAGAGGCCGTTGATCCCGCGCAGGTGGGGTCCTCCACGATGCCCCACAAGCGTAACCCGGAAACGTTCGAGACGGTGAAGGGCATCTGGAAGGCGTTCGCGCCCAGGATGCTCACCGTCTACCTGGACCAGATATCGGAGCACCAACGCGATCTGAGCAACTCGGCCTCGCAGCGCTTCGTGCCCGAATTGGTGGCGGCGCTGGCGGTGTGCGCCATGAGGCTCAACCGAGTGGTGGCGCGCTTGGTGGTTGACCGTGAGGCGATGGCGCGGAACTTGGCGAACGCGGCTCCTACGGTGGTTGCGGAGCCACTCTACATCGTGCTGGCGGCAGCGGGACATCCAGACGCCCACGAAGCAGTGAGGCGGCTGACGCGGGAGGCCGAGGAGAAGGGCCTGGGAGTCATGCAGGTTGCGGAGGCCCGGCCCGAGTTGCGGCCCTACCTCGAGCGGCTGACCGCGAAGCAAGCGCAGGCGCTGCGTTCGCCCGAGAGTTACCTGGGGCTGGCGGCGGAGAAGGCGGAGGCGGTGTGCAAGGAGTGGCAAGAGCGTCTCGGCCTCGGATAACGGTTGACCGGACCGGCGACTGGGTTAGCATGGCAGACGCGGATGCCGTTCTCAACAGCGGGGTGGGGAGCCGGCGCGGAACTGACATTGGCATCACAGAGACCGGCGAAAGGGGTGTAGGCGCTTGCTGCGCGTAGGGTTTGTGGGATGCGGCTTCATGGGGCAGGTGGCGCACTTGCCCAATTTCCTAGACCGGCCGGAATGCCAGGTCGTTGCGCTGGCCGAGCACCGGCAGGAACTGGCAGCCAAGGTGGCGGCTCGGCATCACATTCCGCGCGTCTATCGGAGCCACGAGGAGATGCTGGAGAACGAGGGCCTCGACTGCGTGGTCTCCATCACTGCGCCGGAACTGAACCCGGTCACTTCGCAGGCGGCGCTGCGCAAGGGCCTGTACGTAATGGTGGAGAAGCCGATGGCGGTGAACGCGGCCGAGGCGGAGGCAATGGCGCAGGCGGAGGCGGCGAGCGAGGGATACCTGATGGTCGCCTTCATGAAGCGCTATGACCCCGGAGTGGAGAAGGCCAAAAGTCTGCTGGAGGAGTTCCGGGGGAGCGGGGAGATGGGAGAGTTACTGAGGGTAGAAGCGCACTGCTTTGGGGGAGACTGGATATGTGGGAAGCCGGAGTACCTCACCAGCGAGGGGGCGCCCTACCCCGCACCGCCGGCGGCGGTGCGGGGGGAGATCAGCGAGAGTCTGCGCGAGATGTACATGGCGTTCAACAACGTCTGCTCGCACAACGTCAACCTGCTGCGGTGGCTGCTGGGGGCGCGGCCGAGGGTGGAGCATGCTTGGGTGCAGCCGAGGACGATGAGCGTGGAGTTCGACTTTGGCGGGGTGCCGGGGCACTTCAGTTTTGGGTTTGTGCAGGCGGGCTGGTGGGTAGAGGAAATAGTGACGTACTTCAGCAAGGGATGGCTCCGGCTGCGGACGCCGCCGCCCCTATTGCGGAACGTGCCGGCGGAGATCGAGGTCTACCGGGGTGGCGAGCGGAACGAAACCAGGGTGCCGCGGGCACCTTGGGGCTGGGCTTTCCGACGCCAGGCAGACCACTTGTTGGAGTGCGTACAGAGGCGGGCGCGGCCGCTGTCTTGTGCTGCCGACTCGGTGGAAGACGTTCGACTGGTAGAGGAGATCTTCCTGCACTGCAGCAAAGGTGCTCGCCCGTAGGTTTGTCCGTGCAGTGGAGGTGAGCAGGTTTTGAGTGAACGTACGTGTCCGCAGTGCGGCGCCGAGTTGTCCTCGCAGGCTACCATCTGCCCGAGGTGTCAGACGCCGGTAGAGCCGTTCTTCGCGGCGCAGGAATCGATCAGATGTCCTCACTGCGAGCGGTTCGTGTCGGGGGAGCACGCTTTCTGCCCCTTCTGCGGTTCGTCGCTGCGCACCGCGGAGGAGGGCGCTCCGACGGCGCCGACCAGCATAGTGGCGCAGGTGGAGATTGACCCGGAGCGGCTGCGCAGGATCCGGGAGCGGAAGGATCTGTGGGGTGCCCACGGCGCACAGCAGGGCGCGCAAGGCCAGGCGATGGGAGGCAATGCAGCCTCGGTACCGGTTGGGCCACCACCGTTGGAGGAGGGTGCGGCCTCGCCGGGGGTGGCTGCGGTAGTGCCGTCGCCGACGGTGGCCACGGCGGTCGCCGCGGCCGCCCGGGGACGTCTGGGCGGGGCATATCAGCGGGACGGACGGACGCGCGTGCGACCCACGGCGCCTCTGGCTGCGTCGGGACTGATGGCTGGCGCGGGATGGCTGATTCTGAGCATAGTGTTCGTAGCCGTGAGGCCAGGGCTGGCCCGGCTGCCGATGGTGGCGCCGGCAGGGATGCTTAGCGACTTGGTGGTGGTTATGGCGGCGATGGCGTGGATGCTGTTGGGCGCGGGCATTGGCGCGCTGGTGGCCGGCGGTTCGCCCAAGAACCACAGGACGGCAGCAAAGGCGGGGGCGTCGCTGGGAGCGCTGATGGGGCTGGCAGTGGGGGCGATCACCTTTCTGATATGGAAGGC
>CAZGSV010000185.1:0-3376 GCA_964528605.1 uncultured Armatimonadia bacterium
CGCGGGGCGACGTAGGGACGGGATCTTATCCCGTCCGCGACCCCGCCACCGGCGGGGTCGAGCATAGGGGCCCGCCTCAGGCGGGTGGTCGCCCTCTTGTCGCCGCCGCCCGGCGTCGAGAACATACGGCCTACCCGACTCTTGAGAGTTCGAGCCCCTCCGGCTACCATTACCATTCGGACGGGTGGCCGAGCGGTCTAAGGCGGCGGTCTTGAAAGCCGCTACCCCGCAAGGGGTCGGGGGTTCGAATCCCTCCCCGTCCGCCACCAAAGCCGCCTCGGCCGGCCTCCCCGCCCCGTTCTCCGCCGCAAATCACAGGACCTAACCTGCATCCTCCGCTCGGCAACCGAGCGCTCGGTTGACCACCACCACGGCGAGTGCTACGATCTCTGGAAACGTGCTACTCCAGCCCAAGCACCTCGCAGCAAAGGCGGCGCTTACCGTGAGCGCCAGACAAACGCTCAAGGGGATCTCCGTATGATGACTTCCCGCGGCATCGCCGCCAGAGACCTCAGCCTCGGCGGCCTCATGGCCGCGCTCGCCGTCGCGCTGCCCTGGTTCTTCCATTGGATTCCAGCCGCAGGCCCAGTGCTCCTGCCCATGCATCTGCCCGTCCTCATCGCGGGCCTCCTGGTTGCTCCCCCGGTCAGCGCCGCCGTCGGCCTCATCACCCCTCTGGTCTCCTCCCTCATCACCGGCATGCCCCCCCTGCCCATGGCGGTGCTCATGGTCCCGCAACTCGCACTTCTGGCGGCATGCGCGGGCCTCGCCTGGCGCCGGCTGGGCCTCAACGTCTATCTGGCCTGCATCGTAGCGATGGCCGCTGCGCAACTCCTCTACGCCGCCGAACTCGCGCTCTTGGGCCCTGTGCTGAAACTTCAAGTCACCGCGCTCGGCTACCTCGCGTTCGGCATCGCCAAAGGCCTCCCCGGCATGGCCCTCCAACTGGCCCTCGCCCCCCCCGTGCTCTTCCTGCTCGCGCGCCGCCGCGCAGGCGGATACGAAGCGCTCAGGGGTCAGACCTGGCTGCGCACGCGCGCCGATACCCGACTAATCATGATGTTCCACGGCCACCTGGGCCCCTTCGTCGCGCTCGGCCTCCAGATGGGCCGCCACGTCCTCCGCGTCCTCAACCACCCCGGCCACTTCGGCCTCAACGCGCGCGTCGAGATCACCCCGCATCCGCCCCAATCGTGCCTGGTGGACGGCCTGCAACTCTCCACCGGCTGCTCCTACGGCAAGCGCAACATCGAGATCGTCCCCGCCGACACCATCCGCGTGCGCTTCTCCGAGGAGGCCAAGCCCGGCGCCCTGCTCGTGACGCTCGCGCCGCTCGCCCAATCACTAACCGCCAATGTCGCCCAGGAGGTCCTTGAGCGCCGCTTCTTCGACGTCCTCAGGTCCGACGCGCAGGACCTGTTCATCCTGGAGCGCGAGGGCCCCTAGGGCAGGGCTCAGCCCCACCTCGTCACGCCCACCGCCTCACGGCCATGTCAGCCCTCTCTCTCGAACGCTACTCAGCCCGCAACAGCCCCGTCCACCGCCTCGACGCCCGCGTCAAACTCGCCCTACTGCTAGTCTTCATTGCCTGCGTTGTCAGCCTGCCGCTCGGCCGCTGGCTGCCGTTGAGCGCCTGCGGCGCGCTCGTTCTCCTATCCGCGGCGATCGGCCGCGTGCCTGCCCGAGCGCTTCTGCGGCAGACCGCCGTCCTGCTCCCCGTGTTCGGCGGCATCGCCCTCGCCTCACTCCTCTTCGGCGCACGGGGGGGCGCGCGCGCGGAGGTGTGGCTCCGCTTCGCAGACCTGGCCGCTCGCATTCTCCTCATCCTGCTGGCCGCCATCGTCATCAACGCCACCACCCCCCCCTGGCGCCTCTCCCGCGCCCTCCAAGGCCTTCGCGTCCCCGCCCTACTCGCGACCCTCTTCGCCTTCGCGGCCCGCTACGCCCTGCTCCTCATTGACAACGTGCTCGGCCTGCACCGCGCCTCAGCCGCGCGCGGCGGCCCGCCGCGCAGCCTACGAAGACTGTTCCGTGTCCTCGCCCAGGGCTCCGCGAGCCTGCTGTTGCGCACTTACGAGCGCGCCGAGCAAGTCGCGATCGCCATGGAAGCCCGCGGCTACGATGGCACCATGCGCTCCCTCCCTCAGCCGCGCCCCGCGCCTTCCTCCATCGCCGTCGGGGCCCTCACCGCAACTCTCCTGCTCGCGCTCGCGCTATGGCCACGATGGCCATGAACGAACTAGCCATAGACATCCGCGGCCTGCACCACACCTACCCCGACGGCACGCCCGCCCTCCGTGGCGTTGACCTCCAGGTGCCCCGCGGCGCCAAGGCCGCGCTCGTCGGCCGCAACGGCGCGGGCAAATCAACCCTCCTCCTGCACCTCAACGGCATCCTCCGCGGCCAGGGCACCCTTCGCGTGCTCGGGCAGGTCCTCGCGCCCGCCACCCTCAAGTCGCTGCGGCACAAGGTCGGCCTCGTATTCCAGAACCCCGACGACCAACTCTTCGCCCTTCGCGTGCTCGACGACGTCGCCTTCGGACCCCTCAACCAGGACTTGCCGCCTCAGGAAGCCGAGTCCCGGGCGCGACAGGCTCTCGGCCAAGTGGAAATGGCAGACGCCGCCGACCGCTCGCCGCATCACCTCAGTTACGGAGAGCGCCGCCGCGTCTGCATCGCCGGAGTGCTCGCCATGCGGCCCGAAATCCTCGCGCTCGACGAGCCCACCGCCAACCTCGACCCCCAGTCGCGCCGCGGACTCATCAGCCTGCTCCAGTCCCTCCCCGTGACCCAACTCATTGCCAGCCACGACCTCGAGATGGTCCTCGAAGTCTGCGACACAGCCTTCCTCATGGACCAGGGGAAAGTGCTCACCGCCGGCCCGCCCCGACAGTTGTTCGCCAACGCCGACCTCCTCCTCGCCCATGGCCTCGAGCCCCCCCTCAGCCTCCGCCTGGCTACCCCCCTCGAGTCTCGTAGGGGCCCGCCTGAGGCGGGTGGTCGCCCAGTCTAGGAGCGCCCTTGCGTGCGACCCCGTGTCCGCGACGCCGCCAGGCCTCGCGCGGTACCCGCCCCCCTACGGCGCCTTCTCCACCTCCACCGCCCTCCCGCTCCGGCTCGACTCGATCGCCGCCCACACCACCGCCAACGCGTTGAACCCCTCCTCCCCCCCCGTCTCCGGCCGCCGGCCCTGCATCATGCACCGCCCGAAATCCTGCATCTCGTCCCTCAGCGTGTCCACCTCCGGCGCCGGGATTCTCGCCACCTCTCCCTCCGGCCCCACCAGCGTTATCGTCGCGTCCCGCTCGTCGCTCAGGATGTTCCCTCTCGTGCCATAAAGGTTCAGATGCACCTGGCGTGGATACGAGTAACCGGT
>CAZGSV010000186.1:0-3283 GCA_964528605.1 uncultured Armatimonadia bacterium
GATACGCCGCCTCTATCATCGCAATCGCGCGCCGCCCGTGCTCGCCCGGAATGGTCACCCGCTTGCCCTCTGTCACCGCCTCCAGAAACTCGCGCACCTCTCGCTGCACCGAGGGCTCGCCCTTGATCTCGGAGGTCGCCTGCTCGTGCGCCTCGCCGCCGATCGTCTTGTAGCGCAGCACTCCTGCCCCGCGGTCGAGGAACAGGTCGCCCTCCTCGCAGAACACCGCCACCTGATAGCGCCCCAGCGGGCTGCAACCGCCTCCCTGCAGCGTTCCCAGTCCGCCGTCGGCAAACCGATAGGTGGCCATCACCACGTCCTCGTAGTCGTGGGGGGTCTCAACGAACTTGGAGGCGACCGCGTAGGCCTGCGTCGGCTGGCCCAGCAACTCGCACATGTAGTCCAACTCGTGCACGTTCACTTCGTAGAGCGGCCCGCCGCACAGTTCGCGGTGCTTCCGCCACTCGACGCGCCAAGTGTCGTTGCGCACGCCCCACAGCCGCTCTATCGCCGCCGCGGCCGGCTTGCCGAGCGTGCCCGCGCGCACCAATTCCAGCACGTGCCACAGATCCGCGATGTAGCGCAGCACCTGACCGACCATCAGTTTCACGCCCGCCTGCTTGCACTCCGCAATCATCCGGTCGCAGTCCGCCACCGTCAGCGCCATCGGCTTCTCGCAGAAGACGTGCCGACCGGCGCGCGCCACGGCCACCACGTGCTCGCAGTGCATGTAGTTGGGGCTGGCGACGAACACGGCCTGGACGCTGCCATTGGACAGCAGTTCCTCGGCCGACCCATAGCCCGGGCACGCGAACTGCTCCGTGAACTGCTTCAGCACCTCCGGCGCCGAGTCCGCGCCGCCGACTACCTTCGCGCCCACCGCCTGCGCCGCCGACACCAGCCCCCGCCCCATCCCGCCGCAGCCGATGACGCCGACGCCGACCTGCCTCATCGCTTCTTGCCTTTCTTGGCGGCCTTGCCTCCGTAGCCGATGATCTTCGTCAGCGCCTCCGAGGTCTGCTTGAGCAACTTCTCGCGCGGCACTTCCTCCGACGGGCCAACCTCCGCGATCAGGTAGTCGTCGTAACCCACCTTCTGCAGCGCCTTCACTACCTCGGGGAAAGGCACGTCGCCGTGCAGCAACGGCCGGAACCCACTGATGTTCCCTACAGAGGTCAAGAAGTCCTTCACGTGTACCTTGACTATCCGCTTCCCCAGTATCTCTATCCAGTGCTGCGGATAGCCGAAGACCAGCACGTTGCCGGCGTCAAAGTAAGCCTGCACGTACGGATGCCCCACGTCGTCTATCAGCCGCGCGAACTCCATCGGGCTGTAGAGGAACTTGTTCCAGACTACCTCCACCCCGATCTTCACCCCGTAGGCCTCCGCCGCCGGCGCCAACTCCTGGTACGCCTTCACCGTGCGCTGGTAAGCCACATCGTAACGGATGTCGGGTTTCAGCGCCCCAGGCACCGAAAGAATCACGTCCAAGTCCAGTATCTGCGCCGCCCGCAAAGCCTTCTTGTGAACCGCCTTCGCTTGCGCCCGCTCCTTCGGGTCGTTGCTGAACAGCGAGTACTTCCATCCCAGCCCCGTCGCCAGGCTCGAGATCTCTATCCCTATGCGATCCGCCTCGAGCCGCAAAGCCTTCACCCCGAACGGGCTGGTCTGCAGGCTCAGCTCGCCCTCCTCCGCCAGCGCCAGTTCTATGCCGTCGAACCCCGCCTCTTTTGCCTGCCGCATCGCGTCCTTGATACTGGTCCCTCCGGGAAAGCACCAGATACTCACTGCCTTCTTCATTGCCTCGGCCTCCTGTGACGCCTGGGATTACACCACCACTCTTTGAGATGCGGACGGCTTGTCCGGCGACGGCGGCACCGCGCCGCCGGCAACCTCCGACGCTCCCGTGTGACGCTCGTCGGACTGACCACCCGTCGCGCCGTATGCTACACACGCCCAGAGGGCAGGTCAAGGATGGTACGGCCTTTGGGAGGCAGCCTCCGCCGCCTACGGCGTGACGAAGAGGGAGGCCTCGGTCGCCGGCACCGGGTCGCGCCCCTCACCCGGGTTCAGCCACACCACCACCGTGTACACCCCGGGGCCTCGCTCGAACGTCACCGGCAGGGAGAAACTGCCGTCCGCACCCACCGTTATGCTCCCTGGCGAACCGTCCGCGTAGAACCACGAGGGCGGCAGCACCGGGTAAAGATCGCGTCGCGCCTGCGGCAAGCCGTACGACCGCGCCACCTTCGTGCCCCTGATCTCCATCGCCTGTGGCCACGGCTCGTAGAACACACTCACGCTCTGCAGCGTGTAGGCTGCCGGCGCGCGCCCCGACACCTGAGCCTCCTGCCAGGCGTTGAACAGGCGTCCCGCCGGCTGGAAGTCCTCCACCAGGTGTCGCGTGAACAACGCCACCATACGAAAACTGTCCGCGGAGGCCGCGAAGCCGATGCCCACATGGGTGTGGGCCGGGTTCAACACGCTCTTCCGGTGGCCGTCGTTCGGCGGCTGCTCCCCCATGAACGAGGCCTCGCCGAGCAAGCACAACTGGATCAGCCCCCCCGCCGAGGTGTCCACCCCCCCCTGCTGCTCATAGTAGAACACGTTCTCCTCGCTGTAGTGGTACCCGCCAAACCAGCTGTACCGCTGGTACGGTTTGAGCCCGCCCTCATTCCAGTGCGACAGGTAGTCGCCGGCCAGCATCTCCGCCGCATGGTACTCGGCCGCCAGCGAGGCCACCGGCTCCAGTTGCACGGGCGGCAGCCCGAACTGCGCCCGGTCGGCGTTGATCTGCGCCAGCAGCGCCGCGCGCACCTGCTCCCGCATGTCCTGCGCGCGCGCCGGCGCCGCGGCCAGGGCAACAGCCAACGCCAACCCCAGAAGGACGATTGCTCTCTTACTCACAGCGACAGTGTACCCTTTTTGCCGGCCCCGGGCCCTGGCGCGGGAAAATGCGACGAGTCCCTGGGCAGCGGGCCTGCGAGCGCCGCCCGCGCTAGTTGGCCGCGTACTCCGCCACGCGCAAGGAGTAAACCGCGGACACTCCCGGCTCCCGCATCGTCACCCCATACACGTAGTCCGCCTCCTGCATCGTGATCTTGTTGTGCGTAATGACCAGGAACTGGGTGTGCTTCGCCAGATCGCCGAGCATCTCGCAGAAGCGGCCCACGTTCGCGTCGTCCAGCGGCGCGTCCACCTCGTCCAGGATGCAGAACGGCGGCGGCTTCACCTTGAGCAGCGCCCCCACCAGCGCGAGTGCCGTCAATGCCTTCTCGCCGCC
>CAZGSV010000187.1:0-3269 GCA_964528605.1 uncultured Armatimonadia bacterium
GCTACTGGTAAGACAGGGTGGCGGTGACGGGTAGGGGCGGCCCGACGTGGCCGCCCAGTGTAGGAGCCCCGCCGGCGGCGGGGCGACGGCCTGGTCTTCCCCGCCTAACGCTTGGTACCCAACGACCGTATGAGCGCCAAATCCAACTCGCCCTTCTGCCCCCACCCAGGCGTCCCTGAGGCTATCTTCGGCCGGAACTTCTCATACAACCCGTACGCCGCCTCCGCCAATTCCTGCGGGTTGTAAGCCCCGGCCAACTGCTCCATTGCCTCCCGCACCGACCCCAACGATCCGCCGAACTTGCCGTCGAGGTACTTGGCCACCGCCGGCGGGTCTATCGGATCCTCACCCACCACTGCCCGCACGCCGTGCTCGGTGCGCTTCGCAGGCACCCCGCGCCCGCAAAGGGGCACCCAGAACTCTTCAGCCAGGCCGCGTTTCTTCGGCGGGCGGCCTTCTCCCCGCTTCGGTGCACTGTAGATGCCGAGCGCGCGGCCCTTGGCCTGCGCGTTCAATCCAGCGACAGCCTTGCCGAGGGTCAACGCTTCGTCGGGAGCGTACCCCATGCGCTCGGCGACGACGGCGGCCCACAGCGTCAGCACCGGCGCCCGATTCACGGTCACTGCGTCCTTTGCCATTTCTTCCTCCCCTCCATCCATACCCCCGATTGCGTTCCTGCCTCGCTACCGTCAGAGCGATCACTCGACTGGCGCCCGGTCAAAGCCGTGAGCGCCTCTCCCGGTTGACGCGGCAGGCCGAGCAGTGCAAGATACGCACGCCGCGTCGCTCCACCGAGCCCGCGGGCAACGGCAACTGATCCTGGTCACGGGAGAAACGATAAGATGGCTCTCAAGATCGGCATAGTTGGCATGGGTGGCATCGGCAACGCCCACGCCGGTGTCTATCAGAACGACCCGCTCTCCGAGATTGTCGCCGTCTGCGACATCATCAAGGAGCGGGCCGACGCGGCCGCGGAGAAGTACGGCGCCCCCGCCTTCTACAGCGTGCAGGACATGCTCAAGTCCGGCATCCGCTTCGACGCGTGCAGTATGTGCACCGCCGGCAAAGAGAACGGTGGCGACCATCACGTCCCCACCATGGAACTCCTCGGCGCCGGTATTCCCGTTCTCGGCGAGAAGCCCATCTCCAACGAGATTGAGAAGGCGCGCGAGATGGTGGCGCTCGCCAAGCAGAAGAAGCTCCCCTACGCCATCAACCTCAACCACCGCTTCACCCCCGCCGCCCTCAAGGCCAAGGAGTGGGTGGACTCCGGCCGCCTCGGCAGACTCCACATCCTCAACATGACCATGTGGATCAACAACGCCAACGAGAGCGCCGAGCACTTCCACATCCGCGCCCTCCATCCCCATTCCATTGACGTCATGCGCTACTTCTGCGGCCCGGTGAAGAGCGTGCACGCCTTCTTCATGAAGGGCAAGGACCGCAAGATATGGTCCAACGTGCAAGTCAATATGCACTTCGCCAACGACGTGGTCGGCCACCTCACTGGTAGTTATGACGCGGGCGGCACCTACGGCCTGGAGCGCTGCGAGGTAGTGGGCTCGGAGAGCCGCTTCGTGCTCGAGGAAGCCTGCGAGGTGCTTACCTGGTACGACCGGCGTTCGCCGCAGAAGGAGACCTACTACAACCTCGGCGGCATGACGAGTTTCGGCCAGACGTTCCAGAGCCGCCTCCACCGCTGGCTCGAGCAACTCACCGCGGGCGTCAAGCCTGAGGACGTGGACGGCTCCGGCGCCGACGGCCTCGCGGCGCAGGAGGTCATCGAGGCCGCCATCAAGTCCTTCCACACGCATACGGTAGTGGATCTGTAGGCGCCCTCAGCAGCGGCGCGCCCCAAGGGAGGTCACGCGGACTATGAAACTGGGGTTCAACACTGTCCTCTTCGGCGGCCATGACCTGCGCACGGCGATGCAGCACGCCGCCTGGGCCGGCTACGACGGCGTCGAACTCTCCGCCATCAAGGGCATGTGCGAGCACCTCGTCCTCGATGACTTTCGCTCGCAGGCTGCCGACATCAAGAAGATGGCCGCCGAGTTCGGCCTCGACCTGCTCGCTATGGAGGTCGCCTCGCTCGAAGAGGACCGCCTCACCAAGGCCTACCAAGCCGGGGCTGAACTCGGCATCCCCGTCATCAACGTCGGCCCCGGCGGCAAGAGCGACGTCGAAGAGGACTTCCAGCGCCAGGTTGCTCACATCGCCAAGATGGCCGACAAGGCGGCCGAATACGGCGTCATCCTCTGCTGCAAGGCCCACGTCGGCGGCTCCATCTACAACACCCCAACCACCCTCCGCGCCATGAAGGAAATCACCTCCAAGGGCTTCGGCGTGGACATGGACCCCAGCCACATCTACCGCGCCAACGAGAACCCCGTGGATGCCCTCAAGGCGGTCGTCTCCCGCGTCAAGCACATCCACATCCGCGACTGCCTCACCCGCGACAAGGGCCCCGGCGCTCCCGAACTGCAGGCCTGCGGCCGCGGCAGCATTGACCTGCTCGGCTACTTCAAGGTGCTGGTGGACGCCGGTTACGACGGCCCGGTTGACCTCGAGATCATCGGCGCGGGCGACTACGAACTCTCTCGCTGCGCCGTCATCGCCGCCGAAAGCCGCGGCTACATGAACGCCTGCCTCAAAGCCTTGGGGGCCCGCTGACGGAGGCCGCCCGGGCAAGGCTCTGAGGCCGCCCCCCCGGTTCGAGCCCTGCCAAACTACCGAACGACGACAGGAGGAGCAGACCTTGGCAAAGCGTCCCACCAACATCCTGATGATCGCTGTGGACAGCCTTCGTCGCGACCATATGAGTTGCTACGGCTACAAACGCCTCACCACGCCGCACCTCGATCGCCTCGCGGCTGGTGGCGTGCTCTTCGAAAACATGTTCAGCGCCTATGTCCCCACGACGCCGGGGTACTCGACGATGCTCACGGGTCGGGACGTGATGGCCACCGGTCAGGTCTGTCTGGGGGCGAAGCATCCGCTGCACAAGGACCAGCCGACGCTCCCTGAGATTCTTCGCGAGCACGGCTACGTCTCCACTTGCATCGGCTTCGACGGCGGCTTTTACCGCGGCTTCGACAAGTACGAGACCTACGAAGGCTGGGGCGACTGGGAGCACCGGCCCCTGCGCAAGGCCGAGAACCTAAACGAGAAGGCCATCCCCGCGCTCGAGGAACTCGCGGGCGAGCCCTTCCTGCTCTTCCTGCGCCATATGGACCCGCACTCGCCCTACCTGCCGCCCGCGCCCTTCG
>CAZGSV010000188.1:0-2998 GCA_964528605.1 uncultured Armatimonadia bacterium
CGGGCATCCACCTGCAGGTGAACGCCAACCGCGTCCACGCCGGCCTCAAGCATCATGCGGGCGGCTTTAAGATTCCACCCGCCGAGGCGAGCGACAAGGCGTCGCACCAATTCGGGCTCCGTCGCCAGGCTGACCATGAAGTCCTGGTAGTCGCAGAAGAAGGTGTGGCAGAGCATGTCCGCGCGCGCGTCCACCATCATCCGCAAGGTCAGATACTTGAACTTCTCGGTGTCTATCGCGTAGGAGTAGGAGAGTTGCCCGCTCTCGATGTCGTATTCCTTCTGCGGGTACGGGCTCTTGCCCAGCCCCTTCATCTTGTGCAGCGCGAGGATGATCTCCGCCCCGATTCCCTTCACCGTCTGAATGGAGTCGGGCACCACCTGGTTGCGGAAGCCATTGATGTTCCCCATGAGCGACGCCGTGGCGGTGCCGCCGAAGTAAGGGAAGCGTTCAATCACCAGCGTGCGCGACCCGCTGCGCGCGCTCGCGATTGCCGCCGCCAGGCCCGCGCACCCACCTCCAACCACCACCACCTCGTATTCTCCGTACACGGGCAAATCACGCCCAGGCTCATGGTAAACCGCCATTCACCAAGCACCTCCTCTTGAACTGTGCGGACAGCGGAGACTGCAAACGGGCAACGCGTTCAGGGGCGACGAAAGGGAAGGCCCTCCCGCCAGCCTAGATGTCCCCACAGCCCCCGATTATACGGATTTGTGCTCCGGGGGCAACTCCGCCTTCCAGCGCTCCAACTCCGCGCCGCCCCCTGCTCACGAAGCGCGGTCGTTCGCCCTCTTGCGCCGCTGACGCTATACTCGCCTCGGAGGTGAGCGGTGTTGACAAAGTCCGCTTCGCTCGTAGTCATCTTCGCGCTTCTCGTCCTCGTGCTTGCCGGCCTCGCGAACGCCAACGGTGTCGAGGCGACCGGCAACGTTGCCATCGGCCCCTACGTGCAGAACGTAACCCAGACCGAGGCCACCATCTGCTGGCTGAGCCTCGACGGGCAGGCCTCCGCCGTCGGCCCAGATGGTAACGCGCTCAGTGCCCGTGCCTACACCGAGCACCAGATGACGCTGCGAAACCTCAAGGCCGATACCGAGTACAAGTACAACCTCGCTCCCGACCTGCCGGCCACCGCAGGCGCGTTCAGGACCGCTCCCGACGGCTCGGCGCGCTTCACTTTCGCCGTGTTTGGCGACACCCGCTCCCGCCACGACGTCCACCGCCGCATCGTGCAGGCCCTCATGGCGCAGTCGCCCGCGTTCGTGGTCAACACCGGCGACCTAGTCAGCAGCGGCCGTCGCCTCGAGGACTGGGAAACCTTCTTCGACATCTCCGCCGGCCTCATGCGCAACACCCCCTACTACCCTGTGCTCGGTAACCACGAGAGAGACTCCACCTACTACTTCGACTTCTTCGCCCTCCCCGGTGACGAGCGCAACTACTCCTTCGACTGGGGGGCGGCCCACTTCATCTGTCTCGACCCCGAAGGCCCGGACACCGCGGGCCCGCAGGCCTTCCTCTATGGCGAAATCCTCCGCATCGGCGGCACCCACGAGCAGTACCTCGAGAAGATGATGGCCTTCCTGCGCCAGGACCTCGACGAGCACGCGAGCGCGCCCTTCATCTTCGTCGTCTTCCACTATCCGCCGATCACCGCCAAGGCCTCGCGCGTGGAAGGCGCTGAGGAGGTCCGCAATCTCTTCGGCTCCGTCTTCGCCGCCCACCGCGTCACCGCCGTGCTCAACGGCCACGACCACTACTACATGCGCGCCCAGGCCGACGGCGTCACCTACGTGATCGCGGGCGGCGGCGGCGCCCCGCTCTACGAGCCGGACGCCCCCCCCGCGGAGGCCGTCAAGGTTGCCAAGGTCGAGCATTTCGTCAAGGTGGACATTCAGCCGCCCGCTGAAGATATGCCCGGCCTGGCCACCTTCACCACCTACGACATCAACGGCAGCGTCATAGACTCCTGGCAGACGCCGGCGCGCTGAACCGCGATATCTCGGTGCGCGCGGGAACTGCGCTCGAAACCAAGAGGAGGCGCGGGGCAATGCGTACTTTCGGCGTGGCGTTGGTGTTGTCGCTGGCCCTGCTGGGCTGTGAAGAGACGCCCACTGGGGTTACTCAACTTCCCCTCACCTGGACGACAAGCGGCGGACCGGTATCAGCGCAGGTCGCTGTCGGCGGGCAGGGCCCGGCCACTCAAGGGCGAACCTTGCCGGTTCACGTCTTGGTCACCAACGTCTCCCGAGGCCCCGTTGTCGTTACCCACGCGAGCATCCGGGCCGGCCGCAGCAGCGCCGATTACCAGTGGCGCGACCGAGTGTACGGCAGCGTTTCCTACGACGAGCAGGCGGATCGGTACTACCTGAACGAGATGGCGCAAATGGAGGCCATCGGCGCCAACTGGACCACCGGCCTGCTATTGCCGGGCGAGGTCGCCGAGTGTGCTCTCAGCGTGCAACTGCTCGAGTCGGGCCCGCTCGACTGCGGCCTAAGCCTGGCCTACTACGCTGGCACGTTCGAGGAGATGGCGCCGCGCCTCTACCTCGAGCGGGAGCGCGACGCGTTCAACGTCACCTACGGCCCAACAACCCCGGAGGAACTCCGGTCGCTGGCCCAAGATCAGTTGCCCCGCGTCGCGCCGCGCGTGCTGATCCATCGCGCCGACCCCGCCCCCATGGTCGCGGCGGCCGCGGGGATGGTGAACGTTGCGCCTGCTGCTTTCCCCCCTGAACAAGCAATGGCAAAGGCGGGGCTCACGACGGCAGTGTACGCCCATAGCGAGAAGCGCGGGGGATGGGTGCTCCAGGGACCCGAGAGCGTTGTCCTGGTGACGCCGACGGCGGTGCGGAGGTACCCCGGCTGCAACCTCGGCGTGTGGCAGTTTGTCGAGCAGGCTGGGGACAAGGTCTACTTCTGGTATCTCACCGACGACCCGGCCCTCCACGCGCTCTTCCGGCCCTATGAGTTCATGGAAGGCATGGGCTTCCAT
>CAZGSV010000189.1:0-2891 GCA_964528605.1 uncultured Armatimonadia bacterium
AACCTGCAGCGCGGCGAAGGTGACCGCCCTGGCACGCTTCTCGCCCGCCTGCCAGGTCACCGCCGCCGCGACCAACCCTCGCCCTCCGCGATGCCCGAATCCCTTGTTCGGCGTCATGGTGAAGGTGACCTGCTCCGTCGTCCCCGGCACCACCGCCTCCACCCGCCGCTCCTCCTCGCCGATCAGCCTGAAGCCGTAGCACACGATGGGCACCACGCGCACCTGCTCCACGCGCGTCTTGGTGGGATTGCTCATGCGCACACGCAACGAGAAGGGCTGCCCGGTCCGCGCCGCGGGGGGGGCCTCGATGGACACCCGCAGCGGGTGCAGCCCCCAGTCCTCGCGCAACTCGGTGAAGGCCCGCGCACCCGCCACGGCCCACTCCAATCCTTGGTAAGGGCCTTTGCGTTTCGAGTACAGCGCCCGGCTGAGATCATGCCAGAACATCGCGCGCGGCAGCCCTTTGTGCGCCATGGACTTGGTCGCCGTCCGCAGCCTCGAGTACATCTCCTCCGGCCCCGAAGGCCTCAGCGTCCGCTGGTGCACCACCCAATCCACCTCCTCGCCCACCGCCAGCGGGATCAGCGTCGCGTCGCAGTACTGGCGCCAATCGTTCACCATCATGTCAAACTGCTTGCGGTCGCACTCGTAGAGCATCACCGCGTCCAGAGCCACCCCGGCATTCGCGAACATCGCCGGGTCTTGCCCGTGCTGCTGCCCGTGCCGCCACCCGAGTGTGAAAGTCCACAGCGGCTTTTCGATCTTGCCCTCGGTGATGATCCTATGGATCAAGCGCGAGGTCAGCCGCGCTCGCCACCAACCCCATACATCGGCTACCTCCGGGTCCCGCCGGTACTCCGTCTTGTCCGCCAGCCACACGCGCTGCTGCGCCTTGGACCACTCCTTCCATCCCCTGGGCAGCTCCGGCGGCACCATCTCCCGCGCGAACTCCTCTGTCATCTCATAGCCGCCATCGCTGGCGGTGCGAATGTAGTCCAGCCCCAACATGTCCACCTCGGGTATCTCCTGGAAGCGCCTGAGCAACTCCGTGATGTCCCGCAGCCGCCGCTCATCGAACAGGCTCACCGCGGGCGTCGGCAGCAATCCCTTGCGCGGGTCATAGTCCACCGCGTAGCGATAGCGCGTGGCCTCCTTCGGGTCCCCCATGGTGAGATAGGCCTGCACCCATACGCCGAAGTTCAGCCCTCGGGCGTGCGCCTCGCGCGCGAAGAGCGGGACTTGCTTGAGATTCGCGCTGACCCAGGGATAGCCCAAGTCCGCGCCCGTGGAAGGGTTGACTGTCACCCCCCCCAGATACCAGAAGGTGTCCGCGCCCATGAACTGGGCCCAGTCGAAGAGCCCGCGCCAGTCGCCGCTGCCACCGTCGGGTACGGGTATCTGCCGCCCTGCGAAATCCTCGCGGCTCTCCAGCGTTACAGCGCAGAGCCCCGCCGGCACCTCACGCGGCCGTTTCCACACCAGCCGCACCTCTTTGGTGTCCGACACCTCCACCCGCCGCGGCGGCCCCTGCAGCAGCGTCTGTTCGGGATCCGCGCTCGGCGGCGCCTGCGTCGAGATCGTCGCCACGAAGCGATACTTCCCAGGTTTCAGGCCAAAGGGCACCGGCCAGCGCCCCAGCCACACGTGCCTCGCCTCATCGAAGACGATCGGCGCCTCGCGGAAGCCGTTGACGTCGGACACCCGGCCGCCCGGACCCCACACCGTCACCGAGGGCCGCGGCTTGGGCAGTCCCCCTTTGACGCCGACCTCCAGCCTCAGGATGTCCGCCGGGCCTACCGTCTCCTGCGAGAGGCGCAACCGCACCGGCAGGTCGCGCGGCTGGTGGCGCCGCAGCAAACCCCACCGCGGCCAGAAGAGCCCCCCCGCGACCACAGCGCAGCCTACCAAGACCCACAGCCAGCGCCGCCAGGGCCGCGCCCTCTCGCCGACGTACACCTCCGGCGTTCCGCTCCTAGGTGATGGGGGAAGAGGCACCATACTTAATGATCTCCGGGCCCTGCCGGCTCCAGATGCTTGCAGTATAATCGCCCCGTCCAGCCGCGGCCAGTTGTCACCTGCACTCGCTTTGTGCTACTCGTGCGCAATCTCCTCACCTCGAAGAGGTTTGACCACGTGCAGAAGCCCTGGGGGCCGGAAGACGGCCGCAGCATGTCCGAGCCGCTCCGCTTGCTCGTCAAGATTCCAATCAGAGAGTGCGGCGAGCCCGTAGTGCGCATCGAGACCCGCAACCCGCGCCTCATCGCCCGCTGCAAGTTCCCCTACCTGCGCGCGCGCCTGATCGGCATGTTGGAACACGCGGCCCGTGTCTTGCCGGACGACCTCAGCCTAATGGTCACCGCGGCCTACCGCCCAGTCGCCGAGCAACGCCAAGCGTATGAGCACTACTTCGCCCGCGTGCGCGCCGAGCACCCAGATTGGCCGCTTGCCGTCGTGAGGCGGCGCATGAATCGCTACCTCGCGCCCGTGGACGCCAAGGTGCCTGCCCCTCACTGCACCGGCGGCACCGTGGACGTGCGCATCCTGCTCCCCGACGGGCAGGACCTGGATATGGGCTCCACCCCGAAGGGAGCGCTCGACGTCGCTCGCTGGGACTCGCCCAAGATCTCGGCCGCCGCGCGCGCCAACCGGCAGATTCTGTGGGATGCCATGACCGCCGCCGGCTTCACCAACTACCGCGCCGAGTGGTGGCACTGGTCGTTCGGCGACAGCGGTTGGGCCTACCGCCTAGGCAAGCCCTTTGCCATCTACGGCCTGGTGGACCTCCAAGGCCTCGAGGCGGAAGTGATCCCGGAGCGGCCGCCCCGCTGGAAGGACCGCGCCTAGAGCGCTCTTCCCACGGCCTTGGCCACCTTACGGGCGGCGGACATGAG
>CAZGSV010000190.1:0-2810 GCA_964528605.1 uncultured Armatimonadia bacterium
CCGGCCCCATCGCCTGCATGGCGACTGCCTGCGCTGCGGGCGCCCAGAGGTTCTCCCGAGATTGCCATTGCTCCAGGAGCGACTCGCGCACGGCGGCGATAAGTTCGGTCGCGACGTTCACCTTGGCGATGCCGAGGGAGATGGCGCGGCGGAGATCCGCCTCGGGAGTGCCCGAGCCGCCATGGAGGACGAGCGGAACGGGAACGGCGTCGCGGATGGCGGCGAGGCGATCAAAGTCGAGTTGAGGAAGCGCGACGTACTGGCCGTGGGCGTTGCCGATGGAGACGGCGACGGCGTCTATGCCGGTCTGCGCGACGAAGGCGGCGGCCTCCTGGGGGTCGGTCAGGTCAGACACGTCGCCGCCTTCGAAGGTGCCGTCGTCAACGCGGCCCACGTGGCCGATCTCACCCTCCACCGTCGCGCCGCGCGGACGGGCGAGCGCGACGACCTGGCGCATAGCGGCGACGTTCTCGGCGAGCGGGCAGCTGGAGTAGTCGAGCATGACAGAGGTGTAGCCGGCGGCGAGGCAGGCCTCGACCTGAGAGAGCGCATTGCCGTGATCGAGATGGAAGGCAGCCGGGATGTTGCAGGGCTCGGCGATTGCGCGCGCCACGCCGGCCATCTCCGCGGGGCTGAGCAGCCGGAACTCCACCGGGCCGGTCATCAGAATGACCGGAGCCTTGAGGTCCGCGGCCACGGCAAGGACGGTTCGCATCGTCTCCGCATTCCACACGCAGAAGGAGGGCACGGCATAGCCCTCGGCGGAGGCGCGCTCCAACAGTCGCGCCATCGGGATGAAGTTCATCCCGTCCTGCTCCTTCCGGCTGCGGAGTGGCGCCGTCCCATGCTCGCGAGGCCGCCCTACCCGGCCTTGCGCTTCTTCGCGCGCCGCCCAGGTCTTACGGGCTTTCTCTGGGTGACCCCGCCGGCGTAGAGGGCATCCAGCACCTCAATGACCGCGACGCCCTGCTCGGGAGTCACGAGCGGCTCGCTGCCCTTCTGGATAGCGTGGACGAAGTGGGCCTGGGGAGTCTCGACCGGTATGCTGAATCTTTGGGGAACGGTGGTGGTGTAGGCGCCTTCGCCGGCACCGAAGAGGCGCAGGCCGTTGCGCAACGAGGCGCCTCCGCGAGTGCCGTAGAGTTCGAGAAAGACGACCTCGCTCTCGACGAAGGTGCCGAAACTGACTTCGAGTTGCAGCGAGGCGCCGTTGGCGAAGCGGATCATGCCGACCGCGAGGTCTTCGGCGTCGGCGCGCTGCCCGGCGGCTGCGGCGTGCTGAGGCGTGAACATGGCGTAGTTGGCGCCGAGCACCTGGGCGATCTTGGGAAAGCCGAGGAACCACAGGCTGAGGTCCACCATATGGGAGCCGAGGTCACGCAAGACGCCTCCGCCGCCGGCCTGCTGGTTGAACCAGTTGCGCGAGAAGGCGCCGGTCGCGCGATGCGCCACGGGCTGCGGCAGCATCCCCATTGGCCGCCGCCAACCGGTGCGCACGAAGTAGATGTCACCGAGTTCGCCTTTTCCGAGGCGGCCCTTGAGGTACTGCGCCTCCTGCGTGAAGCGCTGATTCTGAGAGATCATCAGCACCTTGCGCGCCCTCTTGGCTGCGGCTGCCATGGCCCGCGCCTCCCTGGCGTTGGTCGCCATCGGCTTTTCGCAAAGCACGTGCTTGCCGGACCGAAGGGCGCGCACGGCAGCCTCGGCGTGGAGCGCGGTGGGGAGGCAGATGGAGACGGCGTCAATGTCCGGGCGGTCGAGTAGGTCGCCGTAGTCCGTGAAGGTGTGGGGAACCTGCATCTCGCGTTGCACATGGGCAAGCCAGGCCGCGTCGCGGTCGCAGAAAGCCACCAGTTCCGCCTCGGGGCATTCGCGATAGCGGCGGGCGTGGCCCATTCCCATGCCCAGCCCAATGACGCCCACTCTAACCTTTGCAGCCATAACTGATTATCCTCCGAGCACGAAATTCGGGGACAGACCACGAATCTCGGCCGCGGACAGTTCGAAGTCTCAACGCGCCGCCGGCGTGCGGCGTCGGCGAAATCCGTAGTCTGTCCCCGAATTTCGGAGGGTTAGCCGAGCCTCCCAAGCCTATCGGCCACGTCGGCGGCGAAGCGCTGGATGAACCGGTTGACGTACTCGAAGATGTCGAGACTCGGATCGTGGATCAGGGGCGTCATATCCATTCCAAAGATGAGCGCGGTCGCAATGTCGGTTCCGTGCGTAGCGTGGTAGGTGGCGTTGGCGCGGCGACGCCCGAGAGTGGCCAAGTCGTATCTCTTGCCACCGCAGACCTGGGAGTCGAAGAGGTGGACCAGGGAGGCGGCGAGGCTCTCGTGCATGGAGACGTCCATGGCGACCTTGTCCTCGTCAACGAGCCAATCGAGGTCGCGCCAGACTTCGCAGCCGTACAGTGCTTTCGGTTTGCACTCGTCGCCAACCTGCCTGAGGGCAGCGATGACGCGCAGGACGACGGCCACGTGGGTGTCGTGCTTGTCGGCTGGGTTGTGGGTGTAGATGATCGCGGGCCTGGCCACTTCGACCAGGTTCTTGAGGTCTTCGACGACGTCGGTGTGGGCGGGGTCCTTGGTGGCGGCGCTGGAATAGTCCAGCATGGCCAGGCCGCTGTACTGGCCGACCACGGCCGCCTTCTTCTGCTCCTCGCGTCTAACCAGGCGCATTTCCTCGTCGGTGTACTTGGCGTAGAGGCTGTCCCGGGGGCTGGCGCGCCCGTCCGTGACGGTGACGCCAAAGAACCAGTTCTCGTCGTTATGGAAGGACTTGAGGATGCCGTCGTAGGCTAGAATCTC
>CAZGSV010000191.1:0-2799 GCA_964528605.1 uncultured Armatimonadia bacterium
CTATGGCAGACTCTCCAGGCAGCCTCCGCGGGCCACCGAACAGCGCCACCGGCGAAAGGTGCGTGCCCTCAGGCGCCGCGGCCGGTGTGGTGGTCGGCTCGGCGGGCGGCGATACGGCGGCAGGTACTTCCGGGGCGCGCCGCGAAGCGCCTGCCACCTCAACGATAGGCTGCGGCTTGGCAGCGGCTCGCCCGGCAGCCAGCGGCGAGACCGGGCTCAATGCGCTCCTGCGCTCGGGACCTGAGGGAGCCCCCCTCGCCTCAACCCCCGGCGCGCCCAGCATCGCCCCGGGCAGCAAGTCCGACTTCGCCCTACCCGCGGTCGTCTCAGAAGGCGGGGCTGTCGTTGCCGGCGTCGTCTCCACGGGCGGTGGTGTGACTGCGGCAGTCCCAGCCGGAGCGGACGGCCCGCCGGCCTCGCTCGGTGGCGTCGCGGCCTCTGTCGGTGGGGCCGCGGGGATGACCTTGATAATCAAGGGCTCCGCTCCGCCTGCCGCAGGCGGAGTGGGGCCGGACGCGGGAGCGATCGGCGCGGCCCCGGAGTTGTTGACGAAGATGTTGATCGTCGGCGAAGTGGCGAAGTTGTCGTGGCGATCGTAGGCGGCGGCGCGCAGCGTGTGCGGCCCCTCGCTCAGCACGGTCGTGTCAAGGCTCTCGGTAAACGGCGGGTAGTTCCGGGCCGCCCACAACTGCCCGTCAACGTAGCAGTTGACCCAAGAGACCCCGCTATCGTCGCGCGCCTCCACCGTGAACTCCACGGTCCCGCGCACGACCGCCTCGGGCTCAGGCGCCAGGATGCTCACCGTCGGGGGGGTCAGGTCCTGGCCTTCGGCATTGGCGACGCGGACCATGATGGTAGCGGTGCCCTGGTTGCCCCCCCCGTCGCCCGCCCGCGCGCCCAGGTCATGCCGCCCATTGGGCACGACGCGGCTGTCCCAATAGTAGATCTCGGAGCCGGTCATCTTCGGCTCCGGCAGCCTGCCGCCGGCCGCAGTGCGCACCCCGTCCACGAACACCTCGAGGCCCTGCACCGGGTAGGCGGAGTTGCTGGCGAAGTCAATCTTCAGCAGCACATCGCCAGAGACCTGCGCGCCCGCCGCCGGCTCCGAAAAGGAGACCAGCGGGCGCTCGTCCGCCGCCTGGGCTGCACCCAGGCTCACACACGCCGCACACACGAGGGCTAGCCAGCCGCACCATTTCATAGACTGTACACCCTCTGAGAGCGTACCAACTCACGGCGCGCGCGGTCAAGCGCGAAATGCCGTGCGAGTGCCCGCGCACGCGCCAGCCCAGACGCCGCTCTGTCCGCGCGTCGGGCCCCGCCCACTCGATCAGCGCAAGAGGCCAGCGCTACCGGGCACCGCCCAGCGTGCGGGCCTGGGAGGCCGTTGCGGACACTCTCCGGTTTCGCCTCTCCAGCGGCCGTCCCGTTGACGCGCGGAAGCGGCTCTGCTATGGTCAGCCCCACCTGTCGCGCGAGGAGACCGGTCGGTGCGGGCTGCCGTTTGCATCAAGCCTTTCGAAATCCGTTTGCAGCAGGTGGGGGACCCAGAGCCCAAGCCTGATGAGTTGGTGGTTCGCGTGCGCGCCACCGGCGTGTGCGGCTCGGATGTGCGCGGCTACCAGGGCATCCACCCAGAGATAACCGATTACCCCGTCATCTTGGGTCACGAGTTTGCGGGCGAGGTTGCGGCTATCGGCGGTGACGGCGACGGCTGGCGCATCGGGCAACGCGTCGTCGTCGAACCGATCACGGTGGACGGAACCTGCGCCGCCTGCCTGCGCGGCGACTATCACCTCTGCGACCACCTCTGGCTCAACGGCCACCAGTACCCAGGTTCATTCGCGGAATACACCACCGCCAAGAAGCGCTTCACCTACCCCCTGCCGGAAGCGCTCACCTTCGAGCAGGGCGCGATGATCGAGCCGCTGGCGGTCTGCGCGCACGCCGTGCGCGTGGCGGGCGTGCGCCTCGGCGACTTCTGCGTCGTTCTCGGGGGGGGCACGATAGGTCAACTGGCGGCTCAGGTGGCCGTGGCCGCGGGCGCCACCGTCATGCTGGCCGACCCCTTCCCCTTCAAGCGTGAGGTCGCCTCCCGCTGCGGCATCCACTATACCGCCGATCCCTTCGCCGACAACCTCGAGGAGGCCATCCGCGAGCGCAACCACGGCCAACTCGCCGACGTCGTATTGGAGGCGGCCGGGGCCCAGGAATCGCTGGCGCAAAGCGTGACGCTGGTGCGTAAGGGCGGCACCATCATGGCCATCGGCTTCACCGCGCAGCCCGAGGACCGCATCAACCTCACCCTCATCACCATCCGCGAACTCAAGTTCCTCGGCACCGTCATCTACTGCCGCGACTACCCCCCCGCCATCCAACTCGTCGAGCAAGGCCGCATCAAACTCGATCCGCTGATGACCGCCTTCTCGACCCTGGACCAGGCCGAGCAGGCCATCAAGACGGTCATCGAGCACAAAGACCGCAACATCAAGTCAATGATTCGCCCGTAAGGCGCGGCAGATAGGAGTGAGGCGGGAATGAGAATGCCCAAACTGGCCACCGGCACCTGGGTTCTGGGCGCCACCTCCGACCGCTACACTTGGGGCGGCGGCTACAGCGACCCCGTGCCGCTCTTCAAGCAACTGGAGACCGCCGCCGGCATCCCCGGCATCAAGGGAGTCGAGGTGCACCAGTCCGACTTCAACACCAACGACCCCGACGAGTACGCCAAGCGGACCCGGGACCTGGGCCTGCAGACCAGCAACATGAACACCAACGTCTGGAGCGATAAGCGCTTCA
>CAZGSV010000192.1:0-2783 GCA_964528605.1 uncultured Armatimonadia bacterium
GTGCTGTTCGCCTCCCGTTCCCTCCTCGCGGTAGCGTCCGGCTTTACGCCGGACGCATCGCTCACGTCGGGCGTGAAGTCGTGCCTGAGGCAGACCCCGCCAGGCGTCGAGCGGCCGCACCCCGCGTCCCGAGCGCCCAGCAGGTACACGTGGGGCCGCCAGGGAGAGCGGCGACCGGCGCCGCCCATTGACCATCGCTGTCCCGCGGAGTAGTCTGCACGCTACGACTGCTCAAAGGGGGTGCGGCCATGCGTTTCCTTAGGTACTGCTGCTTGTTGTTGCTTGTCGCTGCTTTCGGCGTTCCGGCGCGCGCGTGCGTGGGGGCGCGGGCGCTTGCGATGGGCGGCGCCTTCGTCGGCCTCGCGGACGACGTCTCCGCCACATACTGGAACCCCGCGGGCCTGCTTGCGCTCCCTCAGGGCCGCGGGGCTGCCACGCTGATGCACACCACTACGAACCGCGAAACAATCAACTACCAGGACTATCTCGCGTACGTCGCGAGGCGGGGAACCGACTCCGCCTGGGGGGTGAGTTACCTGCGGTTCCACCTAGGGGAGGACCCGGGGGCCGGCCTTTCCTGGTACCAGGATTGGCTCTGGGCCTCCTGGGCGCACAAGGTCGGCACCGGGGCGACATTCGGCATGAACCTTCGCCTGACGCTAGACGACGTTTCTCTGGACGGCGAAGATGTATCGGACCTCGCCGACACGGGCCCAGGTCTGGATCTGGCGTGGCTGCAGCAGATCAACCCGACAACCAGCCTCGGGGTGCTGATCCAAAATGCTAACGAGCCCAAGACCTCGGTTGCGGGGGAAACCGTGGCTGAGTGGGTCCGCAACGTCCGCCCAGGAATCGCTGTGCGGCCGACGCCGGACAGCGTGGTCACCGTGGAGCTGTACGACGCGTTGGACCACGCGGGCGGGCAAGCCATCCGTGCCGGGGCCGAGGTGTGGCTCGGCGACGTGGCCCTCAGGGGTGGATGGTACGGGAACGCGGACGCGCCCACGGGTGGCCTGGGCTTCAGAGGGAGCGGCATCGCTCTCGACGCCGCCGTGATGATGGGCGATCTGGACAACACCCTGCTCGTGAGCGCGACCGTGTCGTTCTAGTCGAGCACATGTCGGGCCACGGCATGTGCTGTTCGCCTCCCGTTCCGTCCTCGCGGTAGCGTCCGGCTTTACGCCGGACGCATCGCTCACGTCAGGCGTAAAGTCGTGCCGGAGGTAGACCCCGCCAACCGCGGGGCCCGACGCTAGATGCGACGCGGGCACACTGGCCCCCCCGCGTAGGCGCACGCCGCGCCGTGCCGATGTCCTGTAGGAGCGGCATTCTTGTTTACCCGCCTCAGGAGGGCCGCGACAGCCTCAAGACGACGCCTGGCCCGCCCCCACTAGCGCCCCGCCGGCCAGCGCGCTAACATACGCCCCCGTCAACACGCTCGCGCTCACCGCGTCGAAGGGAGAGATCGCCGTGCTCGAGAACCTGCCCAAACTCCGCGAAGGAAAGTCCAAGCGCATCTCCAGTTGGGACCGCACCGGCGGCAACGCCGACGCCTGGACCATCAAGCCGCACGAGACCAAGACTCTCGCCGCCGTCAAAGGCCCGGGCTGCATCCGCCACATCTGGATCACCGTCAACGCCGGTGACCCCTGGTACCTCCGCACCACCTTGCTCCGCGCCTATTGGGACGGCGAGAAATCCCCCAGCATTGACTCGCCCCTCGGCGACTTTTTCGGCGTCGGCCACGGCGTCGTCAACTCCTACCAGTGCGCCGCCCTCAACATGTCCGCCAACCTGGGCCAGAACCGCAACGGCGCCATGAACTGCTACTTCCCCATGCCCTTCGGCAAGGGTGGCCGCCTCGAGGTGGTCAACGAATCCGACAAGCCCATCCACTCCTTCTACTTCTACGTTGACTACGACGAACTCCCCGCCCCCCCCGACGACCTGGGCCGCTTCCACGCCAAGTGGCGGCGCGAGAACCCCTGCGACGGTTGGGTGCCGCTCGAGCCCGGCAAGCAGCCCGAGGCCTCCTTCAAGAGCGGCCAGGCCAAGAACCTCACCGACGCCGGCAACTACCTCTTCCTCGAAGCCAAGGGCCGCGGCCACTACGTCGGCGTCAACCTCAGCATCCACAACCTCTGCAACGGCTGGTGGGGCGAAGGCGACGACATGATCATGATTGACGGCGCCAAGTGGCCTCCGGATATGCACGGCACCGGCTCCGAGGACTACTTCTCTCACGCCTGGGGGATGCAGCCGCAGAACTCCTACATCTACAACGGCGTCTCCTACCACAACGGCCGCCGCGAGCAGTACAACGAGCGCATCACCGTCTACCGCTACCACCTCAACGACCCGGTCATCTTCCACAAGTCCCTCCGCGTCTCCATCGAGCACGGCCACGCCAATACCCACTCCAACGACTACTCCTCCGTGGCCTACTGGTATCAGACCGAGCCGCACTACGATTTCGCGCCCATGCTGCCCGTGCAGAAGCGCCTGCCCAACCCCGATCTCATCATCGCGCCGCATCCCCTGCCGGGCCCCAAGCGCCTCAACACCGCCGCCCGCGACAGAATGGCCCGGGGCATGCCTCCAGCGAAGAAGGCAAGCAGAAAGTAGGCGGTCCTACCCCCTCGTGCCCCGCGACGCCTCCAGGCGTCGCGCGGTAGCAGCCCCGCCCCCGCGGGGCGACACACTTGCGGCGCCGCCAGCCGTCGCGCGTAGGGGCGAGTCGGCGACTCGCCCACCGTAGGGCCCGCCCGCCCCAGGCGGGTGGC
>CAZGSV010000193.1:0-2674 GCA_964528605.1 uncultured Armatimonadia bacterium
CGATAAGAAGGCCTGCGCCCTGTCCCTGGCTACCGACGCGAAGTGGTCTTTGGAGTTCAAGACCGCCTTCTAGGTTTACCCTCCAGCCCTCCCTCCCCCGGTAACGGCTCCGCCCCCTGCGGAGCCGTTACCCTTGTGGGCGGGAGTGATCTCCGCGGCTTGCCCCCGGAGCGGGGAACTTGTGGCTGCACGCGGCCCGTTTATGCCTTTGGTGACACTCTTGCACCCAGGGAGTTGCTGCGCATGAGAGGCAAGGAACGCGTCGCATTGGCAGTGTTGCTCGCACTGTTGGCCGCGCTGGCGCTCACCGGAGCCCAGTGCCAAGGGCGGGGCGCCCGGGCTCCGGCGGCCAGGGCTCAGGGCGAGGGCGCGTCGCCAGGCCAAGGGCTGGCGCCTGACTTCACGTTGACGCCGGTGGCGGGTGGGAAGGCCAGCCGGCTGAGCGACCACAAGGGCAAAGTGGTGCTGCTCAACTTCTTCACCACCTGGTGCGGCTACTGCAATCAGGAAGCGCCCGAGTTGGAGAAGTTGCACCAGCAGTATGCCGCTCAGGGCCTGGAGATAGTAGGGGTGTGCATGGACTCCGAGGACCAAGCGGCCGTCAAGGAGTTCATAGGCAAGCACGGGGTGACATACGCCATAGTGGGCAAGTCGCCGGAGGCGGCCGGAGCATACGGCATCCGCGGCTATCCCACGACTTTCGTGATTGACCGTGAGGGCAAGCAGCGGGCGCAGTTCATTGGCGCCGCCCCCGTCGAGCAGATTGAGGCGGCGCTGAAGCCGCTGCTGGGCGGCGAAACCGCGCCAGAAAAGGCCTCCTAGAGGCCTCGGGCCCACCCCAGCCTATTGACAGAGCACAGCCCGCCGCGGTAGATTGTCAGCGTTCCACTGAAGGTGCGAGAGGCAGGTTGTGTTATGTACGCAGTAGTAGAGACGGGCGGAAAGCAGTATAAGGTGAAGCCCGGCGACATTCTGGACGTGGATCGACTGCCCGGCGACAAGGGCCAGGCGTTGGTGCTGGACAAGGTCGTGATGCTGGCAGCCGAGAGCGGCCCGCAGGTGGGCACGCCCTACGTCTCGGGCGTGGCGGTGCAGGCCCTCATTGTCGGTCAGGTGCACGGGCCGCGGATCGACGCCTTCAAGTACAAGCCCAAGAAGCGCTATCGGCGGCAGTGGGGCCACCGGCAGCCCATGACCAGGCTCCACATCGAGAGCATTCAGAGCGGTTCTGAGGTGATCAGCAATGGCGCATAAGAAAGGCGCCGGTTCCACCCGCAACGGCAGAGACAGCGCCGGCAGGCGCCTGGGAGTCAAGGCCTTTGCCGGCCAGCGGGTAAGAACGGGGACTATCGTCGTCCGTCAGCGCGGCACCAAGATCATGCCGGGCGTGAACGTAGGCATCGGCAAGGACCACACCCTGTTCGCGCTCGTCAGTGGCGTAGTCTCCTTCAAGGCCCGTGCGGGGGGCCGCAAACAGGTCAGCGTAGTCCCTGTCGAGTAGGCGACGGGGGGCTCTCACGTGCCCTCAGCCTTGATTGACGAGGTACTGCTGAGGGTTGCGGCGGGGCGGGGCGGTCACGGAGCAGTCCACTTCCATCGCGCGAAGTTCGTCCCCAAAGGGGGCCCGGATGGCGGCAACGGAGGCCGAGGGGGCAGCGTAGTCGTTCTTGCCGACCCCAGCGTCAACACGCTCCTCCCTGCAGCCAGACGGCCTGAGGTGCATGCTCCTAACGGCAAGCCAGGTGGCCCCAACCAGCGATCGGGGGCCGATGCTCTCGATTACGTCATCCGCGTGGCCCCCGGCACCCTCGTCTGGGACGCCGAGCGGAAGATGCCGGTGGCGGACCTGGCAGAGCCAGGCCAAGCGGTCATCGTAGCGCAAGGCGGCAGGGGCGGCCGGGGCAACGCCTCGTTCGCTACCCCAAGGCGCCAGGTGCCGCGGGCGCGCGAGTTGGGGGAGCCGGGCCAGAGCCTCAGCATACGGCTGGAACTGCGCCTGCTCGCCGATGTGGGGCTCGTTGGCCTGCCCAATGTGGGCAAGTCAACTTTGCTCAGCAGGATATCGGCCGCCCGGCCCAAGATCGCCGACTACCCCTTCACCACCCTGAGCCCGGTTCTCGGTGTGGTGGAGAGACCGCTGGGCGATGGCTTCGTGGTTGCAGACCTGCCGGGCCTGATAGAGGGCGCGCACAAAGGCGCCGGGCTGGGTCAGGAGTTCCTGCGGCATGTGCGGCGCACCCAGATGCTCGTGCATCTCGTGGATGTGACTTCGTCCGATCCTTGGCGCGACTACCAGACCATCAACGCGGAACTGCGCGAGTATGCGGAGGAGTTGGCGCAGCGGCCCCAAGTGGTCGCGCTCAACAAGATGGATATGGCGCCTCCGCCTGAGAAGGTCGCGGCGCTGAGCGAGCGCCTGCAGCAAGAGGGCAGGCGGGTCTTTGCGCTCTCGGCCCTTACCGGCGAAGGAGTGTCGGAACTGGTGGAGTACTTGCGGTCAGTGATCGAGCGCTCGGTGCGCGCTCAGCAGCGGCGGGTGACACCGCGCGAGCCCATCGTGTACCGCCATCCCTTGCGGCCGTTGGCTGTCACGCGGCGCGACGACGGCGCCTTCGTGGTCGCGGGCACCGAGGCCGAACGCCTGGTGGCGATGGCCGATCTCGAACTGCGCGAG
>CAZGSV010000194.1:0-2666 GCA_964528605.1 uncultured Armatimonadia bacterium
CCCCGCGGCGCGGGTGCTCCTCGTGGACGACGAACCCTCCATCCTCGAACTCATGCAGAAGGTGCTCAGCGCCGAGGGGCTGGAAGTCGAGACTGCGGAAACCGGGCGCGAGGCGCTGCGCCTCCTGCGCGAGCACTCGTACAGCCTGGTGATCAGCGACCTGAGAATGCCCGACGTCAACGGTTGGATGCTCTACCAGCAGATGCTCCGCCACCACCCCGAACTCGCCCAGCGCCTCGTCTTCACCACCGGCGACATGGCCGCCACCGAAGATGGCGGCCTGCTCAAGGAAACCGGCCTGCTCTGCCTGGCCAAGCCCTTCAGCAGCAAGGAACTCCTCGCCCTGGTCCGGCGGGTGTTGGAGGGAAACGGCCACAGCCCCGAGCAGCAGCCCTAGTTGCCGAACAGGAAGTAGCCCCGCACGCCCAGAAGTCCGTCGAGCACGGAGACCAGGCCGACCATCAGGAAGTCCCCCAGTATCAGCCCCAGGAAGAACGGGCGGCCCCTGCGATATGCCTCCAGCCCCCCCCAGCGGCGCAGCCCCCCGCTCGCCAGCGACCCCAGCAGCAGCGAGAACCACATGTAGTTCATGGACCACATGGTGCTCGCCGCGTAGCCCAGCGGGTGCAAGCGCCACCAGAAGAAGCGCCAGCGCAGCACGCCCAGCAACACGGTGAACGCGGCCGAGACCGCCACCATCCCCAGCCGCCCAGCCGACGGACCCTCCGGGTCGCTCAGCACCCCCTGCAATTCCGAGAACGGCCGCTGGCCCACGTGTATGAAGCGGTAGTCGTCCAGCACCTGGCCACCGCCGTGCGTGTAGACCAACCGTATGGTCCACCAGTAGCCTATCGCCACCGCCAGCAGCATCCCCAGCACGGCCGGCGCCAATAGCCGCCGCGCCCTTGCGCCCGTGGCGTCCAGCACCTTGAACCCCTCGAGCACCTGCGGCCCCACCGGCCCTTTGAAGATCCAAGTGAAATAGGGCAGGCACAGCAGCACCAGCCAGGAGCGCTCGGAGACGTACTTAGCCCCCCCTAGGGCGTAGATGAGATAGTTGGGTCCGCTCTGCGCCGCCCATAGGAAGTTGACACCGCCCTCGGCCATCAGCCGGTGGGCCGCCAGCATGAACGCCAGGGTTACGGCCCAATAACCGACCGAAAGCGGCAGCGACATCCCCGAGCGCGTGGTCCACCAGCATAAGCCCGCAAAGCCCAGAGCCAGTCCCAGAACCGCCGCCCTATAGCCTGCCGCCTCCGCGCTGCCCCCCCCTAGAGCCGCCCGGCCCACCCCGCGCAGGTGCCCGCGCGCCGCCCAAATCCCCAGGGCGATTATCGTCAGCCACGAGCCCACGTGCTGCGACACGATCAAGGGGAGCGCCGTCTCCCGCAGACCCACCTGGTCCCCCGCGGAAGCATAGCCCAGCGCCGAGCCCAGCACGCACTCCAACTTGTAGAGCGCAAAGAAGAACCACATGCTGAAGATGACGTCGCCCGCGCCCAGGTAGGCGAAGCCGACCAGGCAGAAGTAAACGCAGAGGTACCAGGGATTCACTGCCGCCAGCGGGCGCGTCACGAAGTACTCGCCCAAGGGAATGTAAGCCAGCGAAAACCCGGGCACCGCGGGGAAGTGGTGGTGCAGCGTGTTGACTCCGTGCACCGCCACCGGCACCGCCACCCCCAGCCACAAGAGCCTCTGCCTAAAGACGCTTCCTTCCTTCAGCGGCGCCTGCGCGCTGCGCATCAACTCCAGCGGCAACTGCGCCAGCGGAAACGGCAGCCGTTCGTGCTCCACCCACTGCCGGGCGAGGATCACGAACAGGCAACCGAGAGTCAGATAGAAGGCAAGGATCAGCGAGCCCCACGCCAGAAAGTGCCCGCCCCAGACGCCGTAGGGAACGCTCTGGCCCGGCGGCAGGCCATGGTAGAAGTTCGCCACCGCCTCGCTGAAGGGCGGCCGCCACCACCCCGGCATCAACTTCATCAGTTCGGCCCACTTGTTCGCCGGAGTGGCGTACATGTAGGGCCCAGTGGCGACCGGCACCACCCAGCCGGCGAATTGGCACGAAGGCAGCACCGCCACCAGCAACAGGGCCGCGTAGATCACCGCCAGCCCCTGAGGCGATGCCCAGCCTCCCATTCTCCCCCTCAAACGCCTCCAAGCCGGCACCACAACCAAGGCCAGCAGCAGGAGCACCAGCAAAGCCGCCGGTGGAGGCGCGACCGAGCCCACCTGCGTCCCCCGCACCACGATCTCCACATAAGGCGTGGCCAGCGCCAGCAGGACAACGCACACTAGTGCAATCAGGAGCGTCATAGCCGGCGCGCAGCATTCTACCAGCATCGCTGAGATGGCCCCATCCTTCCTTCCCTCCGCCGCACGGTGGTGCTTGTAGGGCGCGGGTTCCGCCCCGCGCCGGACAGTGGCGCTTGTAGGGCGCGGGTTCCATCCCGCGCCGGACAGTGGCGCTTGTAGGGCGCGGGTTCCACCCCGCGCCGGACAGTGGCGCTTGTGGGCCGCGGGTTCCATCCCGCGCCGCACGGCGGTGCTTGCAGGGTGCGGGTTCCACCCCGCGCCGGACAGTGGCGCTTGTAGGGCGCGGGTTCCATCCCGCGCCGCACGGCGGCCACGCAACTCGCTCCCCCAAGGCCGCACGGACGGCATCT
>CAZGSV010000195.1:0-2564 GCA_964528605.1 uncultured Armatimonadia bacterium
GCCACCGGCGCGACGTAGAACGCACTTGCCTTCCCCGGCTGGACCCTCCCCGGTGTGATGACCGCCGGGGCGGCGCAGACGGTGATGAACCTCCACCGCGTGCTGCCGGGTCGCCGCGTGGTCATTGTGGGCGCCGGCAATGTGGGTCTGATCGTCGCCTACCAGTTCTTGCAGGCGGGGGGGGAGGTCGCTGCCGTGGTGGAGATTGGGCCGCGCCCGGGCGGCTACTACGTGCATGCCGACCGCATCACGCAGGAGGGCGTTCCTCTGCTGACCCGCCACACGCTCGTCCGCTGCGAGGGCGAGGAGCGGGTGGAGGAGGTCGTCGTCGCGCCGCTGGATGCTGCGGGCGAACCCGAGCGGGAACAGGAGCAGGTGCTCGAGGCGGACGCTGTGTGCCTCGCGGTAGGCCTGAGCCCGTCGGCCGAGTTGAGCGCCATGGCGGGGGCGCGGGTGGGCCACCTGGCGGCGCTTGGCGGCTGGGTGCCCCTGCACGACGACAACATGCGGACCACAATGCCGTGGCTCTATGTGGCGGGTGACGCCGCCGGCGTGGAGGAGGTCAGCGCGGCGATGCTATGCGGGCGTCTGGCCGGCGTGGATATCGCCCGCCGCCTGGGCCGCGCCGACGGCCAGATCGAGGTCCTGGAGGCGCGGCTGCGCGGGCAACTTGCGCTCTCGCGCAGCGGGCCTTACGGTGAGGCGCGCGCGCAGGCGCATCAGCAGGTGGTCGAGCAATACGGCAAGGCGGTCGCCGGATGACTCCTGACGAGCACTGCTGTTCCGAGGTGCAAGCGGCCGAGCCGGGCGCAATGCCCTCCGAGGCCCGCCTGGGGCGTGGGCCGGTGGCCATCATCTTCTGCGACGAGCGCCTCCCGTGCGACCCCTGCGCCCAGGCCTGCCCCAACGGCTGCATCAGCCTAACCGAGCCTGTTGTGGGGCTGCCGGTCCTAGATGCCGAGGCGTGTGACGGCTGCGGCGCCTGCATTACTTCTTGCCCAGCCGGCGCTATCATGGTGGTTGACATGACTGCCGGACCGGGCGTGGCGCGCGTCTGGCTGCCCTATGAAATGCTGCCGGTGCCAGATGCGGGTGAGCCCGCGCTCGTGCGCGACGCCTCCGGCCACATCATAGGCGAGGGTAAGGTGAAGAGCGTGCGCGGGCCCGAGGACGGCGACGGCACCGCAGTCATCTGTGTGGAGGTGGCCAAGGACCTCACGCTGCGGGCCGCCTCCCTCCGGCCACAGGCGCGGCCCTGACGGGGGCAGACGGTGGCACCGAAAGAGGACGAAGGCCGGCAGGACGCCCAAGCGCGCGCCGCCGAGGCGGTTGACCTTCTCCGCAAAGTCATTGCCCTGGAGCGCAAGGTCAACTGCGCCGACGAGGCCGTTGACCGCGGGCTGGAGGCCCTGGCCCGCAACTGGCTGAAGCGCGTCAAGGAGCAGGGGCTGCAGCGCCTGCTCGCCGGCCTCGTCCAGAAGGTCGCCTCCGACCTTACCCGCTACGGCCGCCTCAGCCTTACCGACCGACACCGCCTGCTCCAGGAACTCGAGGCCAAACTGGATCATCCCGCGGAGAAGGAGCCGCTCCAGGCGCGCGGCGAAGGGCTTGACCCGCCGGTGCAGTTCGTGAAGGGCGTCGGGCCGCGGCGCGCCGAGGCCCTCAAGCGGGCTGACATCACCACCGTGCGCGACCTACTCTACTATCTGCCGCGCCGCCACGAGGACCGCACTAAGTTGTTGCCCATCTGGCAACTCCGCTCGGGCGACCGTGCCTGCGTGCGGGTGACCGTCTGCGAGCCTGGCTTTCTCGAGCCGCACCAGCGCGTCACCCTGGTCAAAGTGCCCGCGATTGACGACACCGGCACCCTCTACCTCGTCTGGTTCAACCAGCCTTATATGCTCGAGCGCTTCAAGGAAGGCCAGGAGGTGCTCGCGACCGGCACCGTGCGCCGGTACCGCAGCACCATAGACCTCCACGTCGAAGACTACGAGTTGCTGCAGGAGGAGCAGGACCCGCTTCAGGTTGGCCGCATCGTGCCCATATACCCGCTCACTCAGGGTGTCTCCCAGTTGCTCCTGCGCAGGGCGGTTGACAGCGCGCTCAAGTCGTTCCTCGACCAAGCGGAGGACGCCGTCCCGGCGGAGGTGCGGGCGCGCCACGGGCTGATGTCTGCGCGGGAGGCTTTGCCGCAGGTCCACTTCCCGGGCGACCTGGCCGTGGTCGCGCGCGCGCGCGACACGCTCGCCTTTGAAGAGTTGCTTGCGCTGCAGGTGGCCTTCCGGCTAGGCAGGAATGCGCGCGAAACCGAAGAGCAGAGCCCCTCGGTGCTGGACGCCGAACGCCACATGCGCGCCTTCGCCGCGCTGCTGCCTTTCCATCTCACCGCTTCGCAGGAGCAGGCTCTCCATGAGATCGCTCGCGACCTGAGCGCCGGCCGCCCGATGAACCGCCTCCTGCACGGCGAAGTGGGTTCGGGCAAGACGGTGCTCGCGGCTGCGGCCGCCTATGCTGCGGCCCAAGCCGGATTCGGCACCGTCCTTATGGCGCCCACGGAGGTGCTC
>CAZGSV010000196.1:0-2532 GCA_964528605.1 uncultured Armatimonadia bacterium
GACCACTCGGTAGAAATGGCGACATCCATCACCGCGCCGCGGAAGACGTGGCCTGCGCAGGCCGAGAAGGGCACGCGCATCTCCACCTCTCCGCCGACGCACTTCATCTCCGGCACACCCTCGCGGAACTCCACCATGCCTTTGTAGGGCCAGCGGCCGAGCACGTCGTTGCCCGGACCCCAATAGGTGATGAAGGTGCGGGTGAACTGCCCGCTGCGGTACTCGAACTCGAAGGAGTAGTCGGAGCCCAGGTTGCTGGGGTAGTACCAGTCGGTGTAGGGCTCTTCCTCGGGCGTGGGGAAGGGGATGTAGGTCTCGAAGCCGGTCTTGAGGTTGTTGTCTACGTCGAGGTGGACCATGAAGTAGTAGCGGTCCGTCCAGTCACCCGCCACCGTCCTGCCGATCTGGCCGCGCACCTTGGTGTAGACGAGCAGGTAGCCGTTCTGGTCGGTGAACTTCCATTCGAGTACGTCCACGTCCGGCTGGTCAATGTTGAGGATGGGGTTGTAGCGGTCGTCGCGGTCGTCGCAGTCGCCGACGGGGTCGGTCATCGAGGGGATGTTGGCCCAGTCGGAGAAGTTGCCGTCTATAACGATGGCCCGGGCCAGTGTGGCCGCGATGGTGGTCGTCTGGTTCTCGGCAACAGCGACCGAGGTGTCTTCCCAATGCAGGTATCCGGCGAGGGTGAGACGGACGGTGTGCGTGCCCACGGAGACCGCGGTCAGCGTGGCCGGGGTCACCTGACCCGTGTCTTGCCCATCAAGCCAGATAGCGGCGCCGCTGGGCGTAGAGGAGACAGCGATGGAACCGCTGGGCGGGGGCGGCGGCGAAAGCGCGGCCGAGGCGGAGGTGTCCTTACCGGCCTCGACCTTCACCATCTGTTCGCAATCCTGGTACCCCGCGAGCGTGAGACGAAGGGTGTGCGTGCCAGCGGCAACGTTGATCAGCACCGATGGCGTGATCTGCCCGGTGTTGCGGCCGTCGAGCCAGATGGCGGCGCCCGGAGGCGTCGAAGTGACGCTGACCGAGCCCACGCCCCCGCCCCCCCCGTTGCCACCGCCGCAGCCCAGAAGCCCCGCGAAAAGAACCGCACCCGAGATCGCCAAGAGAACAAGAGCCGCAGCCTGCCTAGTCATGGGTGAGGTCACCCCCTTGCACCCCATGTCATTGCGGCTATTGTACAACCTCTGCCCGGCCAGCCACAAGAGCCTGGCGGTTCGCAGGCCCTAGCCCGTCCCTACGGCCGGCACCTCCTGGGCGGTGCCCGTGAGCACCGCCCGCGCTGCGGCCTCGCAGACGGCGAGTGTCTTGCAGGCATCGAGGTAGTCCGAGCGCACGATGTTCTGGTCGTGCTGCGCGACTGCGCGGACGAAGCCGTGGATCTCCTCGACGTAGCAGTCGCCCTCCGGCTTCTCATTGACCGGCTCGCCCGCGACCGCGCCGGTGATCTCGCCGGTCGCGATGTCCCAGGTGAGGTCGAAGTCATCCCCGACGATCTGCATCTGCAGAAGCGTGCCCGTGTGGGACCAGTTCTGCACGTGAGTTGAGAGCATGCCGGAGGCGTGGCGGGCGACGACGACGGTGCTGTCTTCGGAGTCGCGGCCCTGGATGGGCTGGGTGCGGCCGAGTTCCGCCATCGCCTGCACGAGCACCGGCTCGTCCTGAGTCACGTAGCGCAGGATGTCTTGAAAGTGAATCCCCTGCTCGATCATCGGCCCACCGCTCGCGGCTTTGCTGTAGAGGATGGAAGGCGCTTGGCCCTTGCTGACCCAATCGAAGACCGGCCAGGCCACCGCCAGGCGGGCGAAGAGCCGCGGGCGGCCCGCGATGAGTTCCCGCGTGCGCTCGGCTTGCGGCGCCCAACGGTACTGGAAGCCGACGGAGTTGATGACGCCAGCGCGGCGGATGGCCTCCGCAGCCTTCAGCCCCGTCGCCAGGTCTAGGGCAGGCGGCTTCTCGCAGAAGAGGGCGATCCTGCGCGCGGCGACCGCCTCAATGGGCTCGAGGCGCACCTTCGCCGGGGTGGCCAGTACGACCGCGTCCAGTTGGGACTCGCCTTCGAGCATATCCTTCCAGTGACCGTAGCCGCGGGCGCCGTACTCCTTCGCCAACGCCGCGGTGCGTTGGGGGTCAAGATCGGCGAACGCCGCGACTTCCACGCCCGGAATCGAAGCCAGGACCTTCGTATGCTGCTGGCCCGGCCAGCCGAGGCCGACAACGCCGACTTTGATGGGCATTCTGTATGCCTCCGTTCTCTGCGCGAGTCCAACCGGGCGCAAGCGTACGGCACAGAGCCCGAAGGCGACAACACGAGTCGGGGGCGGGCCCGAACAACGGGCAACCACGGGGGCGTTGCCCCTACGACTCGACCCCGCTCTCCTTAGGCGAGTCGCCTTAGCCGACCGGCGCGGGGGTCGCGGACGGAGGCAAGCCTACGGCCACTTTCCCTAGTTGCCCCTGAGGGCGGAGGTGAGCGTTTCGCCGGCGGCGAGGGCCTTGGCGCGCATGGATTCGATGGCTTTCTCCGTGAGC
>CAZGSV010000197.1:0-2532 GCA_964528605.1 uncultured Armatimonadia bacterium
ATGTAGTCGTCGTGGAAGTTTGGATGCGGTAGAAGCCTGGCGTTAGCGGAGTGGAGCAGGCAAAGTGGATTACCGGAAGACTCTCAACCTACCTCAGACTGAGTTCCCCATGAGGGGCGACCTGCCGCGACGGGAGCCGGAGATACTGGCGCTTTGGGAGCGGCTGGAGCTGTACCGGTTGGTGCGCGAGCGGACGCGCGGCGGGCCCAGGTTCGTGCTCCATGACGGGCCGCCGTATCCGAGCGGCCGGATTCACCTGGGGCAGGGCCTGAACAAGATCCTGAAGGACATCGTGGTGCGCTACAAGTCGCTGCGGGGATGCGATTCGCCCTACGTTCCGGGCTGGGATATGCACGGGCTGCCGACGGAGCACGCGGTGATGGAGGAGTCGGGGAGGGGGCCGGACGAGGAGTCGCCGCTGGCGTGGCGGCGGCGGTGCAGCGAGTGGGCGCACCGCCTGGCGGACGTGCAGATGCAGGAGTTCCAGCGTTTGGGGGTGCTGGGTGACTGGAAGCGGCGCTACCTGACCTCGCGGCCGGAGTTTGAGGCGCGCGAACTGGAGGTTTTCCTCGACCTGTACGAGAAGGGGCAGGTGTATCGCGGAGCCAAGCCGGTCTACTGGTGCTGGTACCACAAGACCACGCTGGCGGGCGCGGAGATCGAGTTCCAAGAGAAGACCTCCGACTCCATCTACGTGGCGTTTCCAGTGCAGGATGGACTGCCGAAGGAGTTGCAGGCCGCCGTGGGGCAGAGGCCGGTGGCCGTGGCGGTATGGACCACGACGCCCTGGACGCTGCCGGGGAACGCGGCGGTCGCGTTTCACCCCGAGGCGGAGTATGGGCTCTACGAGGTGGAGGGGCGGCTGCTGGTGATGGCTAAGGCACTGGCGGGCACGGTGGGCGAGGCGATTGAGGCTGAGGTGCGGGGGCCGCTGGCGGCGGTGAAGGGTAGCGTCTTCGAGGGGATGCAGATGGCGCATCCCTTGTTCGCGCGGAGTTCGGTAGGGGTGTTGGCGGACTATGTGAGCATGGAGGAGGGCACTGGTTGCGTGCATACCGCACCCGGTCACGGGGAAGAGGACTTCGAGACGGGCAAGAAGTACGGGCTGGCGGCTTTGAGCCCGCTGGACGACAGGGGCGTGTTCACTGCGGAGGCGGGGCCCTACCAAGGGACGTTCTGCGAAGACGCGAACGGGCGGATAATGGACGACTTGCAGGCGAGTGGCCGCTTGCTTGCGCGCGGGCGGGTGCAGCACCAGTACGCGCACTGCTGGCGGTGCAAGAATCCGGTCATATACCGAACCACGGAACAGTGGTTCCTGGACATCGCCGGGAGGCGGGAGGAGTTGCTGGCGGCTGTGGGGGGAGTGGAGTGGCTGCCGACGGGGAGCGAGTATCGGATGCGGGGCATGCTGGAGACGGCGCCGGACTGGTGCCTGTCGCGCCAGCGGGTGTGGGGCGTGCCACTGCCCGCGTTCACGTGCCAGGCTTGCGGCAAGATGTCGCTAAGCAGGGCGAAGGTCGAGCGAGTGATCGAGGCGGTGCGCCGGGAGGGGAGCGACGCCTGGTGGGCGCACACGGCGAAGGAGTTGCTGGGCCAGCAGTGCCGGTGCGAGGAGTGCGGGTCGGACGACCTGGTGCAGGCCGAGGACACGCTGAGCCCGTGGTTCGACTCGGGGACGAGTTGGCGGGGCGTGCTGGCGGAGGACCCGGAGTTGGGCCTGCCGGCGGACGTGTATCTGGAGGGGAGCGACCAGCACCGCGGATGGTTCCAGAGCAGCCTGGTAACGTCGTACGGCATGGAGGGGCGACCGCCGTACCGGGCGGTGATCACGCACGGGTTTTTCGTGGACGAGCAGGGGCGGAAGATGTCGAAGTCGCAGCGCAACGCGGTGAGCCCGGCGGAGATAGTGAGCCGCTATGGAGCGGACGTGCTGCGGTTGTGGGTGGCCAGCCTGGATTACGGGAAGGACATTCGGGTATCGGAGCGCATTCTGGGGCAGGCGGTGGAGGCGTACCGGCGCATTCGTAACACGGTGCGCTTCCTGCTGGGGAACTTGTATGACTTCAAGAGCGCCGAGCAGCGGGTGCCGTATGAGAGGCTGCCGGAGATGGATAAGTGGATGCTGCAGCGGCTGGCGTGGCTGGTGGAGCAAGTAACGCAGGGGTACGACAAGTATCGTTTCCACGCCGTCTATCGGGAGGTGCAGAACTTCTGTGTGAGCGATCTGAGCGCCTTCTACCTAGACGTGCTCAAGGACCGGCTGTACACTTCGGAACCGGACAGCGAGGCGCGGCGCGCGGCGCAGACGGTGCTGTATGAGTTGCTGCGCGGGTTGCTGGTGCTGATTGCACCCGTGTTGCCGTTGACCGCGGAGGAGGCGTATCAACTGGCGCCGGACCTGGGAGACAAGAACGCGAGCGTGCAGTTGGAGTCGTGGCCGGAGCCGCCCGGGGAATGGGTGTCGGAGGAGAGGGCGAGGCGATGGGCGCTGCTGCTGGAGGCGCGCGGTTAGGCGCTGCGGGCCCTGGA
>CAZGSV010000198.1:0-2155 GCA_964528605.1 uncultured Armatimonadia bacterium
GGAGCCGTAGCGCTCGGCGAGGCGCAGGATCCCCAGGCAGCTGCGAAAGCCCAGCTCGGGGTGCGGGCGGTCGCCCATGATGGCGGCGCACAGGGCCGCCGTGGCCGGGCCGATGCGCGCCGCCCAGGCCTCGATCCGGGCCGGTGTCCAGGAGGCCGCCGCGCGGTGCTTTGCAGGCATGTGCGTCGTCTCGGTGGTCGCCTTGCCCCTGGCGTTGCTGCGCAGGTGGGCGGCCACCCGCATGCCCTGGTGGTAGACCTCCAGCGTGCGTTCATCGAAGCGCAGCTCGACCTTCTCGCGAGCCAGGTGGTAGGGCACCGAGTAGTAGTGGCCAGCCAGCTCGACGTGGTAGTCGATGTGCACGGTGGCGAGCTTGCGCGTGCGGTGGGCGTAGGGCTGCACCGGCAGCGGGCGCAGCAGCGGCGCCTCGCGTTCGGCAAAGGCGCTCGCCCGGCTGCCCGGCAGTTTCTGGAAGGGACGCTCGTTGAGCGCCGCCAGCCGTACGTCGATCGCCCCGTTGAGCTCCGCCAAGGAGTAGAAGGTGCGGTGCCGCAACACGGCGACGATCTCGCGCTCGGCGATCAGCACGCCGACCTCGACCTTGGCCTTGTCATAGGCCTTCAACTACAGATGGTACTGAAGCTGCGGGGCGGTTCACTGTCACCCATCCCTTCCATCCCCTGAGCGGCCAGCGCTTCGAGCTGGTCGGCTACGCCCATACCTGGGGCGAGCAGCGGGTCTTCTTCCGCCAGCCCGAAGAGGCACGCGTGCGCTCATTGCCGGCGGCCTGGACCGACGTCGAGGGCCCCGACCCCTTCCTCGTGGTCGCCGCCGGACGGGCGCACTTGCGCACCGCGGACCTGCTCGCCCTGGTCGACCTTCTGCGCAAGCTCGACGGCGGGGAGGCGTAAGGTGCATTATGCCGCATATGTCAGGAGCATTTTGCCGAAGCAGAGTCCACTGATCCGCCCTACGGTGCGGATGACCTGCGGAAGAACGCTGGTAATCGACACAAAGCTGACGCGTCCGCCGCTTTACTTCGTCAGGGCATGCGGCATAATGTACCTAACGCAATCGAAGGAGGTCGGCCTTGGAACCCAGCGACTTTCCCGAGAAGCGCGCCGCCCTGCGGCGTCACCACGCCCTGAACCCGCGGCCCCAGGCGGTGCGCGATCCCGCCTTCACGGTGGGCAGCCCCTTCTTCGACCCCGAGGACCTCGTGCAGGTCAAGTACGAGATGCTGCGACGGGTGCGCGAGGAGGGCGAGCGCGTGAGCGCGGCGAGCGCCGCCTTCGGCTTCTAGCGGCCCTCCTTCTACGCCGCCCAGGCGGCCTTCCAGGAGGCGGGCCTGCCCGGCCTTGTGCCGCAGCGCCCGGGACCGCGGCGGGCGCACAAGTTCTCACGGCCGGTGCTCGAGCTGCTCGACGAGGCGCTCGCCGCGGAGCCCGCCCTGACGAGCAGGGCCCTCGCCGGGCTGCTCGAGGAGCGCCTCGCGCTCCGCGTCCATCCGCGCAGCATCGAGCGGGCGCTCGCGCGCAGGGCCAAAAAGGGGGCTCCGCAGGCGCCGTGAGGGCGACGACCCCGGCAGCCGATCTGGCGCGGGGCTACGAAGCCCTGCGCGCGCGGGCCACAGGGCAGACGCCCTGCCGGCGCCCGCGCGGCCTCGCCGTCCTGCTGCGCGGCGGCCTCGCGAGCTGGATGTGCGCCTGCCCGCCGGAGAGCCGGGCGCGGCCCTCCACGACGACGGCCCCCGGCGCCCACGAGGCGCGCGCCGGAGGTGCCGCGAGCGCCGAGCTCGTGCGGCTGCTCGCCGGGATGGCCTTGAGCAGTCAGAGGAGGCGTGCCGCATGAACTCTGAAGAGCACCACAAGGTGAGCGCCGGCCACCTCGCACGCCTGGCCTACCTCTACGTGCGCCAGAGCACCCTCCGGCAGGTCCTTGAGAACACCGAGAGCACGAAGCGCCAGTACGCCCTGCGTGAACGCGCCGTGGCCCTCGGCTGGTCGCGGGAGCGGGTCGTGGTCATCGACCGCGACCAGGGCCTCTCCGGCGCCGACAGTGACCGCGCAGGCTTCCAGCAGCTGGTCGCCGCCGTGGGCCTCGGCGAGGTCGGGGTGGTGCTCGGCCTCGAGGTCTCGCGGCTCGCCCGCAGCTC
>CAZGSV010000199.1:0-2104 GCA_964528605.1 uncultured Armatimonadia bacterium
GCTGCGCCAAGCGGAGCAGGCGGCCTTGGAACGCGGGGCCGCGCGGGCGCAGGGGGGGGAAGTGCTGGTGCCCTTCGTGCCCGGGATGCAGTCGCCCTCCTTCGAGCCGGTGCTGGCGGCGCTGGCGGCGGAGATCCGGCGCTCGGGGGATGAGACCGTGGCTCAGGTTTACGCCAAGGCGAACGCTTGGCGGGGGGGGCAAGTCATCGTGGACCTGCGCGCCTTCCGCAATCGGCTCATCCTGCGCGCGGGCGAGGTCATTGCGCAGAGGACCCTTGCCCCGGCGGCATCGGCGCAGGCGCTGGCCGAGGGCGCGGTGCGACTACTGGAGGAAGCGCGCGCCAAGGTGCGCGACTTGGGGCTCATGCCCGGGCCCAAGGGAGAGTTCATCGAAATGCCGCTGGAGCGCATCCTGGCGGCGTTGCTGCTGGTGCGGCAGGAAAAGGGCCCGGTGCTGCTTGGCCTGGAGGCGACCGGCGACACCTGGACTGGCGACCGCTTGCAGGCGGAGTTCAAGGTCCGCGCAGGCGGTTAGGCCGTGAAGCCGCCATGAGCGCCGAGCAAGGCAAGGTCGTGCTTGCTCTGGACCCGGGCACCGGGAAGTGCGGGGTGGCGGTTGTGGGCGCGGATGGTGAGGTGGTGGCGAGGACAGTGGTGTCCACCGGCGAACTGTGGCGCTCGCTGCGGCAACTCCTCGAAGATCATCCGATTGCCGTGGCTGTGGTCGGGGACCGCACGGGGTCCGAGGCCGTATGGCGAGAGGCGCACAACGCGTGCCAGGCCCGAGGCGTGCCGGTGCACAAGATTGCCGAGCATGGCTCAACGAGAGAGGGGTTGCTTCGCTATTGGCGGGAGAACCCGCGCCGCGGCTGGCGCCGGCTTTTCCCGCCCGGCTGGCTGCAACCGCCCGAGCCGTTCGACGATTACGTGGCCGTAGTGTTGGCGGAGCGCTGGCTTTCTAGGGCGGCAGAGGAGCAGACCGCGTGAGGCGCGCTGCGTTGAGCAGCGAGGCTATTCCAGCCTGCGACCGCGCAGGAACACAGTGCCCACGGAGAGATCGTCGCGCAGCAGCACTATGTCGGCGTCCTTGCCGGGCTCGAGCGAGCCCTTGCGAGAGGCCAGCCCGGCCACGCCAGCGGGGTTGAAACTGGTCAAGCCCGCGATCTGAGGGAGGGGGAGTCCGGTCCAGGCGGCCGCGTTGCGGAAAGCCTGTTCCATGGTGGAGACGCTAACGGGCATCTCCGGTTCCACCGACCTGGCCCAGCCGTCGCCGACCTAGATGGCCTGGCCGGCGACGTGATAGCGTCCCGGCGGCATGCCGGTGGGGGCAAGGGCGTCGGAGATCAGGACCACTCGCTCGAGCCCCTTGACTCGGGTGGTCAGGTTCACGATCTCCGGGAGCACATGGATGCCGTCGGCGATCAACTCGACGCCGAGTTCGTTTAGCAGAAGGCCGGCGCCCGCCGCGCCCGGCTCCCGGTGGTGGATGCCGCGCATCCCGTTGAAGAGGTGAGAGACGTGGCTCAGGCCGTCCGCGACCGCCGCTTTGACCTGAACGTAGGTAGCGTCGGTGTGAGCCATGGACACGCGGACGCCGCGGCTGACGGCGGCGCGGATGACCTCAAGCGCTCCCGGCGCCTCGGGCGCGAGGGCGAAGATGCGGAGTTTGCCGCTGGCGGCCTCGGCCATGTCATTGAAAAGAACGAGGTCGGGGGCGACGATGGTCTCTTCCGGCTGCACGCCACGGCGCTTTTTGCTCAGGAACGGGCCCTCGAGGTAGATGCCAGCCATTTCTGCGCCGTCCTCGGGCTCGGCGAGGGCCGCCAACGTGCGCAGGGCGTTGAGCATGGTGTCACGAGGGGCGGTGTAGACCCCGGCGAGCAAGGTAGTGGTGCCGTGGCGCGCGTGCGCCCTGAGCACCGCGTGTGCGGCTTCGGCGGCGCCTTCGTTGAACTCGTGCCCGGCGGCACCGTGCACGTGGATGTCCACGAAGCCGGGGACGGCCAGCATTCCGGCTGCATCGAAGACCTCTCCGCTCGGCGTCGCGCCCCGCCCGACCGCGGACATGCGGCCTTGCTCGATGACGATGGCGCAGCCGGGTACC
>CAZGSV010000200.1:0-2066 GCA_964528605.1 uncultured Armatimonadia bacterium
TGGCGAGCACGGCCGCCCCCGCGCCCGCGCAGTACGGCCGGTTCCCATCAATGGGCCTCGCTCGCGTCAGACCTGCCGGGTCGTCCGACAGAGGAACCCAAAGCGGGCACTCGAAGCCGAGGGCCACAGGCAGGCCGCGGTTCAGGTCTGCGGCAATACTCCGAGGCAACGTTTCAATGTCGCCGCAGCCGGTGATTGCCGACGCGGCCTCGCCTCCGCAGCCGCGCGCCCAGCCGAAATGGCCTGCCGCAACCGAGCCGATGTCGGCGCAGTAGATGACGGGTCGCCTCATTCGGTCTCCGCCTCCGTTCGGACCTCGCGCATCGCGGTCAGTGGGGGAAACGCCCTCCGGCATCTGCGACTAGCGCAACAGGACCATCCAGTCAGCTGCGAGCGCGTGGCGCCCCGTGCGTGGTTGAGCGCTTTCATTCTGGCTCCCCGACTCCAAGACCCGTGTCCATGCCCAGACCCTAAGTCGACCAGAGGCGGAAGTGCCACGCCGCCAGGGCGCCTCACATGCTGCCACCTCCCTCACCTCACCCCCTGCCTCAGTATCGTCCTCATCTTCTCCGGCGCGCAACGCCGCGGGTCGCTCAGGTAAATCTCGTGGTGCTTGCCCCGGAGTTTGTGCCCGCTCTCCGCGATGAACTGGTGCAACCGCGCGATCGTCGGCCCCTCCTCCGAGTAGGGCCCCAGGTGCATCACCTGCGCGCACAGCCCCTCCTCAAACGCCCCGAAGCGTATCTTCGCCAACGCGGGCAGGTCCTTCTTCGCCCCCACCTGCGCGAGCGCCTCCGCGTAATGCTCCCGCGTCACGAAGTCCGGCTGCGCGATCATCAGCGTCCACTTCCAGTTGCTCTTGTCCTCGATGCTGAACTCGCGCATGTCCTCCGCCCACCAAAGACCCTCGAGCCCCATCACCGTGTAGTCCGCCTCGCCCCGCTTCTTGAGCATGAACTTGAGCGTGAAGGCGACGCCGTAAAGGGCCTCGACCGCCTGCTGGAACTCGGTCGAGGTATTGGGGTCGCCCGCGCCGTCCACCATCAGGAAGTTCATCTTGGGCACCTCGACGAGCGCCGGTTCCTTGGCCGAAGCGGTGTAGAGGTGTTTGAGTTGCTTCCGCAGATCAACCTTCTTCATGGGAACGCCTTTCCGCCTCACAAATGTCTCTCGCGGCGACCACGTCGCCGCAGCGCATGTCCTAAGGCGCAGGGCCTGAGGCATGCCTCTGGCCGCGACCCCGCCACCGGCGGGGGCGAGACCTTGCGGGCGGCCACGCGCCTTAGGCGGGCCCCTACGTCCCGACGCCGCGCGGCGTCTCGGAGGTACGCGCGTATTGCCGCACGCCCCTACCGGCCGGGCCCGTGTCGGTCCACCAGCAACTGCCCTCCGACGCCCACGTTCTCCGGCGGGTTCTCTCTGATCATCACCACGAACGCTTGCCGGTTGATGCCGTAGGCCTTCTCGGCAGCGTCGGTCATCTCCTTCACCAGCGCGCGCTTCTTGTCGAGGTCCGTCATGACCGGGCCGTCAATGGTTATGGTCGGCATTGGGTTCACCTCCTACCTCTGCCCCTGAGGATAGTGAGGCCAGGGCGCTGGAGGCAAGGCCGCCACCCCTGGAAACCAGGGACAGCAACCGGTTGTCGTGGGTCGGAGTGCGGTAGCGTCGGGGTCTGCCCTGCTCTGTTGAGAAGGTGCTCTTGGCCTAGCCGGCCTCACTGGGATCGCCCGGGGATGTAGCGCCCCCCGCCTCTCGCGGGGTGTCGTGCCTGAGGCAGACCCCGCCAACGGCGGGGCCGGGCGCCCAACGTCCGGCAGGGACGCCGGACGCTACCGAGAGGTGGCGGGGATTGTGCCAGGGTTGTGGCGTCGCGCCTTACGCTCGCCTCAGGCCGCCTTGACATGTATCAAAGCTAAAGGTTTGAGTTACGCTGCAGCGTGAACGTAACTCAAGGCTTCAGCCTTGATGGAGTCACCGCCCCCCCCGCGTCAAACCCAAAGGTTTGACTTACGGGCACTGCGCTGTCGGCTTGGAGGCTGGGATATGCGCGGTCGGAGAGCAGG
>CAZGSV010000201.1:0-2064 GCA_964528605.1 uncultured Armatimonadia bacterium
GGGGCGGGCTGCTCTCGCAGATGCCGACGATCGAACTGGTCGGGTAGCGCCGAGTGGGAGCGCGAGAGTGGGCCGGGCGGCCCGCCGTACGGCGGGCTGACTGTACTCACCTTGTGCGCGGGCACGCAGGCGGGGGCCCTGATGTCGGATAAGGAATTGTTCGAGGCCCTGGACTTGACCCAGCCGGCCCTGGCCGCGGTGCGAGAGGCCTGGGCGCCGGGCGACACGCAACTTGCGAAGGCTAGGCTGGTGGAGCACTTCAAGACGCGCGCGCGCCCCAGGTGGCTGGAGGACTACTCCCGGCCCGGGCCGCACGCACCCGGCTTCGATACGGCCGCAGCCGACCGCGTCCTCCGTCACGAGATGACCTCGGTGGACTACACCCACAAGTTCCAGGGGCCGATTGACTGGGAACTGGACCCCATCAACTACCTCGAGTGGCCTTGGCAACTGAACCGGCACCAGGCCTGGGTGGACCTGGCCCAGGCCTACTGGGCGACGGGCGAAGAGCGTTACGCGCAGGAATTCGTCGCCCAGATGACGGACTGGCTCAGCCGCTACCCAGCGCCGGCGCAGGTGGAGGAGGAGACGAGGTGCTGGCGGACGATCGAGGCCGGCATCAGGATGGGCCTTACCTGGCCGCAGGCCTGGTGCATGTTTCTGCCCTCGCCGCATTTCGCGGGCGAGGCGCTGCTGACCATGCTCAAGTCCGTCCCCGACCACGTGCACCTGTTGATGCTCTCGCGCAGGACAGGCAACTGGCTGGCGATTGAGTGCAGTGGGCAGTTCGCCGCCGGAGTCCTGTTTCCCGAGTTCCGCCAGGCGGCCGAATGGCGCGAGAAGGCCGTGACGCGCCTGCAACAGCATCTGGAGGAGCGCGTATACCCGGACGGCGCGCAGGTGGAGTTGAGCACGCTCTATCATCAGGTCTCCTTGGGGTTTGCGGAGCAGTTGATGAGGCTGGCAGAACGCAACGGCATTCCTATGCCGGCGGATTACCGGCGCCCGATAGAGAGCATGTATGAGTTCAACCTGATGATGGCGGCCCCGGATCTCACCCTGCCGCCTTTGGGCGACGCGGACCGTCTCGACGCTAGGGGCTACCTGTCCGGCGCCGCGGCCCGCTATCCTGACCGACAGGACTTCCTCTATCTGGCCTCGGACCGCAAGGAGGGCAAGGCGCCCGAGGCTACCTCGTGGGCGTTTCCATACGCCGGGTAGGACGTGATCCGCACGGGCGGGGGCGCGGGAGGCAGCTATCGGCTATTTGACGGCGGGCCGTTCGGGTTCGGGCACCAGCACGAGGACATGCTGCACTTTGTCCTTTACGCCGACGGGCATTGGCATGTGGTGGACCCGGGGAGATACGTGTATGACGGCTCGCCCATGCGGCGGTACATGCAGAGCGCCCGAGGGCATAACACGGTGCTGGTTGATGGGCTCGAGCAGAACCGGCGGCGCGCGGGCGACGCCGTGGAGTTGGTGCGCGAGCCGCTGCCGCACGAATGGCACACCGACGAGCTGTGCGACTACGCGGCGGCGGTTTACGCTTGGGGCTTCGGGCCCGAGGGGCAGGTGCGAGTACGGCACCAGCGCGCGGTGTTCTTCCTCAAGCCGGAGTACTGGGTAGTCCTGGACCGCCTCGAGCCCGAGGACGCGCGCGAGCATCGCTACCAGGCGCTGGTGCATCTCGATGACGAGGTGGCGGTGCAGGGCTCGCGGGCGAGTGCGCTGGCGCCCAACGGGAGTCGTCTCGAGGCTTTCCTCTCGGCGCCGCGCGGCTGGGAAGGGCTGACCGTTGTCAGCGGGCAGAAAGAGCCGGTGGTGCAGGGGTGGCTGCACCAGAGGGCCTACGAGTGCCGGCCGATTCCGACCTTGGTGGCAGCGGTGCGCGGCACCGGCGTGGTGAGGCTGGCAACGGTGCTATACCCGGTTGCGGCAGACCAGGAGTGCCCGGTCCGGGATCTACAGGCCGAGGAGTTGGAGCGCGGCGTGAGGGTGCGGGTGCTCTTCCGCAATGGGCGGGTGGATGAGGTCTATCGAGCCGATGACCAGGACGGCCCG
>CAZGSV010000202.1:0-1967 GCA_964528605.1 uncultured Armatimonadia bacterium
CGGCGGGGCGGCAGTCTCGGGCGTAGCCGGGTTCGGCGATGCGGCGGTGGTCGGCGTCGAGTATCAAGGTTATGGCCATTTGTGTCCTCGGAGGTAGCGTCAGGCTGACCTGCAACTCCGCGTGGGCACGGCATGCCGTGCCCCTACATTGAGGTCACCACCATGGCTTCCAGGAGGCGCTCCAAAGACAGCTCGGAGCCGGGGAGGCGGTGGAGCCTGTCTATGCAGAAGCGGATGAGTCGGCGCTCGAGGTCTCCGGCGAGGCCTCCGGCTGGCCCTCGTTCGCAGGCGCGAAAAAACGGGCGAGCGCCTCCTGCTGCTCGGGCAACTCGCCGGAAAGGCGCATGGAGAGTTCGACGGCGCCTTCGATGAGGGCGCGGTCGCGCTCGAGCAGCCAGTCGTAGTGATCGCGGCGGTTGAAAATGGGTTTGGCGCCGGGGTCGCCTGAGTCGCGCACGCATTCGATGAAGCGGCAGATGACGTAGCGCTCTTCGTCGAAGAGGGATTCGCCGTCAGGGTTTTGGCGGCGGGCTTCGCGGCGAAGGGCGAGGTATTGGCGCTCGGTGACGCCCCAGAGCCAACACCATTTGCCGTTCCAGAGGGGGAAGGGCTGGCGCTTGAGGTCGTCAACCGAGGGGAGGTCGTGCGTGGCGAAGATCTCCATTTCGGGTTCGGACATTGGCATCACCGTTGTGGTTGCGAGGGGTGAGAAGGAGCGCGGCGCCTGAGGGCGCCGTTTCGCGACAAGAATGTCGCTCCTACAGAGCGTGGGCTGCCGAGACGGGACAGCGGCGTGGGGGACAGTCCACGGCCAGGGCACGGCCACACCAGCGGGACGGTCCCCGTTGCGACTAGGGGGCGGTGGGGGAGCCGGTGCCTTCGATGGCGATGCGTTCGCTCATGGCGCGGTTGGGGACGCGGAGCTGGCCTTCCACGATGTAGCCTTGGCCTTCGAAGAGGACGGTTTGGCCGTCGGGGTCCTTGACCTGCACGGTCAGCGGGGCGGTGGCTCCGGGAGTGCCGGTGGCCAGGGAGAGGAAGGCTTCGGTGACGAGGTACTTCTCGGCGGTGAGACGCCAGCGGCCCGCGCCGGGGAGGTTGGCTTGCCAGTCGTCGTTGAGGGCAGTGACGTCAACGAGTTCGGCGCCGATGGTCACCTCGCAGTCGAAGAGGTCGGCGCCGGCGTAGGAGCCGATGGTGAGGGTGGCGTGTTTTCCGGTTTTGCGTGGCATAGGAGAGGTCTCCTTGGGGTGTGGGTAGCCGGAGAGGCAGGATTCGATGTGGGGTCTAGGCGCGGTGCACCGACGAGCCGACGCCCGGAGGCGTCGCGGACGCGATGAGATCGCGTCGCTACAGGCGGGCGCCGGGGCGCGCCCCCTACGGTTCCCGACGCCTGGCGGCGTCGCGGGCGGCATAAGATGCGGCCCCTACATTGTGATTGTCACTCCGCTGCCAGGTAGGGCTTGGGGGCCTCGTCGAAGGTGGTGTCGAACTGGTCGAGGATGTCCTTGGCGAGGCGGCGGTAGCGTTCGATCATCTGGCCGACGTGCTCGGCGCTGACGAACTCGCTGGGGAGTTGCTCGCGGTCCCAGGTGGCGATGATGCTCTCGATGGTTTGCAGGCACTTGGCGCAGGCGAGGTAGGTTTCCGCGGTGCAGAGGAGGGAGTCGGTGACGGGGTCGGAGGAGTTGTAGTGCTCGCTGCCGACTTCGCGCTCGACTTCGACGGCGGCTTCGGCGATGCGCTGGTCGAGGAGGGCTTCGAAGTCCTGCTGCGTCGGCTTGTCGAACTGCTCCTTGTAGAAGTTGCCTTCGGCGCGGACGAGGTCAACGGTGGTTTTGGGCATGGGGCTTCACTCCTCGGGGGAGAGGGCGGAGGGCCAGTTTGCGGCGCGGGCGGGGGGCGGTTGGGCGCGGTCTGCGTGGCCGGTACAACTTGTCCTTACTGCCAGTCACCAGTGTAATCAC
>CAZGSV010000203.1:0-1965 GCA_964528605.1 uncultured Armatimonadia bacterium
AGACAGTTGCGGGGCCGCCTTCCCGGTAGGCGGCTGAAGGCGCTCCGGGTGCGCCGGCCCTCCGTGGTCCGGGGGGAAGGGGAGCCGCTGCGACATCTGGTAGGGCAAACCGTGTGCGGCGTCCGCCGCATCGGGAAAGCAGTGCTGGTGGAGTTCGCAGAGGGGGGCTGCCTGCTCTTCCGGCTTGGGATGACGGGCGCCTTGGTGGTGGATGGGGCCGGGCCGTTGCGCCCGCATTGCCATCTCGTGCTGCAGTTCGAGCCGCCCCTGCGGGTGCAGTTCGTGGACGCGCGGCGTTTCGGGGGGGTGTACGGTCACACGGCCACTTCGCTGGCGCAAGCGGCGGAAGTCCGCAACCTAGGGGTGGACCCGCTGTCCTCCGCGTTCACGGCCTCCTGGCTGGGCAAGCGGCTCGCCGGCTCGAGGCGGCCGCTCAAGTCCTTCCTGATGGATCAGCGGGTGGTGGCGGGCATCGGCAACATCTACGCCAGCGAGATCCTGTTTCGCGCGGGCCTGCATCCCTTGAGGCTAGCGAACTCGCTGTCCTCGGCTGAGGCCACGCGCCTGAGACGAGAGACCGTCAGAGTGCTGCGGGCGGCGATATCCCACGGCGGCACGACCGTGGCGGACTACCAGGACGCCGAGGGCCGGCGCGGGCGGTTTGCGCTGCGCCTGCTGGTGTATGGCCGCGAGGGAGAGCCGTGCGCCCGCTGCGGTAGGCCCATCCGCCGGCTGGTCATCTCCAATCGCAGCACTTTCCTCTGCCCCGGGTGCCAGCCTGCGCCCAGGAAGCGCGCGCGCCGCGCGGCGGGCTAACGCTCGTGGGCGGCGCCGATGAGGTCGCGGATGGAACTTTCGCGGCAGGCCTCGAGGTGAGCCCTTAGGCCCTCGATCACGTCCACCGGGGCGCGCGGGTTAGTGAAGTTCGCGGTGCCGACGGCGACGGCGGTGGCGCCGGCGAGGACGAACTCCAGGGCGTCCGCGGCGCAGGCAATGCCGCCCATGCCCACCAGCGGTATGGAGGGCAAGCGCCGGTGCACTTCCCACACCATGCGCACGGCGACCGGACGGATTGCGGGCCCCGAGAGCCCGCCCACGGCGCGCGGCAGTATGGGCCGGCGCCGCTCGACGTCAACCACCATGCCGAGGATGGTATTGATGAGGGCGAGGCCGTCGGCCCCGGCGTTCGCGGCGGCCTGCGCGAGGGCAACGATGTCGGTCACATTGGGCGACAACTTCACCAGCAAGGTGCGCGGCCACTCACGGCGCACGGCGGCAACGAGTTGGCTCACGGTGGCTGGGTCAACCCCGAACTCGAGGCCGCCTCGCGGGACGTTCGGGCAGGAGAGGTTCAGTTCCAGGGCAGCGACGGAACGCTGAGCGGCGAGGCGGGACGCCAGGTCCACGTATTCCTGCCCGCTCTCGCCGGCGACGCTGACGATGACCGGCGGGCCGAGGCGCTCAATGCGCGGCAGAACTTGTCCCACGAACTCCTCCACCCCTGGATTCTGGAGGCCGATGGAGTTGAGCATCCCGGAAGGAGTCTCCGCGACTCTAGGGGGGGGATTGCCGAGGCGCCGCTGTAGGGTAATGGTCTTGGTGGTGATGGCGCCGAGCAGCCGGGGCGAGAAGAAGTCAGCATAATCCTCGCCGAAGCCAAAGGTGCCGGAGGCCACGGTCACCGGGTTCTGGAGGTGCAGGGGGCCGAGGTTGACCGAGAGGTCCGGCCCGCTGGCGGCTGGAGGCGAGTTGTCCTTGTCGCGGAAGATGGGAAGCGGCTCAGGCTCCACCGTGGGCCACCTCCAATCTTGTCCAGTCAACCTGACTCGCGGCAAACACCGGCCCGTCGGAGCAGGCCATCTTGTAGCCGCCGGAGACGACCGGGACCGGACAGCCCATGCAAGCGCCGACGCCGCAGGCCATGCGCTCCTCCATGGAGACCTCGCACTCGATCCCTCTTTGAGC
>CAZGSV010000204.1:0-1800 GCA_964528605.1 uncultured Armatimonadia bacterium
TTCGCCGGCGGCGAGGGCCTTGGCGCGCATGGATTCGATGGCTTTCTCCGTGAGCGGGGCGCGGCGGATTTCGGCCGGGAGTTCGACGTCCATCAGTTGTCTCGCCCGTGCGCAAGCCTCCGAGGCAACGCCTTCGGCCTCGGCCTCCTGAACGAGCGAGCGCAATGCGGTGAGAATCCGGTAGTCCTCGATGCTCTCCCGCACCGCCTCCCAGCGGCGGCTCGTCACCGGCTTCGTCGTGCCCGGATAGACCATCACGTATTCCTGGGTCCCTCGCTGCCACGGGTCCTGCTGCTGAGTGCAGTAGGTCCAGTAGCCGTTGCCGGTTAGCCCGTGCACGAAGCAGTAAATGGGATCGGCAAGGTAGTAGTCCACGAGATCCTGCGTCTTGCCCTCGACCCCCATGTCGTAGGTCCAAACTTCTTTCACATAGCGCCGGATGAGAGCCACCCGCTCGTCGTCGAACGTGTTCCAGACGCGATGCAAGTAGGACTGCCATATGTCCACGTAAGGCAGCATCGCCTGATACATCTCGATCGCCGGCGGCCCGCCGTCCACGTATATCCGGATGCGCGGGTCGGCCTCGCGCACCAACTTGGCCTTCTCGATGAAGATGTTGACCGTGGGCCAACCATCGCTGCCCGGCTCGTCGAACGGATAGTAGGCGAAGTTGTCGGTCGAGAAGCCCATCGCCGCCATGTGCTTCACCAGCGCGTCCAGGTAGGGGACGAGCGCGCGCTTGTAAGCCTCGCTGCCCTCCGCCTGCTTGCCCGAGGCGGAGGTCAGTTGCACCATCCCCTGCATCAGGAAGATCACGTCCTGGCCGCGGAAGCGGGCTATATCGGCGTCGACAGCGGAGAAGTCAATCGCGCCGACCAGGCGACCATCGTCATCAAAGGAGGCCTTGGGGCCGCCGTTGGTGACGAAGACGTTGGTTCCGTGCGCCAGCAAGTCCTGATAAGTCGCTTCGGGGTAATCGCGCAACAACGATCCGCTGACGTAGGCCCAGTTGCAGTGGTGGAAGGAAGAGGCAGGAGCGGCGCGGAAGTCGAGAACCTTCAGCGCAATCTTGGCCTCGCTAACCGGGGCGGGCACCACGAGGTAAAACGCGGTCGTCGCCTCGTGCACGCCGGCGCCGTTGAGGGCTAGACAACGCACCGTTACCGAGTAGTCGCCCGGCGCCAAGCCTGCGGCATCAATGTCCACCCACACCTGTTCCGTAGCCAGCGGTGGGACGCTAATCACCCTCGACTCGTCCAGTTCCGGCATCGCATCCCAGGATGTCGAGCCGTCGCCCGCCGGCACGGGCACGACATGCATGAGTCGTACCGCCGGGCCCGGCTGGCTGCTCTCCGCGAAGATCTGCACCCGCAAGGGGCGATCGGTGACATTGAATAGATTGAGCGCGATCGGCTCGTGCTCGTCCGCCACGCATCGCCTCTCCAGAGACAACTGCGTCTCCGCTTTTGCGGGGCACATCTCCCCAATGCCAAAGTTGTTCCACAGTTCGCCGGCCGATAGCAGCAGGCTGGTCGTCGGGCCAAGGTCTGTCGCCTGCGCGATCAAGACTGCGGCCTGCCTCAAACGCTTTGCCTCGCCCTCATAGGCCCCGACTTCCTCCGCCGCCTTGGAACGCCCCTCCGGCGAGGCATCGGGAAGAGACTCGGCGATGGTCCGCGTGCGCTCTTCCTGTTTAGTGAGGCCCGGCAGTCGCTCCCGAAGCGCGCGGGCGGAAAGCGGCAGAACCTTTTCCACCGAACCAGCCGCGGCCTCGAGGCGCTGCTGCAGCGCTTCCAGCAA
>CAZGSV010000205.1:0-1796 GCA_964528605.1 uncultured Armatimonadia bacterium
CGGGGGGGGCCACGGTGGAAAAGGAGTTGCCGGTGATCCTGGAGGCGGGCGGAAGCATTCAGGTGACGCTGCGCACGCCCGACTTCACGGTGGCGCAGGCGGTAGCCGTGGCGATTGGGCAGCAACTCGGGGTCAAGGCGCAGGCCCTTGACGGGGCAGCGGTGGTCGTGTGGGTGGGAGAGGAGCAGCGCGCAGACCTGATCTCGTTCTTGGCCCGGCTGGAGCAGATACGGGTGCCGGTGGAGGCGCCGGCGCGGGTGGTCATCAACGAGCGGACGGGGACGGTGGTGATCGGGTCGCAGGTGAGGATTCTGCCGGTGGCGGTGGCGCACGGGGCGCTGACGGTGGAGATAAAGCGGTCGCTAGCAGTGAGTCAGCCTCCGCCTTTTTCGGGGGGGGAGACGGTGGTGGTGCCGGAGGAGCAGGTGACAGTGGAGGAGGGACAGGCGAGCCTGGCAACGCTGGCGCCGGGCGACACGGTGGAGGATGTCGTGCGCGCGCTCAACGCTTTGGGGGTGACGCCTCGGGACCTGGTAGCGATCTTCCAGGCGCTGAAGGCGGCCGGGGCGCTGACCGGAGAGTTGGTGACGATGTGACTGGACAACGGATCATGGTGGCGCCGCCGGGGTCTGAGAGTTCCCGGGCGCCGAGCGGACGGCTGTGGGGGGCCTGTCGGGAGTTGGAGGCGGCGTTCGCGGTGTACCTGGTGCGGGCGATGCGTGCGGCTGCGAGCGAGGAGGCGGCCATCCCCGGGGGCGGTGTGTACGAGGGGTTCATCGAGGACGCGCTGGGGCGGTGCTTGGCGGAGAGAGGAAGCCTGGGTTTGGCGAGGGCTCTGTACGCGGGATTAAGTCGGCGTGCGGGCGCGGAAACACAGAATGGGCTTAAGGAGAGTGGGCGACAAGCCGATAACCCGGTTGGCGGCGACGAGTGAGGGGCCACGAGGGAGGATGCGGGAATGCGGATTGCTGAGAGTCACCTGCAGGACGTGCTGAGCCGCGCACTGCAGGCATCCGGGCAGATCAGGCAAACCGGCGCGGCTGGGCCGGGGCGCGGGGCCGAAGCAGAGGCGGACTCGCTGGAGTTGTCGCCCGGGGCGCGGCGGGCGGCGGAGATTGTGGAGTGGCTGAAGACGCTGCCGCAGGTGCGCCAGGAGCGCGTGGCGGAGTTGTCGCGGCGGATAGCCTCGGGGGAGTATCGAGTCCCGGCGGACGAGATAGTGGACATGCTCCTTGGGGGTGAGGTTGAGTGAGGGGCACCGCAAGGGCTCAGCGGGAGAGAAAGGAGGCCTGCGGCCCTGCAAGCCGCGTTGCGCGCCCGGACTTGCTCAGGGTGCTGAGGGCGGAGTGCGCAACCTGTCGCCGTTTGGAGCGGCTGGCGGAGGAGGAGGCGACGGCCCTCAGGCGTGGCGACGTTGACGCTCTGACCAAGATAGCGGCAGCGGAGCGCGTGGCCACCGAGCGGCTGCAGGGGCTGGAGGAGCAAAGGCTGGGGCAGATGGCGGCTCTGGAGAGGGAGGCGGGGGCGGGCGCGACGGCCCTGCGGGCGAGCGATCTGAGGCAGGCGCATCTTGCCTTGCTCTCGAGCGCGCAGCGACTGGGCCGGCTGGCGAACCGGCAGTTGGCGCTGCTGCGCGGGGCGGTGGAGGTGACCAGGGGGCTGATGGACGCGCGCCTGGCGCTGCTCGCAAGGCGGCGGTCGAGGAGCGGACAGGCAGCGCAGGTTCTCGACGGGCGGGCGTAGTAAGGCGATGCCGTCCACCTTCTTTGGCATCGAACTGGCGAAGCGGGCGCTGA
>CAZGSV010000206.1:0-1679 GCA_964528605.1 uncultured Armatimonadia bacterium
ATAAGATGCGGCCCCTACATTCGGGCGGGCCCAGCGCGCCATAGGGACCCCGACCTGTCGGGGTCCCTAGCACTAGGTGGAGGGGGCGAGCGACGCGGCTAGCCCCCCGGGGGAATGTACTGGCCGTCGGGGAGGGTGTCTTTGGTGAACAGGCGGGTGCCGAGGATGATGTTCTTCTCGACCCTCTCGCCTTTCAGGATCTTGAGGGCGATGTCAATGGCGTCAGCGCCGCCGGTGGGATACTGGAAGGTCGCCGCGAGGATGCCCTGCTCCACATACTTGATGCCCTCGTGCGGGAGGGCGCGGCTGAGGATGCGCATGAGGGTGGACTTGCCGGCGCCGTTCTCGCCGACGAGGGCGTGAATCTCGCCCGGCAGCAGGCTGAAGTCCACGCGTTCCAGCGCCCCCACGCCGGCGAAGGCTTTCGAGATTTGGCGCATTTCGAGCCAGGAGTCAGCCGGGGTCGCCACATGGGTCAACGTACCCGCGCCCACCCCACGGCGTCAAACCGCGCCGTGGGCGCGGCGGGCCGATTGAGAATCGGCCCCTACGCGCTGCGCGCACGGGCGAGCCGTCGGCTCGCCCCTACGAGTTGGCGTGCCGCCGGAAACAGGGCGGGCCTGAGGGTCCTGACACGGCGTGGTCGCACGGATGCGACGGGCACAGTGACGTGATACCATTTCGGGGATGAGCAAGTACGCGACACAGTTGTCCGAACGGATTGAGTCGCTGGTGAGGCGCATTGTGGAGGCGTATGGGCCGCGCAAGATCATCCTCTTCGGGTCTGCGGCGCGGGGCGACTATGTGGACACCAGCGACATTGACCTCATCGTGGTCGCCAAGAGCGACAAGTCGTTCGTCGGGCGCTTGGGAGAGAGCGCGGCGGTCATTCCCGATCCGCACGTGGACCTTCTGATCTACACCCCCGAGGAATTCGACCAGATGCTGGCCGAAGGCCGGCGCTTTCTTTTGCGCGCGCTTGAGGAGGGGAAGGTGCTGTATGAATCGGAGCGTTGAGGCGCGGCGGTGGGTCACGGAAGCCCAGGAAGAACTGCGTACGGCGGAATGGGACCTCAAGGGCGAGCGATACAGCGCGGCGTGCTTCTGGGCGCAGCAGGCGGTGGAGAAGGCGCTTAAGGGGTTCCTCACGCTGCATACGGACCGCGCGCTGTACGAACACTCGCTGGTGGCGTTGGTGCGGGCCGCGGCCGAGCATGATGCAAGCCTGGGGAGTCTGGAATCGGCCTGCGCTCTGCTGGACCGGTACTACATTGTGACGCGCTATCCCAACGGGCTGCCGACGCCGGCGGTGCCGTCGCAGTCGTTCAGCGCGCAGGAGGCGGCTGAGGCAGTAGCAGAGGGTCGCGCTCTCCTGGAGGCGATACGGGAGCGGGTCGCTACGCCGACGTAGGGCCGAGTGGCGAGGTCGCGAGAGGCATTGCGGCCCGCCTGAGGTCTCCTGAGGCGATCCTGCCGAAGGCGGGGCGGGTAAAAGCAGGCGGCGGTCCCCTACGGGTCGCGGCAGGAATGCCGCTCCTACGGGACAACGGGCGAGCACCCGCCTGATGCGGGCCCCTCGGCAGGCTCGGGGCACGCAAGCAGGACTGTCGGTCACAGAGGGCGGGGGGGCACGGCGTGCCGTGCCCCTACAGGTGGGCGGCCGCGCAGGGCCGCGCCTA